>NZ_JALKBZ010000026.1 GCF_023227765.1 Fuchsiella alkaliacetigena
GGAAAGCTGTATACGGGAGAACCGTACGTGCAGTTTGATGAGAGGTCCCAGCCGTGAGGCTGGTCCTACTCTATTGACTTTTATTGACAAAATATTAAGTGGACTGTATAATATCATTGTCAATCTATAAAAGACTTATTATTAGTTGGCTATTTTAAAATAAATATATATATTTATTTGAGGAGGAATTAATGATGCATAAAGTAACTTTAGTGCCTGGAGATGGAATTGGCCCTGAAGTAGCTCAGGCTGTGCAAAAGGTGATAGCAGCTAGCGGGGTGGAGATAGACTGGGAGGAAGTAAATGCTGGGGCAGGAGTCATGGATGAATATGGGACTCCTTTACCGGAAATAGTTTTAGATTCTATTCGCAAGAATAAGGTGGCTTTAAAAGGGCCCATTACTACTCCGGTAGGTAGTGGCTTTCGGAGTGTAAATGTGGCTATTCGTAAGCAGTTGGATCTCTATGTTAATTTGCGTCCAGCTAAGACCTTTAAAGGAGCACCAACTAAGTTTGAGAATATTGATTTAGTAATTTTTAGAGAGAATACAGAAGGGCTTTATTCTGGGGTTGAACATATGGTAGGTGAGGAAGCTGCCGAGAGTATTAAGATTATTACTAAAAAGGCTTCGGCTAGAATTGTAAGGGCTGCTTTTGAATATGCCCAGCGAGAAGGTAGAAAGAGGGTAACAGCTGTACATAAGGCTAATATTATGAAGCTCAGTGATGGGTTGTTTTTAGATACGGCTCGTGAAGTAGCTGAGGACTATCCAGATATTGAGTTTGATGACCGTATTGTAGATAATATGTGTATGCAGTTAGTGCAGCATCCCCAAGAGTATGATGTGTTAGTATTACCTAATTTTTATGGGGATATAGTTTCAGACCTCAGTGCAGGTTTGATTGGTGGTTTAGGCTTAACTCCAGGAGCTAATATCGGTGATGAACTGGCGGTTTTTGAAGCAGTACACGGCAGTGCGCCTGATATTGCTGGGCAGAATAAGGCTAATCCGATGGCCTTATTGTTGTCAGCTGTTTTAATGTTACGCCATTTGGAAGAAAAAGAGGCTGCTGATAGTATTGAAGCAGCTATAGCAGCTGTTTTGCTTGAAGCTGAGGTGCTAACTGCTGATTTAGGTGGGCAGGCTAGTACTACTGAGATTACCGAGGCCATTATTGAAAAACTGTAGTTTTGATTGAGTAAAGGACACTATCTATTAACAGGTAGTGTTCTTTTTTTAGCGGTAATTTAGTAAAAATCACCTGTTGTGTAGTTGAAACAAAATTAATATATTGTTGTAATCAAGTTCAAGGGCAGATCTGACGCAGATTACACAGATGGACGCAGATAGACACAGATAAGTTCAAAACATTAAAACCTTCTGACGCAGACTAAAACCTGACTAAGTTCTGACTAAACATTAAAACTATTAGTTCTTTAATTCTTTTAAGGTTTTATGTTTTTGTCAGATTTTAGTCGGAACTTAGTTTGTGTCAAAAAAGTTTTGAACTTTATCTTTTAACTTTAATGCAACAATTTATCTATATTGAACTAAAATTTAACTAGCAGAATGCGAAAAAATCACCTTTAGTTAAGGTTAATAACTTATTATTGCTAAAATTTGATAATATATCCAGGGTCAGCATAAACTATATAGAAAGTTGCAGGTAATAGGAGGAGTTAGCATGAAAAAGGTGCTTAGAAATAGCTTTGCTTTAACTTTGCTTATGTTCTTGTTCTCTATTCCTTATATTTATTACTTTTATTATGTTTATCTGGCTCGGATGACAGTTGTTAGCTTCGCTACTGAAGCCGAGGTGTATATGATTGGTTTTTTACAGTTGTTAGGACTAGTTGTATTGGTGATCTCTGTTTCTAGTTTAATTGGTTTTACTGGGAGCGAAAAACTGGGTTTTAAGGGTTGGGGTGATTGGCAACTGATTAAGGAGAGTTTGCAGAAAATATTATTATTTGGTATTATAATAGCATTAGTTACTTACCTATTCAGGGATTATCATTTGCTAAATGAGTTTAGAAGTTATTATCCGTCTTCTGTTATTTTACTTTCAGGGACTCCTTTATATATATCGATTTTTAAAGAGCTTTGTGCTAGATTTGGTTTAGTAACCTTATTAGCTGGTGTTTTTAAGACTGAACAGTTAGCTATTATTTTAGCAGCGATTATTTTTGCTATTGCTCAAATAGCAGTTTATCAGTTAATTGGAATCTTAACTCAGTTTGATTGGTTATTATTAACAGTTCTAATAGGAGAGTTAATAGTAAGTATTTTTTTAGGGTATCTTTATTTAAAAAAGGGTTTAGGAATGAGTGTAGCAGTTTCATTTGTAGCTAATTTGAGATTAATGCTTTTATTTTTCGTTTAAGTGGATTAGCTTTAATAGGGGGAGTGAGAGATGAATATAGTTGATGTGCATACGCATATTTTTCCAGTGGATAGGGCTCAAAAGGCAGTAAATCACCTAGAAGACTACTATGGTTTTCAGGTAAAGTGCCAAGGAATTTTGGCTGAGCTGGAGCGGGAGATTGACAAGGCTAATTTAGATAAAGCTATCTTA
Organism: Fuchsiella alkaliacetigena; assembly: GCF_023227765.1. Taxonomy (GTDB): domain Bacteria; phylum Bacillota; class Halanaerobiia; order Halobacteroidales; family Acetohalobiaceae; genus Fuchsiella; species Fuchsiella alkaliacetigena. Next base: position 2,578 of record NZ_JALKBZ010000026.1, read on the forward strand.
AATGTGGTCGCTTTAATTCCAGAGTCGGTGCAATGTATTAATAACTGGTTAATGAGTTTAGATAGTTCCAATTTAATTAAGTTTGGAGCTCTTCATCCAGAGTATAAAAATTTAGAAGAGGAAGTAGCTAGACTTAAGAAAGCTGGAATTAAAGGGATTAAACTACATGCAGACTTTCAGAACTTTGATCTGTTATCGGAAGATGCTTATGCTATGTATGAAGCTCTGGGAGAAGACTTTGTAATTTTATTTCATATTGGTGATAATTCGGAAAACTTACATAATCAATCCACTACTCCTAGTAAGTTAGCTCAGGTAATAGAAGATTTTACGGACTTGAAGGTAATTGCTGCTCATTTGGGTGGCTTTCAAATGTGGGCTGAGGCTAAAAAATCTTTAATTGGTAAAGATATTTATATAGATACCTCTAATACTTATCATTATCTTTCAAACAAGGAGATGGAGAGTTTAATCAAAGAACATGGGATAGATAAGGTCTTATTTGGTTCCGATTACCCTTTAACTAATCCAGCTACGGCTATTCAAGAGCTGCAACAGCTAGAGCTCACTTCACAGGAACTGGAGAAAATATTAGGTCAGAATGCTTTAGATTTATTAGCAGAATTAGATGTAGATAGGAGTGGTAGTGATTAATACTAAACCAGTGACTTTAGGAGATAAAGTAGTGATAGAATTAGAGAATTTAGCTTATGGGGGTGAAGTAGTAGGTAGAAAGGATGGTTTTGCTGTTTTTGTAACTGAAGGTGTGCCTGGGGAAAAGGTTAAGGCTCAGGTTACTCAGGTCAAAAATAATTATGCTCGAGCAGAGATCGTTGAACTGCTGGAAAGTGATAGCGAACGAGTAGAAGGTCAATGTGTGGTTAATTCAGACTGTGGAGGCTGTCAGTTACAGCATATTGATTATCAAGCTCAATTAAAATATAAGCAACAGCTGGTTAAGGATGCTTTGGAGAGAATAGCTAAGTTACCTCAAGTAGAGGTTAAAGAGGTAATTGGGATGGAGAACCCTTACTTTTATCGGAATAAGGCCCAGTTTTCAGTAACTGAACGTGATGAAGAGCTGATTGCTGGTTTTTATGCTGCTGGAACTCATCAAGTGGTAGATTTTGAGGACTGCTTGATTCAACATCAGTTAATTAATAGGGTAAAAAGAGAGGCTGTGCAGCTTTTAGCAGATTCTCCACTTTCAGTTTATGATCCTGTAACGGGAGAAGGATTGCTTAAAAATTTAGTGATTAGAGTTGGAGTCTGTACTAATCAAGCTATGTTATTGTGGGTAACTAATGAAAGAGAATCCTATTTATTGAAGGAACTTAGTGAACAGCTTTTGAAGAGAGTTCCTGAATTAATTAGCGTACATCAAAATATTAATCGAGAACAGACTAGTGTGGTTTTAGGAGCTGAGACTATTTTATTGGCTGGGGAAGCTCAGATTACGGACTATATCGGCGAGGTTATGTATCGGATTTCTCCGGAATCTTTTTTTCAGGTCAATACCTTACAGGCTAAAGAGCTTTATGAACAGATATTGGAGCAGGCTGATTTAACTGGAGATGAGGTAGTGGTAGATGCTTACTGCGGTTTAGGTTCGATTTCGCTTTATGTAGCTGCTTATTGTGAGCAGGTTTACGGAATTGAGCTTAACTTTCAGGCTATAGAGGATGCTAGGGAGAATGCTCGTTTAAATGGAATCGAGAATGTGCAGTTTAGAGGTGGAGAAACAAGTGAGATTTTACCTCAACTGATAAGTGAAGGAGTAGAAGCTGAAGTGTTAATTGTGGACCCTCCCCGTAAAGGTTGTCATCCAGAAGTTTTGAACTCTGTGCAGGAGCTAGGGCCAGCTAAGATTATCTATGTTTCCTGTGATCCTAGTAGTTTAGCTAGAGATTTAAAGAAGTTAACTACTTTAGGCTATCAAGTTAAAGAGGTTCAGCCAGTGGATATGTTTCCGCAGACTTATCATATTGAGACGGTGACTATCTTGGAATTAGCTTAGAATAATGTATAACTTAACTGTTGATTGTGGATACTAAACCTAAATTTACTTTAAGTTGGATTAATTAAACAGGAGGAATTAAGTTTATGAAAACAGGAACAGTTAAGTGGTTTGATAGTCAAAAAGGTTATGGATTTATTGAGACTCCGGAGGAAGAGGATGTGTTTGTTCATTACTCTGCTATTGAAGAGGAGGGCTATAAGTCCTTAGAAGAAGGCGAAAGAGTTGAATTTGAGGTTGTGGAGTCCGATAAAGGGTTTCAAGCAGCTAATGTAATGAAAATATAAATTGAGAAGTCCAAATTAGATAATGAATAGGGCCCTGGCTGCGGCTAGGGCTTTTTAAGTTATTTAATTTGATTTTAATGGGAGGAGATTTAAGTAAAGAAGTAGAATTGAGAAAAAGAGAACAAATTTGGAAAGGAGATGATTAAAGAGCTATTAAAAGTGGTAAATATTTTAGATTTTCAAAGTGATTTGGTGAGATATAATTTGTAGTTTTATTGAATTGAAAATGCTAACAGAATAAACTTGGAGGAAATTGAATGCAAAAAGATATGATGGATATAGATATGGAATCTTTGGAAGAAAAGGCTCAACTGCTTAAAGCCTTATCTCATCCGGCACGCTTATGTATAGTTAAAAGATTATTGGATATTGGTAGCTGTAATGTGTCTCAGATTCAAAAGTATTTAAATATTCCTCAACCTACAGTTTCTCAACACTTAACTAAGTTGAAATCTGTAGATGTTATTGAAGGTAGCAGAGATGGAATAGAGATTAATTATTCAGTAGTTAGCAAAGAGGTTAAAGAGATAATTAGAATCTTTTTTAACTGATTATAAAACTTAATTTGGGAGGGAGATCTAAAATGGCTAAAAAAGTGCTAATTGTAGGTGGAGTAGCTGGAGGTGCTAGTACAGCAGCTCGTTTGAGAAGGATGGACGAGAATGTAGAAATTATTATCTTTGAAAAAGGAGACTATATCTCTTTTGCTAACTGTGGACTGCCTTATTATATAGGGGGAAGTATCGAGTCTAGAGAGGAACTGTTGATACAGACTCCTAAAGCTGTTCAGGATAGGTTTAATATAGACGTTAGGGTTAAGAATGAAGTAATCGGGATAGAGCCTGAAGAGCAAGTGGTGAAGGTTAAGGACTATGAAGAAGATAAAGAGTATATTGAGGACTATGATTTTTTGGTGTTATCTCCTGGAGCTGAACCGATTAAGCCGCCTATTCCGGGTGTAGATAACGAAAGGATCTTTACTTTAAGAGATATTCCTGATACCGATCAGATTAAGAAGCATGTTTTAACTAATGATCCTCAAAAAGCAGTAGTAGTGGGTGGGGGATTTATTGGCTTAGAAATGGCTGAAAATCTGCATCAGCAAGGTTTGGAGGTAGCGGTAGTGGAGATGGCTGAACAGGTGATGGCTCCCCTGGATTACGAGATGGCAGCTGTTGTTCATAATCATTTGCGAGAGCAGGGGATAGAGCTTTATTTAGAAAATGGAGTAACTGCTTTTGAGGAAGAAGAAGTTGTTTTAGCAAATGGTCAAAGCTTGGCAGCTGACTTAATTATGTTATCTATTGGGGTCAAGCCACAGTCTGAGTTAGCTAAACAGGCTGGTTTGAAAATAGGAGAACGCGGGGGAATTGTAGTTAACGATTATTTGCAGACTTCCGATGAGAATATTTATGCTTTAGGTGATGCTATTGAGGTACAGGACTATGTAATGGGTAATCAAGTGCATATTCCTTTGGCGGGCCCGGCTAATAAACAAGGTAGGATTGTGGCTAATAACTTAACTGGTGCTGAAGAAAAGTTTAAAGGAACTCAGGGGACTGCGGTAGTTAAGGTTTTTGACTTAACGGTAGCTACTACAGGGATGAATGAAAAGCGACTCCAGGAGTTAGGTATAGACTACCATGCTTCCTTTACTGTTTCTCCTTCAAATGCAGGTTACTATCCAGGTTCTACTTCGATGATTATCAAGACTTTATTTAATACTCAAAGTGGTCAGCTCTTGGGAGCTCAAATCATTGGTAAAAAAGGCGTTGATAAACGAATTGATATCATGGCTACAGCTTTGAGATTTGGGAAAACAGTTTTTGATTTACAGGAGCTTGAATTAGCCTATGCTCCTCCTTACTCTTCGGCTAAGAGTCCTGTTAACATGGCTGGTTTTGTAGCTGGAAATATCATCGAAGGAACGATGGAGATTATCCATTGGGGGCAGTTAGCAGAATTGGATTGGGATGAGGCCTTTTTATTAGATGTGAGAACTAAGGCAGAGTATCATGCTAGTAGATTTGAGTCAGCTGTTAATATTCCTGTGGATGAGTTGCGATCTAGACTGAATGAAATTCCTGCTGATAAAGAGATAGTAGTTCACTGTCGAATAGGAGTTAGAGCTTATATTGCTGCTCGGATTTTGATGCAAAAAGGCTGGGATAAGGTTAGGAATTTAAGCGGCGGTTTTATGATTTACGAGGAAGTTTATCAAGATCAGTTGGCTAGAGGTCTAGCAGAGGACTTAGGTATGGAGATTGTAGAAGGTCGAGAAGGGATTAAGCCTTCCAGCAAGGAAGCTGAACTTGATCTTTCCCAGGGGCTAACCTTAACCTTGTTAGTTCAGGAGCGCTTGAAAGATCTAGAAGCTGGCGGTGTATTGAAGGTGGTAGTGAAGGAAGAAGAAGCTAAAGAGGAGCTCTTGGACTGGTGTGAAGATAGCGAACATCAATTATTAGAAGTAGTGGAAGAGGATAACTATATTATTCAGATTAGAAAGTAGAGCTGGGACTGATTTTTAGCTAGAGATAAGTCTTGTTGAGTTGTAAAATCAGTGAATTTAATGTATAATTTAAGGCAGTGACTTTAGTAATTTTTAAGGAGGCGAAGTGCAAATAATGAAAGCAGAATTAAAGGAGATGTTGAAGAATTATAAGCAAAAAGCTGTAGCTAGAAAAAAGGCTTATGGTTTATTGCCGAGGCCTTTGACAGCAGCAGAAGTTGAGGTATTAATTAAGAATTTAACGGTAAGTGGTTTAGAAAAAGAGGAGTTTAGTATTTTTGAAAGCGAGCGAGTAGACAAGCTGGTTTTAAGACTGTTAAGTAATGAAGTAAGGCGGGGGACTTTTCCTGCTTCCTATAAAAAGGCTGAAGGTTTGGCTAAGGTTGTCAGCGGTGAACTTAGCTCTGATTATTTGAGTGCTGAAGAGGCTCTTGAGCTCTTGGCAGCAATGCAAGGAGGAGCAGCTACGGGAGAGTTGATTACTCTTTTAGAAGAGGGTTTATTTGAAGAAGAAATAATTGAGATATTAAAGGAGACAGTTTTAGTTAATCAGGCTGAATTTGAAAGGTTAACTAGTTTAGCTGAGCAGGAGGAGTCTGTACAGGAGTTGCTCAAAAGTTGGGCCCACCGAGATTTTGCTCAAGACTGGGAACTGGATTCTTTATATCCGGGAGTAGCTATTAAGGTTGGTGATAACTTAACTACTGGTCATCTGAGTCCTTCTAAGAACGCTGATAGTCGTACCGACCATCCGCGGCACGCTCAGTTTGTGATGGACGGTCGAGAGGACGAGGCTGATTTTATGGAGCGTTTAGAAGAGTTAAAGACTGAAGCAGAAAGAGTGATCTTTGTAGCGGGGGAAGCTCTAGGTGAAGGGTCTTCTCGAAAATCGGCTACCTATACTATGTTACAGTTATTAGGTGAGCCTGTAGAAGGCGAACCCGAAAAGAAAGCGGGCGGAGTTGTAGTAGCTAAAAGCTTTGCTCCTATCTTCAAGAATTCTTTGGTAGCTTCGGGAATTTTGCCTATAGAGGCTAATACAGAGCTAGTGACGGAAGGCGATAGTTTGGAGATTGATTTGGAGGCTGAAAAGCTAGTAGTTAACGGAGAGCAGGAAATAAGTATTACTCTGCCGATTGAATATAAGTTAAGAAAGATTGCTGCGGGGGGGATGACTTACTTTGATGCTGGTAATGAGTTACAGCAGTGGGCCGTATCCTATTGCCAAGAAAAAGGGATAGACTTTGATGAAAGTAGGCTACCAGCTCAGGCTCAGCCAGAGGAGGAGCCACCGGCGCAGACTTTAGCTCAAAAAATTGTGGGCTTTAATCGTTTGGACGATAAGGATACTATTTTACCTGGGGAGACAGCTCCAGTGAGAATTAGGGGAGTTTATTCTCAGGATACTACCGGGCCTATGACCTTAGATGAGTATCAAGCTATGGCTGGTGGTGATTTTGGGGCTGAGTTTGTAGTGCAGTCACTGTGTCATACTGGAGAGTGTCCTTCCAGTGAAGATAGAGATCAGCATCGCTTTATTGATGACTTTGTAACCGAAAGGGGAGGAGTTTGCTTAGAACCTGGGGAAGGAATCATTCATACTATCGGTAATCAGTTTGTACTACCTACGGATGTGATTGTAGGTGGTGATTCTCATACTAGAACTCCGCGGGGAGTATCTTTTCCAGCAGCTTCGGATATTGTAGCGGGGGCTATGAAGTATGGTAAGCAGGATTTAACTATGGATGAATCAGTGCGAGTGATCTTTAAAGGAGAGCCTCAGCCGGGAATTACGGCTAGAGATTTGGTTTCTACCTTAGTAGTCTATGCTGAGGAGACGGTAGGTAAAGAGGTCTATAATGGTCGGATTATTGAGATGGAAGGACTAGAGTTTCTGGATAGTGATGAACGCTATATCTTGACTAATGCCGTAGCTGAACGCAGTGCTTCGGCAGGAACTGTACCTCCTGATGAGAGCACCTTAGCTACTTTGGAGGAAAATCTTCAGTATCTAAAGTCTAGAGCCGATGTTAACTTGTCGCCTTCGGTACAAAATACTATTCAGGCTATAGAGGAGTTCTTAGCAGAGCCAGTGCTTTTAGAAGCCGATGCCGATGCTCAGTATGCGGCTACTATTGAGATTCCCTTAGCTGAAGTAGAAGAGCCTTTAGTGGCCAAACCTCATCATCCTGATAATGTAGCTCCTTTATCTGAAATAGCAGGAACTGAAGTAGATGAAGTGTTTATCGGTAGCTGCGTAGGCGGAGATATAGAGAGTATTAGAGCAGCAGCGAGGATTGTAGAAGGAGAGCGAGTGCCGCGTAAGGTTAATTTCGTGGTTTCACCTGCTTCCCGAGATATTTATAATGAGCTAGCTAACGATGGTAGCCTAGCTAAGTTGACTGCGGCAGGGGCTACAGTAATTATGCCTGGTTGTGGACTATGCATGGGTAATAAGCGTCGGATTGGTTCCGGAGCAACAGCCTTTACTACTACTACTCGTAACTATCAGGCTCGGATTGGCCCGGCTGATTCGCAGACCTATCTAGGTAGTGCACATGTAGCAGCAATGGTGGCTGTCTCAGGTGAAATACCTACTGTTCAAGAGTATTTTCAAAATTTAGAGTAATTAACTTAGCTTAAGGGCCCTATTAATTAATAGGGCCCTTAACTTATATTCAAGGAGGATTTAGAAGCTTTAAGTAGAAGTAATATAAGTTAAAGGGTTGCTGTTTTATGATAAGGGAGGTGGGTCTATGTTTTGGGACCCGTTAGATGAACTATTAGATGTAGATAACACTAAAAGTAATAGATTAAAGCTAGGCCGTTATTTTTGTATCTTAGTTGCAGTGACTTATTTATTGTTAATTATGGCTAGAATAGTTTTTGCTTTAAACACTATAGATTCTATTTGGATGAGTATAGTGGTTTGTTATTCTTTTTTTATAATATTGGTAGGTTCTTACTTAAATAAATTCATTAGAGATAATATATTAGCTAGCATTTATATATTGAGCTTTGCTGTAATTAATTTCCACTTATATTTAGTGGACTTTAACAACTATACCTTGGACTCTTTAGTTGTAGTAATAACTATGTTAGCTATAGCTAATCTGCTTTTAGGAAAAAAGATAGAAATGTTGTGGTATAATTTAATATCTTTTACGCTCTTTGCTTTAAATGCTTACTTAATATCTGAACAGTTGATAATTGATTGGCTTTATTTCTTTTCTATACTGGTAATTAGCTTAGTCCCTTTTGTGGTCTTAGTTTTGAGCTTAGGAGATAAGGTTGTTTGCGAAGAAAGAATAAATAAATTTGAATTGGAGCAGGAATTGCGAGAGCAGTTAAGAAAAGAAAAGGAATTTTTTAGACAGGAGCGGGAGTTTTTTAGACAGGTAATCGACTCAGCTCCTAATCTTATCTTTGTGAAGAATATCAAAGGAGAGTATGTGTTAGTAAATACAGAGTTTGCTAAGCTATATGGTTATCAGCCGGAAGAACTAGTAGGTATGCGTGATCTAGACTTGCTAGATAATCGAGAAACAGTAGAGAGGTTTCGATATAACGATAGAGAGGTTATTAAAAGGCAAAAAAGAAGAGTGGTCCCCGAAGGTAAGGTAGTTGATAATCAAGGGCGTTCACGTTGGCTTTATACAGTCAAAGCTCCTCTTTCTTTACGAGATAAAAACTATGTATTAGGAATTTCTACTGATATCACCGAAAGAAAAGAGTTTGAAAACGCTTTAGCTAAAAAGACTCAAGAGCAAGAGATTTTATTGGAAAATATCGAGATTCATGTTTGGTATTTAAAAGATGCGAATACTTATGGAGCAGTAAACGATGCTCATGCTGAATTTTTTGGAGCAAGTAAAGAAGAATTACAAAACGAAAGTGTTTGTAAATTTAGAAATGCTGAAGAAGTAGAAAAATGCATCAATAGCAATCAAGAAGTTTTTGAAAATAAAAAACAGGATCAATATGAGCATTGGGTGGAGAATAGTCAAGGTGAGAAAAGAGCTTTGGCTATTACTAAGACTCCTAAATTGAATGATGAAGGTGAAGTGGAATATGTAGTCTGTATGGCTCGCGATGTGACTAAGCAAAAAGAAATTGAAGCAGAGTTAAAGTATCGAGCCGAGTTGGAGTCTTTAATTACTGACCTATCTACTCACTTTATTAATCTAGATCACGATGAAATTGACCGAGAGATCAACTTTGCTTTAAAGCGCTTGGGAGAGTTTACGGGAGTTGATCGAAGTAATATATTTATTTTTTCTGAAGATAATACTAATTTAGTGAATACTCATGAATGGACTGCGGAGGATATTGAACCTTTGGATGAAGGCTTTAAAGGGTTTATGGCTAAAGGGATTCCATGGTTGGTGGAGCAGCTTAATGAATTTAAAGTGGTTAAGATTAGTTCTTTATCTGAATTGCCGGCTAAAGCAAAGTCGGAGCTAATTATACTGCGGGCCCTTAATGTCGAATCAGCAGTTTTTGTACCTTTAATTACTAACAAATCTTCGATTAGTTTTTCCTTATTAGGATTTTTAGCTTTCATTTCTGTAAGAGAAAAACAAGACTTATCCGAAGAAGTGATTGAACTATTACAGATTGCAGGTGATATGTTAGTAAATGCTTTAGAACAGAAATGGCGAGAGAAAAAGCTAAGTAACTATACTATGAAGTTGGAAATGACTACTTTAGAGTTGGAGGAAACCTATAATAAGCTTAATCAAGAGATGGAGAAGGCCAAACAGCTACATAAACAGTTTTTGCCTACTAGTTTTCCTCAGCTTGATGATCTGGAAATGGCAGCTCATTACTATCCAGCGGAGATGTTGGGTGGTGATTTTTATAATGTATTTAGATTTGCTAATAAGTTAATCGTTTATATGGTAGATATTACTGGGCACGGTCTTGATGGAGCTATGTTGAATATTTTCGTTAGAGAAAGTATTAATAGCTTCTTGTTAGCTAAGTATCAAAAAAATGAAGAACTAGCACCTAGTAAGATCATAGAGTTTATCTTTAATAGATATCGCCAGGAGACCTTTCCTAATGATTACTTTATCTGTTTGCTCTTAGGAGTATTGGATTTAAAAGAGATGGAGTTTACTTTTAGCAATGCTGGCTTTCAAATTCCCCCTTTAATAGTGGATCAACATGGAGAGTTGGAAACAGTCTTTATTACTGGCCCGCCTATTTCTGATGCCATTGATAAGTTCTTATTTGATAATAGAAATATTACTGAAGAATCTATTATTTTAGATAAAGGTACTACTCTTCTATTATCTACTGATGGTTTGGTTGAAGAGTTTAATAAGGATAAGGAGATGTATGGAGTAAAAAAATTGGAAGCAGTACTTAAGGAAAACTATTATTTAGAACCAGAACTAATAATTAATAGCATCAATGAAGACTTTAAAAGCTTTTCCGGAGGGATTCAGGGTCAAGATGATATTACCTTTATGGTCATCCAGCGTAATTTTGAATTTTTAGCTGAATTTTCTCGGCGAATTAAAAGTGATTTTGAGGAAATGTATCAACTGCGTGATGAGATAAGTAACTTGTTGGAGCCTTACTATGATGATATCGGTTCTTTATCAGTAGGCTTACAGGAAGTTTTAATTAATGCTATTGAACACGGTAATCAACTAAATGCTAATAAAGAGGTAGAAGTTCAAGTATTTGTTACTGAGAAGTATATAAAAATTTCAATAAAGGATCAAGGTACTGGTTTTGATTGGGAAGAAAAGGTGGAAAAAGATTTGGAGTTAGGTTTGGAACAGAATGATGTAAGAGAGCGAGGTAGAGGAGTTGCTTTAACTAAGAAAGCTTATGATCAACTTTATTATCAAGAAGCTGGAACTAAAGCCATTTTAATTAAAGAAAGATAGTTTATGCTCCTTCTTTTTTAAAAAATTTACTAGATTAAGATTTATAATAACTGTGCATGCTAAGCTAAGAAGGAGGAGATTGAGATGCAAATTAAGAATATAATGACTAATGATGTTTCTAGTGTTGACCCTAATGCTACAGTCAACGAAGCAGCTCAGATAATGAAAAATCTAAATGTAGGAGCAGTTCCGGTTTGTCAAGGCAATAAGCCAGTGGGAATTATTACTGATCGAGATATTACTATCCGCAATATTGCTACTGGTGGAGATGCTAATGCTTCTGTGCAGGATAGTATGACTACCGATCTAGTTTATGGCGAGCCCACAATGACTGCTGATGAGGCAGCTCAGCTGATGGCCGAACATCAGGTAAGAAGACTACCTATAGTAGAAAATAATGAGTTAGTGGGTATAGTTTCGCTAGGTGATTTAGCTGTAGAGGATCAAACGGATATGGAAGCTAGTGAAGCTTTAACGGAGATTTCTGTTCCTAGTCAACCTCAAAAGTAGAGATTTGATTTTTAAGCCCCTATGGCAATTTGCTGTAGGGGCTTTACAATATTATTGGTATATTGTTTTGTGCAAATAATAGAGGACAGAGGATAGAGGATAGATAAAGTTCAAAAGATTAAAATTTACTGGACACAGACTAAAATCTGACTAAGTTCTGACTAAACCTTAAGAGATAAGTTCGAAAGCATAGTTTGGCTATTAGAATATTGTTATAATAATGAGTGAAATTATGTTAGCGCAGCAACACAAACCAATTTTTCGTTATCAGCACGGTCAAATGGGTGTTTATAAGCGATATTAAAGTTTATTTTTTAGTGCTTCTTGACGAATCGGAGCTTAAATAAAAGCTGATTTAGCAAATTTTCCTAATTAAAATTTGCTTGCTTTTATTTGAGTGGAGATGAGTCTTAGAAGTACTAAAATAAACTTTTCTAGCGTTGACGCGAAGCTAATCATTACTTTGGAAACATCCATTTGACCTACCGCGCCAATGAGACAATAGAACGATAACACTTTGTTTTTAGCTGTTCATTATGCAATTATAAAGGGAATTTAGATTCCGTATAGAATAAAATAGCATAGATGTTTTGCATAGTACTTAGGGGGGAGTATAATTGAAAAATGAAAATGAGGTCTTGCTTCAAAACACTGATTTTACTTATAGAGAGCTATTAAAGAGATTTTATAAGGGCTATCTTAGCCAAAAGCGAAAAGTTTTTTGGTCTATTCAATTTTTACATATAGTGGGGGCAGTTTTGGCTTTGGTACCTCCGTTGATAATTAAGGAGATCATTGATGAAGCTATTCCAGCGGGAGCTATAGAACAGTTAATCTGGCTAGTGCTGTTGGCTTTAGGAGTCTATGCAGCTAAAACGGTGGTTAACTGCATTAAGATCTATGGTGGTCATAAGATTGCTCAGCAAGTGACCTACGAAATGCGTAACGATCTTTATAATCAATGTCAGCAGTTATCGCTGAGTTTTTACGATAATAAGAATACCGGGGAGTTGATGTCGCGGATTATCGATGATCTTAATATTTTACAGGAGTTTGTACACCACGGAACAGAAGCAGTAGTGGGTTCTCTGGTATTGATAGCCGGTTCTATTGTGATTTTGCTGACTTTAAATGTGCGCTTAACTTTAATTAGTTTAATCTTTATACCTTTGCTAATTATATTTGCCTACTATTTATTGACTAAACTACATAGCTCTTTTCGACAGGTACGGGAGTATAAGGGGGAGTTAAGCAATCGTTTAGAGGATAGTTTAGCTGGAATTAAAGTGATTAAGTCTTTTACTAATGAGGATTATGAATTGGAGAGATTTGATAAGATTAATAGTCAGCATAAAGAGGCTCGTTTACGAGCGGTTAAGTATATTAGTTTATTATTTCCCGGTTCAGATTTAATGAATGCTTTTGGGATTTTAGCTGTGCTCAGTTATGGTGGTTATTTGGTAGTTCAGGGCCAGTTGACGGTAGGTACTATTGTAGCCTTTTACGGTTATTTATTGCAGTTTAAAAGACCCTTATTGAAATTAGTTAATGTTAATGAGCGTTTGAGTAGATTTTTTGCTAGTATCGAACGGTTTTTTTCTTATATGGAGCTTAGTCCAGTGCTAAAAAGTAGGGAAGGAGAGCATAGTCCAGAGCAGTTAGTAGGTCGGGTTGAGTTTGAGCAGGTTTCTTTTTCCTATGAAGAGGATAAAGTAGTCTTGACAGAATTGGATTTTAAAGTGGAGCCCCAAAGTACTATAGCTTTGGTAGGGCCCAGTGGAGCTGGGAAGACTAGTATTGTGCGCTTGATTCCTAGGCTTTACGAAGTAGATGCGGGCCGGATTTTGATTGATGGAGTTGATGTGCGCCAATGGAAGTTAGAGTCTTTGCGTAAAGTGGTAGGAATGGTGATGCAGGATGACTATCTTTTTTCGGATACTGTAGCTGAAAATATAGCTTATGGTCGACCCGAAGCTACTCAAGAGGAAATAATTAAGGCAGCTCAGGAAGCTAATGCTCATGACTTTATTCAGGAGCTTAAGTCGGGCTATGATACTCAGGTAGGTCAGCGAGGGGTTAAGCTTTCTGGGGGGCAGCGACAAAGAGTAGCTCTAGCTAGGGCCTTTCTCAATAATCCGCGAATTCTGATTCTCGATGAGGCTACTTCTTCGGTCGATTTAAAAACAGAACAGCTGATTCAAGAAGCTATAGAGCGAGTGACTAAGGGTAGAACTACCTTTATTATTGCCCATCGCTTAGCAACTATTATTAATGCTGATCAGATTTTCTTTATTGAAAAAGGACAGATTCAAGAGATAGGTACTCACGAGGAGCTTTTGGCTAGAGAGAGTAAGTATGCTGACTTTTATAAGCTGCAATTTTCAAATGAGTAAGTTAGTGTATTGTGTTAGTTGGATTTTGGCTTAATATAGATAGATTGTTGCACTCCGTGCAACAGTTAAGAGTTAATAGTTAAAGACCTAGACCATTAAAAAATAAGTTCAAAATCTATTTTGACACAGACTAAGTTCGGACAAAATCTGACTAAATCATAAAATATTAAAAAATTAATTATTTTATCCTCTTTCCAATAAGGCCTAAAGCTTTAATTCAAATTTAATTTTAATATGCTTCTAGGTTTTTGCTTTTATGTTTTAAGGTCTAGTCAGAACTTAGTCAGATTTTAGTCAGTGTCAAATAGGCTTTAATGTCTTGAACTTATGTTTTATTCGTGTTCATTCGAGTTAATTCACCCCAAGGGCACTTCCCAGAGTAATGACTAGCCAAAATAATGGCGTCGCTTCGGGGCGCGTGGTTTCAAAAAAGTTTTTGATTGTAGCATTACATTAATTTTGTCTCAACAGAATTCAGGGGGAGAAAAAGATGAAAGATCTATATCTATTAATAAAGATATTAGAGAATAATAATTTTGAGGGTTATTTAGTAGGGGGAGTGGTGCGTGATTACTTATTATCACGCCCAGTAGAGGATGTAGATTTAGTAATTAACGGGCCCGTAGAATTAGTGGCTAAAGAGTTAGCTGAGCAAATAGAAGGTAGCTTGGTAGTCTTGGATGAATTGCGTCAGACTTATCGAGTAGTTAAGGAGGATTTTATTTATGACTTTACTCCTTTATTGGGAGGTAGTTTAGAGCAGGATCTACTTAGGCGAGATTTTACAGTTAATGCTTTAGCTTTGCCCCTAAAAAGAGAAGTCGTATCTTCTTTAATTAAAGAAGGACAAGGTTGGCAGGAGTCAATTATCGATCCCTTAGCTGCTTTAAAGGACTTGCAGGAGGGAGAGCTTAAAGCAGTAAGCAGCAAGGCCTTTGTGGATGATCCTTTGCGTCTTTTTAGAGCTGTTAGATTTAAGGCTGAGTTAGGTTTTGAAATAGTAAAGGATACAGAAGAGTTAATGAAAGAAGTACCTGCTAAAGCAGTTAAGGAGATAGCTGTGGAGAGAATTAAAGAAGAGCTAATTAAAATTTTAGCTTCTTCAGATGCTGAAGAGAGTTTAAACTATTTAGAAGAAGAACTGGCTTTACTTTCGCTTTTGATCCCAGATATTAAGCAGTTAAAAGTGAGAGGACAGTGTAAGTATCATTGTGAAGATATTTGGACTCACTCTCTTTATGCTTTGAGCAAGTTAGAAGAGCTGTTAGATTGTGAATTTTGGCAAAGGGAGATAGTTAAAGCCCGGTTACCTTTGCTCAAATGGGGACTGCTTTTTCATGATATCGGTAAACTATTTACTGAAAAGGTTATTGACGGCGAGGTTTGTTTTCATAACCACCATCGGGTGGGTGCTAAACATATTAAACTTATTTTGCGAAGGCTTGCTTTTAGCAGCAAAGAGATTAATTATATTTGTAGCTTAATTAGGTATCATATGCGACCTATGGCTCTCTATCATGCTGACAATTTGACTAAACGGGGTAAGTATCGCTTTTTTAGAGCTGCCGGAGACTATGTAGCCGATATTTGCTTATTGGCAGCCGCAGATATGATTAGTACTAGAGAGTTAAATGAGGAGCGGCCTGTGCATTTTCCAGATATTGAATCCAGTTTGAGCTTTTTAAAGCAGTTAGTTCAGGAAAGTAAGGAAATGGAAAAAAAGACTACAGAACGTTTGTTAAATGGGGAAGAGGTAATGGAGTTATTGGGCTTAACGGAGGGCCCGCAGGTAGGCCAGGCTTTAGAAAAGGTGCGTGAGGCCCAAGCAACAGGTAAAGTGAGTACTAAAGAGGAAGCTAAAAAGTATTTGCAGAAGCTAGATTTGGATTAAGATATTTTCCTTGTGTATATAAAAATAAAAGGCCCTCTTATAAGAGAGCCCTTTATTTAAAACTTATTCTACTTGTAGTTCCTTTCGAGCCATCTCTATACTAGGCACTTTTAATTCTTCTTCACTATCGAAGCCATCCGCTGCTTCTTGGCTCATAGATCTATAGAGAAGCCGCACTGTTATGTCAAGCTCTTCATCTGTTTCTACAGGAATTTCAAAGATCTCTTCATCGCTTCCTTGAGCTGGAATGCGGCGGTCGTAGGCAATATCTTCGGCTAACCAGCTTTTATTAGTAGTGTTTCCTTCAGCATCTTCAAAAAGCTTAAGATAAAAGACGGCTTCAGGGTCAATCTGGTTATCGGCTATTTCATGTCCGGAAGTATATATTTCTTCCCCTGCTTCATTGCTTACCGTAACCTCTAACCACATTTTGCGAATATAAGTAACTCCGGTAGGTATTTTATGACCGGCTCCTACATTATTTACTGTGGTCAGTAGTTCTAGACTGTCATTGTTTCTAGTAGCTTCAGCTTCTAATTCGGCTGCTGCTCTTAACATTTCTTTAGCCATTTCAGCTCTTTCATCTTGTCCGGACTTTTCATGGAAGAAAGCGCTACCGCCGGGGAAATAATGAGTAGCTATATGTTCTCTGTCCTCTCCCATTGGTGATGATTTACCTGGATTTTCTGCTATTCCTGGTGTAGGCGTCATATGGCAGTCTTGACAGCGAATTCCCTCTTCAGCATAGGGCCCTTCTTTCCAATCATCATAAGTGTCAATAACTGCTACTTCACTAGTAGGATGTTCTACATTGTGGCAGGAGCCACAGAAAGCAGCTTCAGTATGTACTTCAGAGTATTCAATTTCGTGTCCTGGTGAGCTGCCATCGCCTCTGGGCCCGCGTTTAATATCTCCTGGCTCTGAAACCGTCTGTACATTAACTGGCTCCACTACTTCTTTTACAGTATGACAGTAATCACAGGAGATACCTTGCTTGGAAACAGCATCGAATTGGCTACCGTCAGCCGGTGGTAGCTGTCCTGTTCTTACTGCTGTGGGAGCATGGCATTCGCCGCAAAAGACATCAGTAAAGCCATCAGTTTCTTGGCTAGCTTTGAGGTAGTCTGGTTGATAAAACTCATTTTCCCAGCCAAAGCGATGCATACTTTCTGACCATTCAGCATGAATTTCCCCGTGACAACCAGCACAGTTATTGGAATCCTCAAAAGCTCCTTCTTCAAAGCTATTAATTTCTGCTAAGTCCATCTGTTCAGCAGATTCAGCCTTGTTTGCTTCTTCTAGTGAATCTCCTTGACAGCCTACTACTAAGACTGCTCCTATTAACATTATTACTATTAATAATCCAAACTTTTTAGAACTCATGAATAATTACACCTCCTTAAATGAGAAGTTCTTTTTTAGAGGATGAAACTCCTGCTTTTTTAAGCAAAGAATGTCATTAAAAATATTATAATTTAGAGAATAATTAGCAGGTAAGTCTTTATTAGAAGAATGATATCAATTAATTAGCGTTGATGTTAAATTTAAGCAGGATTTAAAGCTAAGTTATAGAAATAATTAAGTCGAGAGGCTTTTATATTTTACTAATAAATAGAATTGGAGTGGAAGCTATGTATAAAGTGAAAATAGCAGATTTAGAACCGGGAATGAAGCTAGCTAAGTCGACTACTCTAGCTGATGGAACCGTTTTGCTGAGTGAAGGAGTAGTTATTAAGGAGCAGTATATAAGTAGATTAGAGGATAAAAATATTCCAGCGGTGTATGTTGAAAATGAAGAGGTACCTAATGTAGAACAGCCTGAATCTGTTTCTAAAGGACTTAAAGATAAGGCTTTAACTACTATTAAGGACTGTCTATACTCAATTAAAGAGAATGAAGTCTTAAGTAATGTTAAGGATATTAAGAATGTTTCTAAAAATCTAGTTGATGAGTTACAGCAAAATAGAAAAGCAGTAATACATTTAAGTGATATTAGAGCTTATGATGAGTATGTTTTTGGGCACTCAGTTGATGTAGCTATTTTATCAATTAAGACAGCTATAAGTATGGGTTTTAACCAGTTAGATATACAAAAAATTGCTATTGGGGCCCTGCTTCACGACATAGGTAGGACTAAAATCGATAAATCAATACTTACTAAGCCGGGTAGCTTAACTGAAGAAGAGTTTGCAAAGGTGAAGACGCACTCTCGAGAAGGATTTAATATTCTGAAAGCAAGCGAGGAAATAAGTATTCTTAGTGCTCATATAGCCTATCAGCACCATGAAAAGTACAATGGGAGCGGCTACCCTAGAGGCTTAAAGGGGGAAGAAATCTTAACTGGAGCTCAGATTACTGCGGTAGCTGACATTTTTGATGCTGTAACCAATGATCGGGCTTATAGAGATGCTGTCTCTTCCTTAGAAGCTGTTGAGATAATTAGGGAGGAAGAGGAAAAAGGAAACTTGAATCCTCAGGTAGTAGAAAAGTTTTTAGAAAATATTCCTGTTTATCCGGTAGGCTCTATAGTTAAGCTTAGTAATGGTAAAACTGGGATAGTAACTAAGGTAGATAAAGATAACATTTTAACTCCTATTATTAGACTGATTAAAGAAGAGGGTGGTAAAAAGGTGGATAGCTTTAGGGAAGTTGATTTGAGTAAAAGAGATAACTTAAGAATTGTGGATTCTGTTTCTTCACTATAAAAACTAACTTTGTTCTATCTTTTAAAGGAGGGTGATTTGGTGGTAGAATTAAATAAAAATAATAATCTTAAGCTGAATAAAAAAACAGAAACCGTGCGTAGATCAGTTAAGATAGGTAGAAATGATATCTGTCCTTGCGGCAGTGAAAGAAAGTATAAAAAGTGTTGTTTGCAAGTAAAGGCTGAGCAGCCTAAAGAGCATTATCAGCAGCAGTTAAATGAGTTAAGTCCCTTTAAACCAGAGCATAGAGAAAAACGTTATAACATTGCTATAGAGGCTATTAAGGATTATCCTTTAGATATTGATTTTAATATGATAATTGCTACTTATAGTTTAGCTAATCAAAACTATCCAATAGCTGAAGAATATCTGAGTAGAGTATGGCGAATCTTAGGGACTGAGCTGGAAAATGATTATATTGAGGCTTTAATAGGTCTGTTAATTGATAGTGGTAAGTCAGAAATGGCAGCTGAAGTTATGGCAGCAGCAGAAGAAGAGTTAGAGGAAACAGCCAACTTTTTGTTGCTGAAAGCAGAGCTTAAATCTCAACAAAACCAGAGTAAAGAGGCTTTGGAACTGATAGAAAAAGCTTACAGTTTAGCTCCGGATAATGCTGTTATTATTGATGTTAAAATAGGGATTTTATTGGGTCAAGAACGTTTTAAAGATGCTTTTGAATTTTGGGCTGATAACTTTGCTAAATTGGACTATGAACAGCAAGGGAATTATAGTTATTTGCTAGAAACTGTTATAGATACCTTTAATTTAACTTCAGATACTGAATTAGAGGTTATCGAAAGCTATTTGCATCGCTTTATAGAAATGTTTGATCTTTCTGATGAGCTGGATCAGATACTGTTATCGGGTAATTGGGAGCAAGCGGATGGTCTCTTAGAGGTTATTAAGAATGATATATCTGCCGATTCAAAGTTAGTTTTACCTTTTTTGAATCAGCTTTCACTAGCTGGAAAGTATGAAGAGGTGGCGGAGTATGCTACTTCAATTGAAGAACATCATCGAGATAATATTGACTTTAATTATCTATTAGCAGAGGTTTACTATAACTTAGCTGAGCTTGAGACAGCAGCGGACTATCTTGATCAAGCTTTGCAGCTAGCTAAGGTTAAGGAAGACTTTGAGGATTGGGATTTAGTAGCTGATTACTTGAAGGTTTTATTAGAGTTAGGAAATGATGAACTAGGACAATTGGTGACTGAAATTGAAGAGTTAATCGGTGAGGAAGAAGATTTATTAGTTACTTTGCTAAAAGTTCTTGATAAGGGAGTATTTGCTGCTTCCAAATTAGCATTTTTAAGTAAATTAAAGGAGTTAGACTTAGCAAATATTAATTCTACAGAATTAATACTAGCTGAACTGTATCAAACTATCTGTAACTGTGAGCAATTAAATTATTTAAATGAACTGACTAACTTTGAGGAATCCTTTCAAGAACTGATAGAGGACATTGGAGAGATAGGAGCTTATGAATTAGCAGAGCAGGATAGACTTAAGGAAGTTATTAGTCAGGCTAGAAAAGAAGAACTAAATTCGCTGCTAGTGGATTATGCTCAATTAATACTGGATTATGAAGATCAAGAGAGTGCTGGCTTTCAAGCAGGCTTAGAGCAAGTAATAACTAGAGAGGTTAATCATCCTTATGAGTTATTAATTAAGTATAGAGCTTTACTAAAGGCTGAACAAGCTGAACAGATTTTAGAGGAGGAAGCAGAGCTGATTTCGGAGCAGACTCTGGAAAATTATCAGTTTATGGCCTATGTCAAGTCCGGTAACTTAGATCAAGCTATAGGGATTATGCTGCAAAAGTTAAGAGAGGGTGAAGAAGGGTTTATTAAGTTATTTTTCCTGCAAGGAATTTTGAAGGCAGCAGAGGTTGAAGAGTTTATGGAGGAAGTTAATTTAACTCCGGAAGTAATAAATGAAAGATTATAGACTTTAGAGTTCGACTTCTTTTAAAAATAATCGCCTCACTGATGTAGTTAACAGTGAGGCGATTTTGTAGTTTAGACTGTAGTGTCTATGTTCTGGCCCAAATGAGGGCTTACTGCTTGTTCTAATTCTTGTCTAGTTGCTGTATCTGCTGTTTCCTCTACACTTTCAAGAAGGGTTTCCACAGTTTCTTCGTTTTGATTCATAGCCTCCTGTAAAGAGTTCATACTCATAGCCTGCTGAACACTGTTGCTCATGTCCTGATATCCTTCGCTTATTGCACTAATAGCTTCCATGTTATTATCCCTCCTTTAGTTTATAATTAGCTATAATTAACTAAAGTTCCTGTTTTTATTTTTTAAGTTTATGTGAGAATATTTTAAAATATCTTTTAAGCAGGTAATTTTGGAGCTTATCTAGAAATAAGCCCAAAATGTAGATGCTTTTTGTAGGAGGTGTGATGATGAAAAAGAATAAGGTAATTATGTTTGGAGGTAAGGGGGGAGTAGGTAAGACCACCTGTGCCGGAGCTACAGCCTTACATTATGCTCAGCAAGGTCAGCAAACTCTGATTATTTCTACCGATTCCAACCCTTCCTTAGCTGATATTTTTAAAGTACAGTCAACTTCAGGGCCCGCCGAAGTGCTAGAAAACCTCCATTTAGCTGAATTAGGAGTAGAAGAGGTTAAAGAGATGTGGGATCAGAAGTTTGGACAGGAGGTCTATGAAATTTTTTCTGCTTTTGTAGATATTGAGTATCAAGACTTTGTGGACTTTATTACTTCGATCTTGCCCGGTTTACAGGAAGAGTTTATAGTTGACTATATTCGTGAACTCCATTTAGCTGGTGATTATCAACGAATTATTTGGGATACGGCTCCTCTAGGGCAGACTATGAGTCTGTTACAGATGCCAGCGATGTTAAGAGAGCATCTTAAGGCTGCACCGCGTATTTATTCTAAGCTGAAAACCGGTGAAGAGAGTCGTCGTTCAATCTTCGATATTATCAAGGGTTGGGAAGAGCTGTCTCAAAAAAATATAGACTTTTTGAGACAGGAAGTTCAGTTTAATATGGTTACTATTCCTGAAGCTTTAGCTGTCGAGCAGTTAAATAGGGCTTTTGCTCAATTAAATGAGTATGGGTTTAAGTTCAGTAATTTAATCGTTAATAATGTGATTAAAAATCCTGATTCCGATTTTTTACGTCAAAAATCGGCTCAGCAAGTAGGTTATTTGCATCGAATTTATCGTGAACATGGACATTTGGAAATTATAGAAGTACCAGTTTTTCCACATGAAATTAGAGGTTTAGAGGTGCTAGAGAAGGTAAGCAAGGAGTTATTTGCTTAAATTTTTCATTTTAAGCATTAAATTAGGTTTTTAGATATAAATTTTAATTAGTAGTCTAAAACCTATAATACTGGGGTTGAAATAATGAGGTCGAAAGTACTAGTTTTTTCCTTGCTTATTGTGCTTTTATTTGCCATTGAAGTTAGCGATTCAGACTTTTCAGTTCCCTGCGGCTGTGTTGAAGAAGTGACTAAGCAGGAAGAACAGGTTCTGGGGCAGCAGTTTCAAGGAACTAAGGAAGAGATAGCTGCTCCGGAAGGTGAGGTTTCTTTGTTAGTAAATACCTATGCTCGCCAACTGACAGTTTATGAAGATGGAGAGGAGTACTATACCTTTCCGGTAGCAGTTGGTGAGTCTGATTCTAGAACACCGGTGGGGGAATGGCGGATAGTTGAAAAAGTAGATATGTGGGAGGGAACTCCCTTTGGTGATAAGTGGATGCGACTTAATGCAGTGGGGGGGAGTTATGGTATTCATGGTACTAATCGACCCGGCTCTATCGGCTATGCTACTAGTAACGGCTGTGTGAGAATGTTTAATCAGGATGTTAATCTGTTATATTCTTGGGTAGAAGTAGGAACTAAGGTGAAGGTAGTGGGCCCTAGAGAGTATGTTCAATTAACCTATCCTATCCAACCTGGTGAAGTAAGCATGGAGGTAATGTCTTTTCAGGAAAAGATCAGAGAGTACGGTTTTGATCCTGGAGATGCTAATAGGAGATTTAGGGAAGATACTAAGCAAGCTGTCAAGGAGTTGAAGTATCTTTATGGATTAGATAGAGATGCGCTTGCCGATGGCAATGTATTTTATATTTTGGGAATTAGGTAAGGTATTAATAAAACAATATCGGTCTATTGTTTCAGAGGACAGAGGATAGATGATAGAGGATAGAGGATAAATTAAGATCAAAAGATAAAGTTCAAAAACAATTAGACGCAGCGCCCCGTAGCGACGCCATTATTTTGGCTAGTCATTACTCTGGGAAGTGCCCTTGGGGTGACTAAGTTCCGACAAAAATCTGACAAGAACATAAAACATTGAAATTTTTAAAACTTAATTTAAACTTGATTTATACTATATCTAACAAGTCCAAGCCAATTTATTTTTTTAAAACTTAATTTTAGTTTTGAACTTATCTCTTAATGTTTAGTCAGAACTTAGTCAGATTTTAGTCTGCGTCAAAAAGGTTTTAATGTTTTGAACTTATCACCCCAAGAGTACTTCCTCAGTCAGCAAAAAACAGCTTCCCAGAGTAATGACTAGCTAAAGATCAAGCGTCGCTTCAGGGCGCTGTGTCAGATTTGCCTTTGAACTTGACTTCAACAATATAACAATATTGCTTAAATCTCCGCCGTATCAAACTGAGCAATCAAATATAAAGCTCCAATCAACCCAGCGTGAATAGTTAAAGAAAGCAGATAACTAAAGACTAAATTCCAATTATTTAAGGTCAGCATCTGATTAAGAGTTAATAGATACTGTACTAGAGCTGCTGCTAAAGGAAAAGCCAATAGAGTACCGATATTCATAGAAGCATCGCTATTAATTATCAAGTAAGCAAAGATAATTATTACTGGAGTCCAAGCAGCAGATAATAGAATAGGAATACCAAAGAAATTAATTAGGTCTGCATTTTGAAAAATCCAAAATCCAAATACATTTTGCATTATATAGTTTAATGCTAGACCTATTCCAAAACCTCCGAAAATACCAAAGAGCAATAGCTCTTTAATAGCTTCCCACTCTACTACTAAAAGCATCAAAATAGTTCCTAATAAAAGTAAAAAGGGCCCGGCTAAATTTGTTAATATCATTCTTATCACCTCTTAAATTAGTTTGAACTAGAGGTTATTTAATTATGTATTTTAAAGGGGATTTGGAGTTGATGGAGTAATAGATAATAAATTATTTTCAAAATTAAACACAGGAGTTTCCAGCAGAGAATATGATAATATTAGCAGAAAGGGGGAGGAAGATGTTAAGAGAACGAATTTTGAAACTAGCAAAAAAGTTTGAAGCAGAAATAATTGAAATTCAGCGAAGTATTCATCAAAATCCTGAACTAGCTTTTGCTGAGGAAAATACAGCTAAGTTAGTTATTGATAAATTAAAAGAGCTGGGTTTAGAGCTAGAAACAGGATTGGCTAAAACCGGAGTCTGTGCTTTGCAAAAAAATAAAGGTGGAGCTGGAAAAACGATTTTATTGAGAGCAGATATGGATGCCTTACCTATACAGGAAGAAACTGGGCTGGACTATGCTTCTCAAAATTCTGGAGTCATGCATGCTTGTGGACATGATGCTCACGTAGCAATGCTGCTCGGGGCGGCTATGGTTTTAAATGAACTACAGGCTGAATTGAAAGGAAATATTAAGTTTCTCTTTCAACCTGCCGAAGAGCAGGAGGGAGGAGCAGCTAAAATGATTGAAGCGGACGTTTTAAAAGAACCAGAAGTTGATGCAGCTTTGGGTTTACACGTTTGGGGAGCTATTCCTAAAGGTGTAGTTCAGTGTAGAGCGGGCCCAGTAATGGCAGCCTCCGATCGTTTTTTTATCCGTATTCATGGTAAAGGTGGCCATGCTGCTCAGCCTCATAACTGCGTTGACCCGATTCCTATAGCTGCTGAGGTGATCACTGCTTTACAAAATATTGTTAGTCGGCAGACTGATCCTTTGGAGCCTCTGGTTATTTCAGTCTGTCATCTTGAAGCTGGAGAAACGCATAATATCATTCCTAGTCAAGTTCTGCTCGAAGGAACGGTGAGAACCTTAAGTAGTCAGTTGAGAGAAAAAACACCTCAATTAATGGAGGATACTATAGCTGGAACTGTTAAAACTCAGCGAGCTGACTATGACTTTGATTATCTACGTTATTTTCCTCCAGTAGTTAATGATTCACAGATGACAGAGTTACTTAAAGAAGCTGCTAAAAAGGTATTAGCTGAGGATAAAGTAGAGAAGTTTCAAAAGCCTATTATGGCCGGTGAGGACTTTGCTTACTTTGCTCAGGCAGTGCCTGCTGTTTTATTCTTTTTAGGAATTGCTCCTTCGGCTGAAGAACAGATTACTCATCACCATCCGGAGTTTGTGGTTGATGAAGCTGTGTTAAAGGATGGGGTTGCTGTTTTAGCTCAGACGGCAGTGGATTTTTTACAGAATTAGCGAGTAGTTAGTTAAAATTTTTATTGACAATTTAAATTAGATCTGTTATAATACTTTAAAATACAAATTAGGTATTAAAAACTAAGAAGGAGAAAAGTAGCTGTTAGCTATAATTATAGCGAGCTGGGGTTGGTGAGAGCCTGGTATTATCAGTTAATAGTGAAACTTCGCTCTGGAGTTACTAGTTGAAACTTAAGTAGACTAAGTCGGCTGTCCTCCGTTATCTAGGGAAGAGGATATAAGGATTAAGTGATCTCGTATCCTGATTAAGTGGGTTGACTAAGTTAGTCAATCAAGCAGAATGGTAACGCGAATATTAAACTCTTCGCTTCTGAAATAGGAGGCGGGGAGTTTTTTTGATTTCACTAAAAGTTAATAGGTATTTAAAGGCTAAGAAGGAGTTAAGTAGACTAAGACTTTTCTTTTTTAGAGAGGAGGTACCACTGGCTGTAAGTACCTCTAGAGAAGCTTTGTTCGAAATTTCGCTCTGGAGCTGTGTAGCTGAACTTAGTTTAGTAAGTTATGCCGGCAGCAAGGTCGTTATTCAAACTAGTGGATTATGTAAATTTTTTTTGCATAGTTCAGTTAGGTTGGTACCACGGAATTTAACTACTCTGTTTCGTCCTAACAGCAGGCAGAGTAGTTTTTTGTATTTAATAAAAACTTAAGGAGTGATTAAAGTGTTAGCAGATTTGACAGTAGAAAAGCATCAACAGGTAGTGGAGGTAGCTGACTTGAAAATTGGTGGTGAGGAACTAGCAATAATGGCCGGGCCCTGCGCCGTGGAGAGCAAAAAACAGCTTTTAGAAACTGCTGTGGAGGTTAAAAAAAGAGGGGCTAAAATTTTACGCGGAGGTGCTTTTAAACCACGCACTTCACCTCATAGCTTTCAAGGCTTGGGTAAAAGAGGTCTAGAGATTTTAGCTACTGCGCGAGAGGAAACGGGATTGAAAATAGTGACCGAAGTATTGGACTCTGAAGATTTAGACTTAGTTAATCAGTACGCTGATATTCTCCAAGTTGGTTCTCGGAATATGCAGAACTTTGGCTTATTAAAGAAGTTAGGGCAGGTGGATACGCCGGTACTTTTAAAGCGTGGCTATGCTGCTACTATTAAGGAATGGTTATCGGCTGCTGAATATATAATTTCTTATGGAAATTCTCAGGTTATTCTCTGCGAAAGAGGAATTAGAACCTTTGAAACGGCTACTCGCAATACTTTAGATCTCAATGCTATTGCTTTGATTAAAGAAAAGACCGATTTGCCGATAATTATTGATCCTAGCCACGGGACTGGTCAAAGTAGTCTGGTAAAACCTTTAGCTAGAGCAGGTATTGGGGCCGGAGCTGACGGGATAATTGTGGAGACTCATCCCCAACCTGAGCAAGCCCTTTGTGATGGACAGCAGTCTTTAACTCCAGAGGAGTTCGGCGATTTAATAGCAGATTTGAAAAGAGTAGCTGCGGCAGTAAATAAAAAGATAATTGCTTAATTTTTTAAAGGAGTAGCTGAAACTGTATCGAATAACTATAATGATAGGAGTTGATGGATAAACAATGGCAGTAAAAATTCCAGCAGCGGAGTTTGCGGTTATTGGTGGTTCTAGTACCTATGCTATAGACTTTCCGGAAAGTTTGGGCTTAGCAGAGGTAGAGGTTTTAAGGAAGGGTTTAGTTTTTGAAACTCCTTATGGGCAGAGCCCGGAGTTTAAGCTGTTTACAGTGGCTGGCAAGCGGGTTTTAACCTGTAAGATGCACGGTTGGCGAAAGTGGCAGGAGGATTTGAGTCGGGCCCGGGCCTCTCAACAGATTTTTTGGGTTTTTATGCAAGCAGGAGTTAAGAGGATTATTGCCGAAGGTGGAGTAGGAGCTATCAATCATCTTTTAGAGCCTCGCGATATAGTAGTTCCTAGCGACTATATAGATCAGTCCTTGCGTAAAGATGTAGACTTAAATCAAGGCTATCTATTAATGATGAGGCAGGCTATCTGCCCAGAACTACATCAAAACTTATATTCGCAGGCTAAAGATAACCCCTTAGGGAGAGCCTTTCAGCGAGGAAACTATGTGGTTACTGAGGGTAGGCACTTTGAAAGTCCGGCTGAAATTCAGCTTTATAAGCAAGGGGGCGGTGATGTAGTAGGACAGACTCTATGTCCTGAAGTCTATTTAGCTCGGGAGATTGGAGCCTGTTATGCCGGAGTCTATTTAGTAGTTAATTATGCGGAAGGGATTGTGGAAGACTGGAGTCATGATGAATTAAAAGAGCTATTTCATAATCAGGGCCAGGTGATTGCCGAGATTATATTAAAAGCTATTAAAGATACGACGCTAGAGCAAAAGTGTAGTTGTAGTGATTTAAGAAAGGAAACGATGATTAAAGAAACTAATAGAGGTGAGTAGTTAAATTAAATTTGAGGGGAGCAGCAAAGATGATTATGGTAAGTTCCTGTTTATTAGGCTTTGATTGTAAGTATAATGGAGAAAATAATGAAAATGAACAGGTATTACAGCTATTTGAAAGAATGCAACTGATACCGGTCTGTCCGGAAAGTTTAGCCGAACTACCAACTCCGCGTCCCCCAGCTGAAATTCAAGGTGGAGATGGCAGCGATGTGTTAGCTGGTGAGGCTAAAGTAGTCGATAAACAGAACAGAGACTTAACTAGTGAGTTTATTGAAGGAGCCTATCAGGCCTTACAACAGGCTAGGGCTAATGGAGCTAACTTGGCTATTTTAAAAGCTAGGAGTCCCTCTTGTGCTAATAAGCAGATTTATGCTGGTAAGTTCAATGGTGAACTTAAGGAAGGTTTGGGAGTAACGGCTGCCTTATTTGAAAAGAATGGGATTCAAGTTTATAGTGAAGAAGAGATAAACGAAGTACTGAAAAAAATTTAAATATAAAAAGTCAGGCGCTGATTAACGCCTGACTTCTGATCTTAGTTATTAATCTCCCCTGCTTGAATAATAGCATACTTGGTAGCTAAGGGCCCGAAGACCTCACTCAGCACACTAGTAAAAAGGATAATATTAAAGATCAGTAAAGCTATCTCAGGGGTACTAGCAAAATCCTGTTGTACTGTAAAAGCTAGAGCTAAGGATAAACCACTTTGCGATAAAAGTCCAAAACCTATATACTTTTTGATCTTTGTTTCGGCATTTACTAACTTAGCTCCTATATAAGCTCCGCCGATTTTACCGATAACTCTAGAGACTATATATACTCCAGCTATGAATAAAAAATAGGGAGAAGTTAGCGTAGAAAGCTTAATTTTAGCACCGGCTATGATAAAGAACATAGCGTAGAGCGGGGTAGTCATAGCTTCTACACTGGCAGCAATTCCTAATTTGCGGCGACTGAAGTTTCTATAGGCAAAGCCTACCGCCATATTAGTAATTAAAGGTGATAAATGTAGTAACAGTGATAAGGCTAAAGCTCCAGTTATTGTAGCCACTACCGTTAATATTTTTTTGGTTTTATCGTGAAAAGAGAGGATCATTTTTTGAGATAGATAGCCGATTATAAGTCCCATTACTACAGAACCTATTATCTCCAGTAGTGGGGGTAAGAGAGTAGAGCTGAAAGTAACTTCTCCTACTCCAGAATGTTTAATTAAAGCAATGGGTTCTGCTAAACTGAAGATAATAAGTGTTACAGCATCTCCAATACCTACTACGGCCATAATTAATGAGGTAAGTAATCCTTCGGCTTGATACTCTTTTAAAACCATCACTGTAGAGCCAGGAGCGCTAGCAGTAGCAACTGCTCCTAAAATTAAGGCTACATAGATGGGCTGCCCAACTAGCACTATGGTAATTGTTACTAAGATGAAGGCTCCTAGTGCTTGAGCTACCACAATTAAAAATATCTTCTGTCCTAAATTTTTAAAGATCTTAACTGATAGCTCAGTACCAATAGTAAAGGCAATAAAGCCTAGAGCTAAATCAGCTACATAACTGAAGTTAGTTAACGTAAAAGCGTACCAATCTTTTTGCTCACCAGATAAGAAAGGTAAACGACGAATAAGACTGATACTAAGTAAGATTCCTAAAAAGACATAACCTACTATAATAGGCATCTTGATTTTCTTAGTAAATAGAACTGCTAGTAAGCCAAAGGCCATCAGTAGTGCTATTACATAAACTGCTTTGTCGCTGCTTTGATTGGCAATTAACCATTGTTGAACTTCGTTTAAAGTATTAATGGGGACTAGATTTATCATTTTTTTCCCCTACCTCTAATAGATAATATAGCAGATCTGCTCGTGAAATATAACCTCTTAACTTGTTGTGATCGTTAACTACATATAAATAAGATTTATCATTATTTAACATTGTATTAGCTACATTATCCATCTTATCCAGTTCCTTTACTGGCTCTGTTTTAATAGACATGTACTCTTCAACCTCCCTTTCCTTATATAACCACCTCGTTATATATTATATTTTAATTCTAAAGCTAATTATATTAAAGTAGGGAAAGTTAGTATAAAAAAGGCTAGTTTTATTGATATTTATAATTAATAAGCCTTAAAAGAGGAGGAAGTTAGTTTTTGAAGAAATCCTTAAGTAAATAGCATTTAGGGAGTGTTAAGTGATGAATATTGTACTTTATCAACCACAGATTCCACCTAATACCGGCAATATTGCTAGAACTTGTGCTTGTACGGGAGCTGCTTTGCACTTGATTAAACCTCTAGGCTTTTCTACCAATGAAAAGACTTTAAGGCGAGCCGGTTTAGATTATTGGCATTTATTGGATGTTTATTATTATGATAGTTTATTAGAACTAATAGAAAAGTATTCAGATTATAACTTTTACTTTGCTACTAAGTTTGCTAAGCAGTTTTATACAGAGGTGGAGTATAGTCAAAATGATTTTTTAGTATTTGGTAATGAAACAGCGGGTTTGCCTGCTAAGATTAGGGAGACTTATCAGGAGTATAATATTAGGATTCCTATGCTAGCAGAGGCCAGGGCTTTAAACTTAGCTAATGCTGTCAGTATTGTTCTTTATGAAGCTCTTAGACAGTTGCAATTTGTTGATTTGAGTTAATAATAACTACTGTTGTTAATTTTAAACAGTTACTTGATATAAAATACAATAAATATGAATTTTTTCTCTAAAATGCAGGATTTTAAAGATGTATATTTAAATACATGCTATAGTGAAGATTATTTATTCTCAAAAAATAATAGTAGTTTACTTCTAGGTAAGGGCATACTTATTGAAAGATAAGGACGCAAAACCACGAGTCTAAGGGGTGATACTAAGACGGTCGGGTTGCCAGAGTTAGCTTAAGTTTAGTATTAGAGCCCTTATTCCTTTTATTAAGTAGGAATAAGGGTTTTTATGACTAGTTTTACATATAAATTATATAAGCTTTGTATGTATATTAACTAGCAGGGAGTAAGTACTCTTTATTTTAAATTTAGTTTTAGGGAGGTGAATGATGCTACTAGCTGTGCTGTAGGTGCTTTTGGTCAAATCCTGATTAATTTTATCGTCAAACTAAGAATAACAAGGAGGGCTCCTATTTATGAAATTTAATGACTTTAAGGATTTTGAAGATGTTTTTGGTTTACATCCGGTGTTTTACTACTATGGTTTTGAACATCTATTAGTAAATATGATTCCTTATATAAAGCAGGGGCTTGAAAATGATGAATTGATTTATTTTTCCTGCGCTGATGATCTATATCAAAGGTTGGTGATTGAAAATTTAGATTTTAGGGAATCAATAGAACTTAAATCGATAATAGAGCTGTTAGCTAGTCATAAGTTTGGAGAGAAGAAAGGATTAGCGGAAAAGATCGAAAATTTAGTAGCAGCAGCTCAAGCAAGAGGGTATAGTGGAATTCGTTGGGTTTGCCAGCCGGGTTATGTTATGCAGACTAATTCTAAAGAAGATTTTTTGAAATTGGAAGAGAACTTAAGCTCTGCTTTAAAGGATACTAAGCTTTCTTTACTCTGTATTTATGAATTTGAAGACTATCTAGAGGAAAAAGAATATATTGATCAAAAGGTAATTAATAAGTCACTGGCTACTCATGAGTATTTATTGAATCAATTTAGCTTAAAGAAAAATGATCTTTATAGTGAGTGTCAGCAAGAAATTTAAGTAGAATTTATTAGTCCAGAGTAGGGTAAGATAAAGAAAACTCTATTCTGGAGGGATAGATATGTTAAGAGAGAGAAGGATTGAAGAGCCTAAAGTAGCAATTGGCGAGGGTTTAGAGGGCGATATTATACAAAGTTTATTAGCACAGTTAGCTATTGAAGCAGAAATTACTGGTGAAGATGCGGTGACAATTACTCCTAATTGGGTTAATACTAATGCTCCACAGACGGGAACTGTAGTCGGGCCCGATTCTTTAAGAAAATTAATAGAATACTTTCAAAGTTTGGCTCCGCAAAGAATAGTAGTAGCTACTGGTTCTGGAGGGGCAGAAACTACTGAGGTATTAAAGCAGAGCGGCTATCAACAGATTATCGAGGCTACAGGAGTGGAGTTTGTAGATCTCAACTATGGTCCTTATCAAAAATTTGAACTTGAACATCCTGAGATTAAAGAGATTAAGCTAAATAAATTATTAGTAGAGACTGATTTTTTGGTTTCTTATACCCAAATAAAGCATCATGAAGAAGCAACAGTATCTTTAGGAATTAAAAATATTGCTTTAGCTTGGCCTCCAGCAGAGATTCATGGTTTTCCTAAGGCGGCTTGCGGTATTCATGAGCATTTACACGAATTTATTACCGCTATGGCTGAATTAATTCCTATTGATTTAACGATTCTAAGTGGAGATCAAGGAATGGTGGGTACGGGCCCTTCTCAAGGAAAAGCTGTTAATGCAGACTTATTGGTAGTCGGTACTGATCCAGTGGCTACCGATACTGTTGGAGCCCGATTATTGGGATTTAGACAGCAAGCTGTGCAATATCTGCATAGCTTGATTAGAACTGAGCTAGGAGAAGGGGACTTAAGGGAAGTAGAGTTAATGGGGATGCCTTTGAATCAAGCTGAAAATAAATTTACTCGCTTAGCCTATGGAAAGAGTATTGTCTTGGATGAAGAACAGATTTTGCCCTTGCATTTAAGAGCTAAAAGTAAATAGTTTCTTTTTAATAGTAAAAATAATCATTAAAAGGATTTAACTGAATAAAAAAGCTATTTTAACCTTGAAAATGAGATATATCTTGACTCCTAAATTGAAATGTGCTAAAATCTATGGTAACAAATAATAATTTCATAACTTTAAAAATAACTATTGCTTTTGTGAGCAGTAAATTTTCAGATATACTCAAGCGTTTAAATAAACTTATTTTAAAAACTAAGATATATTAATTTTTAACTGCAAAGAAATACAGTAGATAAGAAATTATTCTTCTGTCTCCTAGGCAAGGGATGGAAGATTTTTGTTTTAAGTTCAGTTGAATATTTAAATAGGGGGTTCTTAAGCATGGGGGAGTTGGAAATAACTTTAGGTGAGTTGCTGGATAAAAGAGCAAATCAGTATTCTCAGCAGGAAGCAGTAGTTTATGCAGATCAAGGAATCAGGTATAGCTATCGCCAGTTTAGAAACATCTGCAATCGGGCTGCTAAGGGATTAATGAAGTTAGGGATTGAAACGGGAGAACATATAGCTATCTGGGGACATAATCATCCGCAGTGGTTAATAAGTCAGTTTGCTACTGGAAAAATGGGGGGAGTATTAGTTACCGTTAATACAGATTATCGGGCTAAGGAGCTGGAGTATTTGTTGAAAAACTCCGATGCTAAAACTTTAATTTTATCATCTGGGGAGAAAAATAACTATGTTGAAACTCTGTATCAAATCTGTCCGGAGTTAAAAAATTCTGAACCAGGTGAACTTAATTCTCAAAAGCTACCCCAACTAAAAAATGTAATTTATATTGGTGAGGGTCAAACGCCCCCGGGGATGTATAGTTGGAATGAAATAATGGACCTAGGTAAAGGTGTGCCGGCGGTTAGGCTTAAGGGACGACAAAACACTCTTCAGCCTGATCAAGTAATTAATATACAGTATACTTCAGGGACTACTGGTTTTCATAAAGGAGTCATGTTGACTCATACTAATCTTATCAACAATGCTCATTATGTAGCAGAATGTATGAATTTAACTGCAGCTGATCGAATGTGTATTCCAGTTCCTTTCTTCCATTGTGTTGGTTGCGGCTTAGGAACCTTAGCTTGTGTAACTAAAGGGGCTACTATGGTACCTTTAGTTAAATTCGATGCTGAAGAGGTTTTAAAAGTAGTAGCTGCTGAAGAATGTACTGCTTTGCACGGGATGCCGAATATGTTTGTTGCTGAGCTAGAACATCCTAACTTTGCAGAGTATGATTTAAGTTCTTTAAGAACTGGAATTATGGCTGGGGAAGCCTGTCCAGATGAGTTAGTTAAAAAGGTTATTAAGAAGATGGGAGCTACTGAAATGACCATTGCTTATGGTTTAACTGAAGCTTCTCCAGTAATAACTCAGACTAGATTTGATGATCCAATTGAAAAGAGAATTTCTACAGTGGGTAGGGCCTTACCAAATGTGGAAGTAAAGATAGTGGATCCTGAAACAGGTTTGCAGGTGGAAAATGGGACTCCAGGTGAGCTATGTACTAGAGGCTTTCACGTAATGGAAGGATATTATAAGATGCCTAGCGACACTAAAGTAAAAATTGATCAAGAAGGTTGGCTGTATACTGGAGACTTAGCAGTAATGGATGAGCAGGGTTACTGTCAAATTAAGGGTAGAATTAAAGATTTGATTATCAGAGACGGAGAAAGAATCTGTCCTAGTGATGTAGAAAAATACTTTTATAAGTACGAATCAGTTAAGAGTGCCCAGGTAGTAGGTATTCCTGATGAAGATTATGGGGAAGAGGTAATGGCCTATGTTCAACTTAAGGAAGGAGATAAAGTTACTGCCCAAGACTTATACAAAGAGCTTAAAGGGAAGATTCCTGAAGCTGAGCTACCTAAAAAGATAGAGATAGTAGATAGTTATCCTTTGACTGCTAGCGGTAAGGTGCAGAAGTATAAGTTACGAGAAGAGGCTATTGAAAAGTATGGTTTAGAGGATGTAGGAAGTATTGAGACAGCTTAAAATAAAAGAAATAATGAGTTTAAAACTTCAGGTCCTGCTCAATGATAAAAGCAGAACCTGAAGTCTTTTATTTAAATAGATTCCACTTTTTCTACTTCAGGAACTTCTTCTTTAAGTACTCTTTCAATACCATTTTTAAGAGTCATTTGAGACATTGGGCAACCGCCACAGGCTCCAGTTAACTTTACTTTAACTACCTTATCTTCAACTTCTACCAACTCAACACCTCCCCCGTCAGCTTCTAGAGAGGGTCTAACTTTATCTAAAGCAGCTTCAATTTTTTCCTTCATTTAGGTCACCTCCTTTTGAATATAGCTTGACTTTGCTTAATATTATTAATTTTAACAATAAAATTAATATATATTTATTCCAGGCTATACTTTTGATAAATTACCATCTCAAAACTATTTCTTGATAATTATTGAGAATCCTCTTTGATTATTAAAATATATTGAATTTAGTTGCAGGGCAATCGCATGAATAAATTTTATTTTAAAACTCAATCTTATTTCTTATACTCAGTTTGAATTTAAAAAATGCA
>NZ_JALKBZ010000027.1 GCF_023227765.1 Fuchsiella alkaliacetigena
GCATTTTTTAAATTCAAACTGAGTATAAGAAATAAGATTGAGTTTTAAAATAAAATTTATTCATGCGATTGCCCTGGCCTTTGAATAGAAAAAATGGACTTGGATAAACTATTATTAGTAATTGAAGGAGGTGGAGTCGATGGAAAACTGGTTAGGTGCAGTAATTAGATTTGTCGTCTCAGCTTTTGTACTTTTAGCAGTAGGTTTCTTTCTACCGGGGTTTGAAATTATAGGTTTTGGTAGTGCTTTAATTGCTGCTATAGTAATTGCAGTTATAGGATATCTTGTAGAAGCCTTAATGGGCGATGAAATTTCACCTCAAAATAGGGGTGTAATTGGTTTTATAACTTCGGCAGTAGTAATCTATCTTACTCAGTTTGTAGTAGCTGATATGACTGTTAGTATAATTGGAGCTGCTTTGGCAGCAGTAATAATTGGAATTGTAGATGCAGTTGTGCCTACGGAGCTAAGATAATTTAAGTTAGCAATTAGCTAAAACACCCCATTTTTTAAACAAAGATTTAGAGAACTTTAGATTAATCTGGATGCTACATTTAGTTATTAGCTAAGTTTAATATTTTATGTACTAATGTAGCATCTCGGATTGGGGTGTATATTATTAATAGAAAGGAGCGAAAATACTAGCTTGCATATATGAATAATTTAGATTCAGGTGTATATACTGATTTAGCTGTAGAGTCTCATAACTTAGCACTGGAAAGAACTTCACAAGAAGTACAAGGAGTTAATTTGGAAGAAGAACAGTTAGATGGGGCGCATATTAGTAGGGTTGAAGTTTTAAACCAACAAGCGGCTCAAGTAATTGGTAAAAAACCGGGTAACTATATAACTATTGAAGCTGAAGAATTAAGGGCTGGAGATCGAGAACTGCATGAGTATTTAAGCGGTGTTTTAGCTAGAGAATTAGCTCAGTTGATAGACTATAATAGTTTAGGCCAAGCAATTAATCAAGAACCTACTATTTTAGTAATCGGTCTAGGTAACTGGAATGCTACTCCAGATGCTTTGGGCCCGCAGGTAGTTCATCATTTGTTAGTAACTAGGCATCTTTATGACTCTTCTCCTCAGGAAGCACGAGAAGGGATGCGCCCAGTTTGTGCTTTATCTCCAGGTGTTTTGGGATTAACCGGAATTGAGACTGCCGAAATTTTGAAAGGGGTAATCGATAGAGTTAATCCAGATTTAGTAATAGCGGTTGATTCTTTAGTATCCAGGGATACTAAGCATTTAGCTTCGACTATTCAAATTAGCAATACTGGTATTTATCCTGGTTCTGGGCTCGGAAAGCAAAGAATTGGAATTACTGAAGAGGATATGGGGGTGCCCGTAGTTGCTATTGGAGTCCCGACTGTAATTAACTCCATTACTATAGTTAGCGATACTATAGATTTGCTGGCTAAAGATGAAAATTTAAATAATACTAATTTGCAGCAGGCCTTACAAGAACAGAAAAAAGAAGTAGTTGATAGTATTTTAGAGCCTTATTTAGGAGATTTAATTGTAAGTCCTAAAGCTATAGATCAATTAATTAAAAATGTAAGTAGAGTGATAGCTGGAGGTCTCAATGTTAATCTCCATCCTGATATTAGAATTGAAGATGTAGGTCTTTATTTGCAGTAGATATTGGCAGGAGCCTTGATTATAATCAGGGCTCCTTTTTTTAAATTTGTTTAAAATAATATCGTTATTTCAATATTGTTGCAGAGTCTTTTAGCTAGATTAGGTTATACTTTTAAAGTTCTTACATAGGTATAAATATAGGGTAGGTGTAATACCTATGTTGGCAAATAGTTTTTCAAAAAAAGCAATTATTTTTTTAATCTGCATAATTATTTTTATAACTTTTATCTTTTTTAATAGTTCTAGAGAGATTAGACTTTTTTCTAATCCAACTTTAGAGCTAGGAGAATATGAAGAGCAAGAATTTTTTGATAGATCTAAACTGTTTTTTCCTTTAGAAATGAATACTGATAATGCTAAAGAAATCTTAAGGCGAGCTATTCCTGTGTTAGGTGTTCAGCAGCAAAGACCTTTAACTTATTTATTTGCCAATCCGCTGGACTTGATAGACTTAATTGCGAAGTCTTTAGTGGATGTTAAGATTAGAGATCCGATTAATATTTTTGAATCTGAACTTCCTTTACAGATGTTAGAAAAAAATACTTTGGCCGATGGAGAAGCTGGGTATTCAAGTGGTGAAGAGGATTTAGCTAAGGAAGAAGAACTCTTTAAAGGAAATAGTAGTTCAGGGCTGGATAGTGGAAGCTTAACTAATGAGCAGCAGAGCAATTTAGCAATTGATGAGGAAAGACAAGCTTCTGAGTTGGAGCTACCTGAACCTAGAGAGCCAGCTGAAGCTGAGGACTTTGCTAGCGGTAATTTAGTGGGGATCTACCATAGCCATACTTCCGAAAGCTATGAAGATGGGGCTAGTGTTTTTGAATATCGTTCTTCTCCAGGAGAGAGAGGCGATATAGTTGAAGTTGGTCGTGAACTGCTTACTACTTTAGAGTCTCAACACGGAATTCAAACGGTTCAATCCCAAGAGGTTACTGATCAGATTTATCGAGAGTCTTACCTTCGTTCGCGCGAGGTAGCTAAAGAGTTAGTATCAGAAAATCCTAATTTGAAAATGTTATTCGATATTCATCGTGATGCAATAGCGACTAAAGATGAATCTTTAATTAGAACTACTATTGAAGGAGAAGATGTGGCGAGGATAATGTTATTAGTTACTAGAACTGAGCCAGGCTTTGAATTAAGTCATCCTGATTGGGAGAAAAATTTAGATTTTGCTAATCGTTTAGCTGATAAGATGGAAGAGATGTATCCGGGTTTGTTGCGGCAAGTAAAAGTGATAGATGATAGACGTTATAATCAGGATTTACATCCTAATACATTGCTGTTGGAGATTGGTGATGTAAATAATACTTTACCGGAAGCTAAACGTTCTGTTAGATTGTTGGCCGATGTAATAGCTGCTTTATTAGTTGAAGAGAGATTTTAGGTAGTTTGATAAATTAAAGAATCGGTGTTATAATTAGGAGGATAAGCTTTAGATAGAGGAGGTTCATAAGGTGAAAGATACTCAACAACAAAGGATTAGGAATTTTTGTATTATAGCCCATATTGATCACGGTAAATCGACTTTAGCTGATAGACTCTTAGAACATACGGAGACTGTAACTGAGAGGGATATGCAGGAGCAGCTTTTAGATAGTATGGATTTAGAAAGAGAAAGAGGGATTACTATTAAGGCTCAGGCGGTGAGAATGGACTATCAAGCTGAGGATGGGCAAAACTATGTTTTGAATTTGATAGATACTCCGGGGCATGTGGACTTTACTTATGAAGTTTCTAGGAGTTTGAATGCTTGTGAAGGAGCGCTGTTGGTTATTGATGCTGCTCAGGGAGTTGAGGCCCAAACTTTAGCTAATATTTATTTAGCTTTAGAAGCCGATTTGGAGATTATTCCTATTATTAATAAAATTGACTTACCTAATGCTGATCCAATGCGTATTAAAGAAGAGTTAATAGATATTGGCTTGGATCCTGATGAAGCTATTTTGACTAGTGCTAAGGAGGGAACAGGAGTTGAGGATGTCTTAGCAGCGGTGGTAAATAGAGTTCCCCCACCTACAGGTGATGTTGATAATCCCTTACAGGCTTTAATTTTTGATTCTGTATACGATCCTTATCAAGGGGTGATTGCTTACTATCGGGTTATGGAAGGTAGTATAAAGCCGGGGATGAAAATTCAGATGATGGCTACTGGAGGCCAGTTCGAAGTGGAAGAAGTAGGAGTCTTTGCTCCGCAGATGGTTTCGGCAGAAGAACTAGCAGTAGGAGAAGTAGGTTACTTGATTGCTGGAATTAAGGAAGTTAAGCAGTCTCAGGTAGGAGATACCATTACTGAGGCTGAAAATCCAGCAACTGAAGCTCTACCAGGTTATCAGCCAGCTAAACCGATGGTCTTTTGTGGTCTTTATCCTGTGGAAGGAGATGATTATGAAGCTTTAAAGGAGTCTTTAGAAAGGTTGCAGTTAAATGATGCCTCTTTGACTTTTGAGCCGGAAACATCGGAAGCTTTAGGCTTTGGTTATCGTTGTGGCTTTTTGGGCTTACTTCATATGGAAATTATCCAGGAAAGACTGGAGCGAGAACATAATTTGGACTTAATTACTACTGCTCCTAGCGTAATTTATAAAATTCACAAAAGTGATGGAGAAGTGGTGGAAATCGAAAATCCGGCCCAGATGCCTGAACGGCAGTATATAGACTTCATTGAAGAACCTTTTGTGGAGGCTACTATTCTTTTGCCGGATGATTATGTAGGTTCAGGAATGGAGTTAGCTGAAACTAGAAGAGGCGAGTTTAAGGACATGCAGTACTTGGATGAAAATAGAGTTAAGCTGGTTTATGATCTACCT
This sequence comes from Fuchsiella alkaliacetigena, assembly GCF_023227765.1. Taxonomy (GTDB): domain Bacteria; phylum Bacillota; class Halanaerobiia; order Halobacteroidales; family Acetohalobiaceae; genus Fuchsiella; species Fuchsiella alkaliacetigena. The sequence goes on from NZ_JALKBZ010000027.1 coordinate 4,452, forward strand.
TTAAGCGAGATAGTTTTGGATTTCTTTGATCAATTAAAGTCGGTAACTAGAGGTTATGCTACTTTGGATTATGAGTTTCAAGGTTATCGTCAGGCTGATTTGGTTAAATTGGATATTTTGGTCAATAAGGAGCCGGTGGATGCTTTATCCTGTATTGTGCATGAAGAAAAATCTTATCAAATTGGACAAAGCTTAACTAAGAAGTTAAAGGAGTTTATTCCTCAGCAGATATTTGAAGTGCCTGTACAGGCTGCTATTGGTAGCAAAGTAATTGCTCGGCAGACTATTAGGGCTAAGCGTAAAAATGTATTACAGAAGTGTTATGGTGGCGATGTAAGTCGAAAGAAAAAGTTATTGGAACAACAAAAAGAGGGTAAGAAGAGAGCAAAGCAGGTAGGTAGTGTAGAAATTCCCCAAGAAGCCTTTATGGCTGTGTTGGAGATTGATGAATAATAGCTTTGGGCTCTATATCCATATTCCCTTTTGTATTAGTAAATGTTATTACTGTGATTATAACTCTGTATTATGGGAGCCGAGTTTAGTTAAGGAGTACTTAGCTGCTTTGCAAGAAGAATTGAAGCTGTTAGCTGCTAAATATGAACATCCCCGCTTGAAGACTATTTTTATTGGCGGAGGGACTCCTAGCTCTTTAACTGGAGAGCAGATTTATCAGTTATTATTAGCTGTAAATAAGGAGTTTCAAGTAAGTACTGAACTGGAGGTCAGCTTGGAGGCTAATCCTGATACAGTGAATAGCAATAAGTTAGCTATATTAAAGGAAGCGGGTATTAATCGCTTAAGTTTGGGAGTGCAGTCTTTTAATAACAATTATTTACAGAGCTTAGGTAGGGCTCATACGAGGCAGGAGGCTATAGATAGTTATTATTTAGCTAGAGAGATAGGTTTTAAAAATATTAATTTGGATTTACTATTTGCTGTGCCAGGTCAGAGCTTGGCTGATTGGGAGCTTACTTTAAAGCGGGCAGTGCAACTACGGCCTGAACATTTAAGCACTTATAGTTTGGAGATTGTTCCTGGAACTGTGTTTGAACTTTTATTGGAGAAGGGCAGTTTAGATTTAGTTTCTGAGCAATTAGACCGACAGCTATATGAACGAGCTATTGAACTTTTTTTAGCAGCTGGTTATGAACATTATGAAATTTGTAGCTTTGCTCGTCCAAATTATAGTTCGGAACATAATCAGCTCTATTGGCAAGGTCAGCCTTATCTAGCTTTAGGAGCTGGAGTTCATTTTTTCGATGGGGAAGTGAGGGGAAGAAATGTAAACTCACTTAGTAGTTATCTTAGTTACTTAGAACAAGGAAAGTTGCCTTTAGATAAGGTAGAAGTTTTAACTATGGAAGATAAAATAGTAGCTAAAATGATTTTAGGACTTAACTTGAGAGATGGAATTTCTTTAGTTGAGTTTGCTCAGGAGTTCGATAAAGAGTTGACAGATTTATATTCCCAAGAAATCACTAAATTGAAACAATTAGGTTTAATTAAGATAAATGATAATAGAATTGCGCTTAGTAGACAGGGATTGTTAATGGCTAATGATGTTTTAGCAGAGTTTATCCTTTGAAAATATACTGAGTATTTAAGAGTAATGTGGAGTTTAAGGTGTTTAATTACTTTTAATCAGTTTTAAAAAAATTTGACAAATGCTAAGGTAAGTGATATTTTAATTATAGCATTATTAGCACTCGGGGTTGATGAGTGCTAATACTAAGGGGTGATAGCTGATGTTGGAGATGACGGAGCGTAAGAAGAAGATATTGAAAGCTATCATAAATGAATATGTGATGACAGCTGAGCCGGTTGGTTCTCGAACTTTGGCTCGGCGCTATGACTTTGGGGTTAGTTCGGCTACTATTCGCAATGAAACAGCGGATTTGGAGGCTATGGGTTATTTAAAAAAGCCCCATAAGTCGGCGGGCAGGATTCCTTCGGATAAGGGATATAGATTTTATGTTGATACTTTAATGGAGTTAAAGGAGATTTCCAAGCAGAAGCAGCAAGCAATTGAAGAAAATTATCGAGCTAGAGCTAAAGAGATTCAAGAGATAATAGACCAGACTTCCGATATGTTATCGGAACTGACTAAGTATACTTCTTTAGTTTTAAGTCCTAAGACTCAAAATAGTTATTTTCATAAATTAAAGCTATTTGCCTTAGAAGAGTGTCAGGTTTTATTGGTTTTGATTACTGATTTAGGTTTAATTCAGAATAAGGTAATCACCTTACCGCAAAGGCTTAGCAGCTCAGAGTTACAAGAGATTGCTAGGCACTTGAATGAAAAGCTACATGGTTTAACACTCAGTGAGATCGATGAAGAATTATTAAGTAGTTTAGAAAATGAGTTAATTAATCGGCTTAACTTTCTAGAGGGTAAGTTAGATCTTTTAAAGCCTAATTATTTTGTAACTAGTTATGGTACTGATAAGATATATTTGGGCGGAACTACTAATATTTTGGATCAACCTGAGTTTAACAACGATATTCATAAGGTGAAAACGGTATTGAATATTTTAGAAGAAGAGGAATTTTTACGCAACATTTTGGATACTATACCTTATGAACATACTGGAATTAAGATTACTATTGGAGAAGAAAATGACTTTGAGGAGATTAAGGACTGTAGCATTGTGACTGCTACTTATCAGTTAAATGGTCGACCTATAGGTAAGATTGGCGTTTTAGGGCCCACTAGAATGAATTATCCTAATGTGGTGTCCATAGTGGAGTTGGTGACTAAAGTTTTGAATGATTTATTGGCTGATATGAATAAATAAGCTTAATTAGGTGGTGAAGTTAATGGGTGAAGAAGAATTGGTGAATCAGGAGTCTGAGGAAAATAGCAAGACAGATGAGGAAGTGGAAAAGGAAGAAGATATTAAAGAAAACTTAGAGTTGATAACTAATGAGGAGCAAGCAGAAGCAGAAGATGAAGCTGATGAAGAAGAACTGCTAGATGATGAAGTTGAAATAGAGGTAAGCGAAGAAGAATTTCTACAATTAAAGGAAAAAGCAAATCAATTAGCAGAGGAAAATGAAAAGTATAAAGATAGAATTCAGAGATTACAAGCTGAATTTTCCAATTATAAAAAGCGAGTTGCTAAGGAGAAAAAACGTTTACGTTGTACTGCAACTGAGGAGTTATTGATTGAGTTATTGCCTATTATAGATAATTTTGAGCGAGCTCTGTCTTCTGTTAAGGAAGAGCAGGAGTTAGATGAGGTTATTGAAGGATTAAATATGATTTGGAAGCAGTTGCTTAAAGTGTTAGAGGAAGAAGGAGTAACAGAGATAGATACTGTAGGGGAGGAGTTTGATCCTAACTTACACGAAGCAATGATGAAGGTAGAAAGTGCTGAATATGAATCAGGAATAATTGTAGAAGAGCTACAGAAGGGTTATTTATTTGAAGATCAGGTTTTACGTCCAGCTATGGTTAAGGTTGCAGAGTAGTTATAGGACATTGAAGTCTGATAATGATTAATCATAACACTGTAAATTAAATAATAAGGAGGATACAGACAGATGAGTAAAGTAATTGGAATTGATTTAGGAACTACTAATTCCTGCGTAAGTGTGATTGAAGGTGGTGAACCGACGGTAATTCCCAATGCTGAAGGGAATAGAACTACTCCTTCGGTAGTTGGTTTTTCTAAAAAGGGAGAAAGATTAGTTGGTGAAGCTGCTAAGCGGCAGGTTATTACTAATCCAGATCAAACAGAGGTTTCCATTAAGCGACATATGGGAAGTGATTATACAACAGAATTAAATGGTGAGGAGTATACCCCGCAACAGATTTCAGCTATGATTTTACAGAAACTGAAGCGTGATGCTGAGGAATACTTAGGAGGAGAAGTTAAAAAAGCGGTAATTACTGTACCGGCTTATTTCAGCGATGCTCAAAGGCAAGCTACTAAGGATGCCGGCAAGATTGCTGGTTTAGAAGTAGAAAGAATAATTAATGAACCTACGGCAGCTGCCTTGGCTTATGGATTAGATGATGAGAGTGATCAGACAATTTTAGTTTATGACTTAGGTGGAGGAACTTTTGATGTTTCCATTTTAGAATTAGGTGGAGGTGTATTTGAAGTAATAGCTACCAGTGGAAATAATAAACTAGGTGGCGATGATTTTGATGAAAAGATTATAGATTACTTAGCTGAAGAGTTTAAAAAAGAACACGGAATAGATTTAAGAGAGGATAAGATGTCTTTACAGAGATTGAGAGATGCTGCTGAAAAGGCTAAAAAGGAGTTATCAGGGGTAGCTACTACTAATGTGAATTTACCCTTTATTACTCAAACTGAAAGCGGGCCCAAGCATCTTGATGTAGACTTAAGTAGATCTCAGTTTGAAAAGATGACTGCTGATTTAGTGGAAAACACTATGAATCCTACTCGTCAAGCTTTATCCGATGCAGAGTTAAGTAAAAATGATATAGATCACGTATTATTAGTAGGTGGTTCTACTAGGATTCCAGCTGTACAAGAAGCAATTAAGAAAGAGTTAGGCCAGGACCCTAATAAGAGAATTAATCCGGATGAGTGTGTAGCTATTGGAGCTGCTATTCAAGCTGGGGTTTTAGCTGGTGATGTAGATGACCTAGTTCTGTTAGATGTTACGCCTCTGTCTTTAGGAATTGAGACTATGGGGGGAGTATTTACTAAGTTAATCGAGAGAAATACTACTATTCCCGCTGCTGAAAGTAAGGTCTTTACTACCGCAGCCGATAATCAGACTTCGGTAGATATTCATGTCTTACAGGGAGAGCGAGAGATGGCCAAGGATAATAAAACTTTAGGTCGTTTTCAGCTAACGGATATTCCTCCAGCACCGCGAGGAACACCACAGATTGAAGTTACCTTTGATATAGACGCTAACGGAATTGTAAATGTTTCTGCTGAGGATAAAGGGACTGGTAATGAGCAGCAGATTACTATTAAGTCCGATAGTGGACTGTCTGAAGAAGAGATTGAGCAGATGGTACAGGACGCTGAAGAGCATGCTGAAGAGGATAAACGACGTCGTGAAGCTGTGGAGACCGTTACTGAAGCCGATAGCTTAGTCCATCAAGTGGATAAGACGCTAGAAGAGGCTGGCGAAGAGGTTGATACTTCGGTATTAGGTCAGATTGAGACGGCTAAGGAAGAGTTAGAGGAAGTATTAGCTGATGTGGATGTTAACAATGTCGATCCTGATGAGATAGATGTAGACTTGATTGAAGAGAAGAAGGAGAACTTAAGTAATCAGTTGCATGAACTAACTCAGCAGATGTATGCTCAAGCACAACAGCAGGCCCAACAACAAGCAGGAGCTCAAGGCGCTGGTGGCCCTGGAGCCGCTGACGATGATGACGATGTAGTAGATGTAGACTATGAAGAGGTTGATGAAGATGAAGAGGATGAGGAAGAGTAATTAACTTCTATTAAATAATAGCTGTTTGGGAGAGTCAAAGCCAAAGTTTCTTTGGCTTTGACTCTGTTGTTATTGAGAGGTATAATAATTTTAAGGTGGTGAAAGTGATGAGTAAAAAGGATTATTATGAAGTTTTGGGGGTTAGCAAGGATGCTAGTGATAAGGAAATTAAAAGAGCTTATCGAAAATTAGCTAAAAAATACCATCCTGATGTAAGCGATGACCCGCAAGCGGAAGAGAAGTTCAAAGAGGTTTCTGAAGCCTATAAGGTGTTAAGCGATGAAAACTTAAGGGCTAGGTATGATCAGTATGGTCACGCTGGAGTTGATCAAGAAGGCTTTGGTGGAGGAGGCTTTGGCCAAGGCTCTTTTGAAGGCTTTGAAGATATATTTGATATGTTTTTTGGTGGGCAAGGTAGAAGAGGACAACGTCGAAATCGACCCCGCAAAGGAAGCGACTTAAGGTATAATATGACTATTGACTTTGAAGAAGCAGCTTTTGGAGTAGAAAAAGAGATTAAAATACCTCGTACTGAGGAATGTGATAAATGTAATGGTAGTGGCGCTAAAGCTGGTAGTGATGTAGAAAGCTGTGCTAAGTGTGATGGGACAGGTCAGGTTCAATATCGACAACAGACTCCTTTTGGGCAGTTTGTACAGACTAAGACCTGTGATCGCTGTCAAGGTGATGGACAGTTTATTAAAGATCCTTGTCCGGAATGTAATGGTAAAGGCAAGGTGCGACGACGTAGCTCATTAACTGTAAATATTCCCGCTGGAGTGGAAGATGGTTCTAGGCTAAGAGTTGCCGGAGAAGGAGAAGCTGGTGAGCGTGGTGGTCCTGCTGGTGACTTATACGTGGTAATTAGGGTTAAGGATCACGAAATATTTGAAAGACAAGGTAACGATATAATTTGTGAAGTGCCTATTAATATAGTGCAAGCTACTTTAGGTGATGAAATTAAGGTCCCTACTCTGGATGGAAAGGTTAAGTTTAAAATTCCAGAAGGTACTCAACCTGGTAATTCCTTTCGACTGCGTAATAAAGGAATTCCCTATTTGAAAGGTTCCGGACGTGGTGACCAACATATTAAGGTTAAAGTGGTGATTCCAGAGAATTTGAATGAAGAGCAAAAAGAACTAATGAAGAAGTTTGCTGAAATAAGTGGAGAAGAGATAAATCCAGAAAAAGAAGGCTTTTTTGATAAGGTAAAAAGCGCCTTCGGAATGTAAATTAGAGGAGCTAAAATTCATGAAGTGGATAGAGTTAGAGATATTTACTACTTTAGCAGCTTCGGAAGCTGTAACAAATATCTTAACTGAGTTTGGAATCGAGGGATTAAGCAAAGAAAGACCAGCAGATAGTAGCTCAGAGGCTCAAATAATAATTAAGGCTTATTTAGCTGATAATCAGAGCTCTATCAAAAAAATAACTGAAATTGAAGAGAGAATTAAGGATTTGCCTGCTTATGGAATAGATATTACTCCAGGAAAAGTGGCTTTTGAACGAATTTTGGCTGAGGACTGGCATACTTCCTGGCAGCAACACTTTAAACCGCGGCAAATTACCGAAAAATTGGCAATTAAGCCTACTTGGGCTGACTATCAACCCTCCAATGACCAACAAGTAATTGAACTGGATCCTGGTCGCGCTTTTGGTACTGGTCTCCATGCTACCACTACTATGTGTTTAGAAGCTATTGAGGAGTATAGCTTAGGACGAGAAAGTCTTTTAGATCTCGGTAGTGGGACTGGTATCTTATCTATTGCGGCTGCTTTATTAGGAATGGAGAAGGTGTTAGCTGTGGATATTGATGAAGTAGCTGTGGAAGCAGCTAAAGAGAATATTGAGTTAAATGGAGTACAGAATAAGGTTGAAGTTAGGCAGGGAAGCTTAACTAAAGAAGTAGATGAGAAGTTTGATTTAGTGGTAGCAAATATCCTGCCGCATATAATTTGGGAGTTGATAGCTGATCTTAAGCAGGTCTTGGCTGAGAATAGTTTATTTATACTTTCAGGGATTAATATAGAAAAGAAAAGTAAGCTTCAAAAGCGACTGAAGGAGTTTGAATTAACTATTATGAAGATCAAAGAAAGAGAAGACTGGGTAACCTTTATTGGCCAAAGAGGTGAAAGTAATGGGTAGTGAGCATCATTTTTTTGTAGAAGCGGATAATATAGACCAAGAGCAGGTAGTTATTACGGGCGATGATGTAGCCCATATTACTAAATCACTGCGCTTAGAGAGCGGTGATCAATTAAGTGTAGCTGATGGAGAAGGGAATAAGTATTTAGTAGAAATTGTGGAGACTAAGCCGGAGTTAGTAATTACTGAAATTAAGGAAGAGTTGGAGATAAAAGTGGAGCCAGAGCTAGAAGTTACTATTTTACAGGGCCTGCCTAAAAGTAAAAAAATGGACTTGATAGTGCAGAAATGTACGGAGCTAGGAGTAGCTAAGATTATTCCCCTGGAGACGGCTAGAAGTGTAGTTAAGCTAAAGCCTAAGAAGGCCCAGCGACGTTGTCAGCGCTGGCAAAAAATTGCTGAGGAGGCAGCTAAGCAGTCGGGTCGAGCTAAAATACCCCAAATTGGTGAGTTAAGGGACTTTAGTCAAGCTCAGACTTTAATTGAAGAGTATGAGCTGGTTTTCTTAGCCTGGGAAGAGGAGGAAGCAGTTACCTTACAGAATGCTTTAAAAGGGCTTTCGTTTCCTCAGAAAATATTAATAATTATTGGTCCTGAAGGCGGTTTTAGTGCTCAAGAAGTAGCCCAAGCTAAGAGGTGGGGGGCCAAAGTGGTAAGTTTAGGCCCGCGTATTCTGCGCACAGAAACGGCAGCTATAGCCACTTTAAGTATGCTTCTCTATGCTGGAGGAGACTTAGGAGGTAGAGCATGAACAAAGTAGGGTTTTATACCTTGGGTTGTAAAGTGAATCAGTATGATACTGAAGCTATGCTTAATCTATTTACAGAATCAGGTTATGAGATTGTTGATTTCGATGAACAGGCCGACTGCTATGTGATCAATACCTGTACTGTAACTCATCAGGGAGCTCGCAAATCTCGGCAAATGGCTCGGCGAGCTAAGAGAAGAAATTCGGAAGCGGTAGTGGCAGTAGTGGGCTGTTATCCGCAGATTTCCCCCAAAGAAGTTTTGGAAAGCACAGGGGTGGATTTAGTAGTAGGTACTGATGGTAGAAGCCAGATAGTTGATTTAGTAGAACAGGCGCAGCGAGCTACCGAGGCTTTAAACTTCGTGCAGGAGGTTGAGGCTGCTGAAGACTTTGAAGAGTTGCCTATTACTGAAGCTAAGCAAAGAACTCGGGCCTCTTTAAAGGTAGAGGATGGTTGTAATAACTTCTGTGCTTATTGTATTATTCCTTATACTCGCGGGAGAGTTAGAAGTAGGGAGTTGAAGGCTGCTGTAGCTGAGGCTCAGCGTTTGGTAGATAACGATTTTAAAGAGTTAGTGTTAACAGGAATTCATTTAGGTGCTTATGGTGAGGATAAAGATGAGGGATTAGATTTATTGACTTTGATTAAAGAACTTTTAAGTATTGCTGATTTAAAAAGACTGCGACTGAGTTCTATAGAGGTTACTGAGGTTGAAGAAGAGTTAATTAACTTGATTGCTGCTGAGGAAAAGCTATGTTCCCATTTACATCTACCTTTGCAGAGTGGTTCTAATCGGATTTTAGAAGCTATGAACCGTGATTATAGCGTAGAGGAGTATGTAGCTAAGGTAGAAGAAATTAGAGAGCTGATTCCAGAGATAGCAATTACTACTGACGTGATAGTAGGATTTCCGGGAGAGAAAGAAGAGGACTTCTTAAAGACTTATCAAACTATTGAGAGTTTGGAGTTTAGCGATCTGCATATTTTCAAGTATTCTCAACGAGAAGGTACTCCGGCAGCTAAGTTTCCGGAACAGGTGCATTCTAAGGTCAAAAAAGAACGTAGTGCTAAGTTACATCAATTAGGAGCTAAGCTATCTAAGAAGTATAAGCAACAGTTTATCGGTCACAAATTAAAAGTGTTGTTTGAGGCAGAAAGAGATAATGAAAGTGGTTTATTGACTGGTTTGAGCGATAATTACTTACGAATTTTGGCTGAGGGTGAAGATAAATATCAAGAATGCTTAGTAACTGTTCGAGTAAAGGAAGTTCATCAAGACTACTTATTAGCTGAGATTTGTGAGTAGTTATAATAATTAAATGGTTTGAAAAGCAGGAATTTATAATCGGGCCCAGAATATAATCTTCAAGAGGGAGGTGGAAGCTGTGTCTGAATGCCTATTTTGTCAGATCGTGGCTAAAGAGGTTGATAGTGATATTGTATATGAGGATGAAAAAGTAATTGCTTTTAAAGATATCAATCCCCAAGCACCGGTGCATTATTTGATCATACCTAAAAAACATATAGAGACTATTTTGGATTTAGCAGAGGAAGATCAGGAGTTAATTGGACATATCCATCAGGTAGCTAATCAACTAGCATTTGAAGCAGGAATTGCCGATGATGGTTTTAGGATTGTGAATAACTGTAAAGATGCTGGAGGACAGACGGTCTTTCATTTACACTTCCATTTATTAGGTGGAAGAAATTTACAGTGGCCGCCAGGTTAATTTTTAGTTAATGGGTAAAAGTTAATAGTTGAAGTTCAAAACTATCTAATGATTGATAGTTTTAATGGTTTTGAATGTATGATTTTGAATTTTAACTGTCAACTAATACGGAGGTGCAAAGAAACTCAGTTATTTACAAAGTATTGTAATGATAGACTTAGATTTAATTGAAAGCATTTTAATTTTAAGAGGGAGGGGAGTAAATATGTCCCTAAAAGAAAGACTGCTTGCTGACATGAAGGAAGCTATGAAGTCAGGAGCAAAGAAAAAACTATCAGTAATTCGGATGGCTCGAGCTGCAATTAAAAATGTGGAGATAGATGAACGCAAGGATCTTAGCGATGAGGAGATAATAGCTATTTTAGCTAAGGAGGTTAAGCAGCGTAGAGAGTCTATTGAGGAGTATAGAGGTGTAGGTAAGGAGGATGTAGCGACCGATTTAGAGGAAGAGATTAATATTCTTAATCAGTACTTACCGGAGTCATTATCAGAAGCTGAAATAGTAGATTTAGTTGAAGAGACTATTGAAGAGGTAGGAGCCGAAGATATGAGTGATATGGGAGCAGTGATGGGAGCTATTATGCCTCAAGTTAGAGGTAGAGCAGATGGTAATAAGGTTAATAATTTAGTTAGAGAAAGGTTACAATAGATATTGGCAAGGACTTTGCTCGGTGCTTTTGCTTGGGTACCGAGTATTTTTATATCAATTAGGAAAAATAATTGGAAAGGTTGACTGAAGATGGAGAAAGCTATTCGTTCTAAGTTGCTAATTATTGTATTAATAATACTAGTAGTTTTTTTAGCTACTACTGCACTTGAGACTGAATTATCGGCTCAAGATACTGAACAGCAATTAATCTATCATCTACCAATACACGGGGATATAGATTTAGGCTTAGCCAGTTTTGTGGATAGAGGAGTGGCTACAGCCGAAGCCGAAGGAGCTAGCGCTTTATTGGTAAGTGTAGATAGCTTTGGGGGCTTAGTTAAAGCAGGAACCCAAATTCGAGATCGACTATTGGCTACGCAGTTGCCAGTGGTGGTATATGTTCGCGGTAGAGCTTGGTCGGCCGGAGCTTTGATTGCTTTAGCTGGCGATGAGCTGTTTATGGAAAGAGGAAGTAGCATTGGAGCTGCGGAGCCTAGTCCTGATACTGAGAAGAATATTTCTGCTTTGCGAAAGGAGTTTCAATCTACGGCTGAAAGAACTGGTCGAGATCCTCAGTTAGCAGCAGCAATGGTAGATGCTGATTTGGAGATAGAAGGAGTAGTGGAAGCAGGAAAAATATTAAGTCTCAGTGCTAGTGAAGCTAAAGAGTTAGGGTTTATCCAGCAAGTAGTCGCTAATCAAAGTCAAGCTTTAGAAGAAGCTGGTTATACTGATTATGAGCTACAGAGGGTAGAACCTAATTTAAGAGAAAACTTAGCTAGCTTTACTTCAAATCCAGTAGTAAGTACTATTCTATTAACGGTAGGCTTTATGGCTTTGGTGATTGAAGCTATTACTCTAGGCTGGGGCGGGGCCGGTAGTGTTGGCCTTTTATCCTTAGGGCTCTTTTTTACAGGTAGATTAATTGCTGGAACTACCGGAGTAGGCTTGCTATTGTTATTTTTATTAGGTGTTTTTCTATTAGCCTTAGAGGTTTTAGTAGTGCCTGGCTTTGGAGTAACAGGAGTTGGTGGTATTGCTGCTATTATTACTAGTCTATTCTTTACTTTTGAGAATCAAGAGGTTGCTGTTTATGTACTTAGTATTTCGGTGGTAGCTAGTATCTTAGGTTTAGTGATCTTTATTAAGTACTTTTTAAAAAGCTCTGCTTGGAGTCGAATAGAGCTGGCTACAGAGCTGACTACTGAAAAGGGGTATCGCAGTAGTATAGGTAGTGAAGACTTAATTGGCAAGCTGGGTAGGACTGTTACCCCTTTACGTCCGGCTGGAATAGCTGAAATTGAGGGTAGAAGAATAGATGTAGTTTCTGAGGGAGGTTTTGTGCCGGCTGAAGAAGAGGTTAAAGTGGTATCGGCTCGAGGTAGTAGAGTAGTGGTCAAGGAAGTTAACAAAAATAAAGAAGAGGAGTGAGATTAATGGCTTTTGGAGTACCGATTGTGCTTATTATAGCGGTAGCATTTTTTGTATGGTTGTTTAGTTACATAATTCCGATTGGTTTATGGGTTTCTGCTTGGGCGGCAGGAGTTAGAATTGGAATTACTACTTTGGTGGGGATGAGGTTACGGAGAGTACCTCCTAATTATATAGTAGCTCCCCTGATTAAGTCCTTTAAAGCAGGGATTGACTTAGCTATTAATAACTTAGAGGCTCATTATTTAGCCGGAGGAAATGTGGATCGAGTAGTGGATGCTTTGATTGCTGCTGAAAGAGCTGAGATTGATTTGAGTTTTGAAAGAGCAGCAGCTATTGATTTAGCTGGTCGAGATGTCTTAGAAGCGGTACAGATGAGTGTAAATCCGAAGGTGATTCAGACGCCGATAGTGACTGCGGTAGCTATGGATGGAATTCAAGTGCAGGCTACGGCTAGAGTAACGGTTAGAGCTAATATCGAAAGATTAGTTGGGGGTGCTGGAGAAGAGACTGTTTTAGCTAGAGTGGGTGAAGGAATAGTTACTACTGTCGGTTCAGCCGATGCTCATACTCGCGTCTTGGAAAATCCGGACTCAATTTCTAGAACTGTACTGGATAAAGGTTTAGATTCGGGAACTGCTTTTGAGATCTTATCTATAGATATAGCCGATGTGGACGTAGGTAAGAATATTGGTGCTCAGTTGCAAACAGACCAGGCTGAAGCCGATAAGGAGATTGCTCAAGCTAAGGCTGAGGAAAGAAGAGCTATGGCTATAGCTGAAGAGCAAGAGATGAAGGCGCAGGTACAGCGAATGAGATCTAAGGTAGTAGAAGCCGAGGCTGAGGTTCCTTTAGCAATGGCTCAAGCTCTTAAAGAGGGTAAGCTGGGAGTTATGGACTACTTAAACTTCCAAAATATTCAGGCTGATACTGATATGCGCGAGAGTATTTCGGGCAAGGATCAGGATAAGCAGTCGAGAAATCCTAAAAATGTTGATTAGGAGTTTTGGTATCTAAGGAGGTTTTAGAATGGAGCTTATATTTCCGCTGCTGATCTATTTGGGCTATGTTTTAATCAGGAATTTTTTAAAGAAGCTAGAGGAAGAGTTTGAGGAGGCTGATCTTTCTCCAGAGTCTGCTCCGGAGAAAGAGGATACTTCATCAGTGGCGCGGCAAGAGCAGGAAGTTAAATTGGAAGAGACTTTTTCAGTTGATGATGAAGAGCTAGAAAGTAAGTATAGGCAGCGTTTGGGTGATAAGGTATTGGAAGAGGAGCAAGAGTTGCAAGCTAAGCGGGCCCGTGCTAAGGCTAAAAAGAAAAAAGCTAGACAAAAGCTAGCTGATTTGACTGCTAAGCCTGACACTACTAAAGCAGAGCAAGATTTAAGCTTGGATTTAGATAGCTTAGATCGTCATCAACTGAGACAAGGGATTGTTTTAACAGAACTATTGAGGTCTCCCCGAGCTAAACGCCCTTATAGTCCTTTATATAGTGATAAAGAGTAATTAATTGGCTTCTGTTATAAATAACAGAGGCCAATTGATTTTATTTTTTAATTTTAAATATTTCTAGTAATATTTATAGTTTTTGCAGGAAGAAAGTTCTTTAGCATTGAAAAAGATAATAGTAATTACTGCTTAGTTAAGAGTTAATAATTTAAAAAGTAGATTTAGAATTAAGAAAGGTAGGGATAATTTTGGGCTCTGTAGATTTTTATCAGCAACTTTTTAATGCAGTTGATGCATTAATTTTAGTATTAGATTTTCAAGGAAAAATAGTTTTTGTTAATCAAAGTTGGGTTGATTTGACTGGCTACTCCTTAGCAGAAGTAAAAGGAGAGGACTTTCAAGCCTTATTTACAGCTGTTGAGCAAAAAGAGGAGGCGGAGTTTCAAAAAAGTTTTAAGGAACTTTCTGTTAACTCATCTGTAAAAAACTATGAAACTTATTTATTAGGGAAGCATGGACAGCGTCATCGAATTTCTTGGTCTAGCAACTTATTTTCAGATATTAAGCAAAACTTTGAATTTATAGTATTTACTGGGGAAGATATTACTGAGCTAAATAAGTTAAAGGAAGACTTAACTGAGCTAAAAGAGCAGCAGGAGATACTGCTGGATAGTATAGATATTCAGATCTGGTACTTAAAGGACATTCGTACTTATGGAGCAGTGAATCAAGCCTTTGCTGATTTTTTAGGCTTAGAAAAGGCAGATTTAGTTGATAGTAGCTTAAGAGAGGTGCGCCAAAAAGAAGAATGGAAGCTCTGTATTCCTAAGAATAGAAAGGTATTTAGCGAAAAGGAGAAGGTTCGTACTCAAGAATGGGTGGAGAATGCTCAAGGAGAGAAAAGACTGTTAGAGATTAATAAGTACCCTAAGCTAGATAAGCAGGGTGAGGTGAAGTATGTAGTCTGTACGGCCCAAGATATTACCAAAAGAAAAGAGATGCAAAGAGAGTTAAAGCAAAATAAGCGTAAAATTGAACTATTACATAAACTTACTAGTCGCATGGGAACTAGTCAGAGAAAAGAAGAGGTCTATCAATTAACTATGGAGGCTGCTGAGGATATTTTGGACTTCAATCTCTGTATCCTCAATATTAAAGAAGGAGATAAGTTGTTAATTAAAGCTACTTCTTCTAATATGTCTTCGGCTTATTGCAAGGATTTATCCATTGATGAAGGCATTCCGGGCAAGACCTATCAAACGGGAAGATCTTACTTAATTAAGGATGTTTTTAAGATTAAAGAGTCTATTTTGACTGGTAAAAAGAGTAAGTATCGTTCTACTATTTCAGTACCTTTGGGCAAGCTAGGAGTTTTCCAGGTGGTTTCAGAAAAAGTGGCGGCTTTTGATGAAGAGGATTTAAAATTAATTGAATTACTGACTTCACATACTACTGCTGCTTTGAAGCGTTTAATTTCTGAAGCTAAGATTAAGCATATGAGCTTTCATGATGATTTAACGGGACTTTATAATCGCACTTTTTTATTAGAAGAGATGGATAGGCTTGATCAAAAAGCAGAGCTGCCTTTAAGTATTGTACTGGCAGATGTAAATGGCTTAAAGCTAATTAACGGTGCTTTTGGGTATGAAGTAGGAGATCGATTGTTAATTAAAGTAGCTAGAATAATTGAAGAAACTTGCTTGAAAAGAGATGTTATAGCTCGTTGGTCTGGAGATGAATTTGTTATTTTACTGCCCCAAAGTGGTGAGCAAAGAGTACAGAAGTTATGTGAGCAGATCAGAGATAGGTGTCAGCAAGTGGAGCTAGAGGAAGGAATAAATATTAGTTTATCCTTAGGTTATGCTACTAAGGAAAGTAGCACGGAGGAGATAGATGATACTTTTAAAAGAGCTGAAGAAGGGATGTATAAGCATAAGCTTAAGGAAAGCAAAAGCGCTCGTAGTACCATTATTGATTCTTTAAAGACTACTTTAATTGAAAAGACTTATGAAACGGCTGAGCATGCGCAGCGGCTTAAGGATTTAGCTTTAGAGTTGGGTAAGTCTATGGACTTATCTGATTTCAAACTAACGGATTTAGTTTTATTAGCTGAGCTGCATGACTTAGGAAAGGTAGGGATTTCGGAGAAGATAATTCAAAAACCCGGGCCCTTAACCGATGAAGAATGGCAGGAAATACAAAGACATCCCGAAATAGGTTATCAGATTGCCGAATCTTCAGCTGAGTTAAGTGCAGTAGCTGAAGGGATCTTGTGTCATCATGAATGGTGGGATGGTTCTGGTTATCCCCAAGGGCTTAAAGGGGAAGAAATCCCTCTAATTTCTAGAGTTATTTCTATTGTCGATGCTTTTGATGTCATGACAAATAAAAGACCATATAAAGAAGCAATGAGCAAACAGGAAGCTCTGGCAGAGCTAAAGTCCGGAGCTGGTACTCAGTTTGATCCTCAGTTAGTGGAGCAGTTTGTCGATTTATTAACTTAAATAGCCTGTTGAGACTCTTCGATTTCATCTAAATAGTCCAAAAATAGATCGGTCAATTCAGGATCGAACTGTTTTCCACGTTGATCTTTAAGTTCTTTAATTATTTCTTCTTTGGATAAAGCATAGTTATAGGGACGAAAAGACTGCATAGCATCGAAGGCATCGGCTAAAGCTAAGATTCGACCTCCTAATGATATTTCTTTTCCACTTAGGCCCTTAGGATAGCCGCTGCCATCGAAGCGTTCGTGATGTTGAGCTACTGCCTTAGTTATCTCAGTTTGATAGGGCAGTTTCATTCGCTGTAACATTTTTACTCCCCGAACAGGATGTTGTTGGATTAATTGCCATTCATTTTCATTGATATCTCCTTTTTTAATTAATAAATTTTCGCTTAACTCTAACTTACCTATATCGTGTAACATTCCTGCTAGCCAGATAGTATTTATTTTTTCGGAGCTTAACCCCATTTTCTCCCCTAAAACTTTAGCAAAATTAGCTACTCTTTTACAGTGTTCTCCTGTATAACCATCTTTGGATTCGATACAAGACAGAACTAACTCCAGTTTTTCTTTAAACTCTTTAAAATTACTTTGAATTTCATAATCTACATTTTTATCTTCCAGATTTGAAGAGTAAACGCAGATACTATTATCACCGCTTCTTTTAGCCCCGTAAACTAGACTATAATCAGCCTTTTTGAGCAGGTCATAAGGATCTTGAGCATGGTAGGGAAAGGCAGCTATACCTATAGAAGCAGTTAAACTTTGGACAATAGAACTACTATTATTGGTGAAGTTTAAATTTTTAATTCCGTCAATTAAGTTAGTAGCTATCCTTTGTCCTTCGGAAACAGAAGTTCCTACTAACATAATTACAAATTCATCTCCGCCGTATCTAAAAATATCTCCCCGGTTATTAATTTCAGTTTTCAAATAATCAGTTAAAGAGATTAAAACTTGATCTCCTACTTGGTGTCCTAACTGGTCATTGATTTCTTTAAAGTTGTCTAAGTCTAACATTAATAAACAGAGGTCGATAGTAAGCTCTCTAGCTTTTTCAACTGTCTTCTCTAGTTTATAATTTAAATAATAACGATTGTAAGTATTAGTTAGGCTATCGGTGATAGTTAACTTTTTTAATTTTGTTAATTCTTTCATTACCAATAAAGCTCCCGTAAAGAAAATTCCTAAACCAATAGCTTGTTGCCAAAATGAAATAGTGAAGTAAAAGTTCATTGATTCGTAAAAAGCATAGAGGGCAATTACAGAAGTAATATGGCCTACAAAACCGAAGAATAAGAACTCTATAATATCTGGTTTAGCGCTGAGAATTATCAATAAAAAAATAGCATAAAAGATAAAGAAGTTGCTATTTAGACCTTCTGTTAAGTAAATAAGAAAGGCTACAAAAGCTAGGTCAATAGTTGAAATTATTAGCCATAGTAAATGTCCTGTTTCCATTTGTTTGATCACTTTAACTAAGACTAAATAATATAAAATATGAATTAAAATAAAAGCTCCAAAATTTTTAACTAATAAAGGATTATTTATATGAGCAGGATTGCTGGCAAAAAAGAAAAAACTAGCTATAAAGATCGCTGTTAATTTCAACCAGCCGCCAAAATTTTTTTCAAAATTTATTATATCCTGATACATTGAGTGTTTGCCCTCCTGTATTTAACCGTTTAGTTGAGTTAAATGTTAACTAGATGACTTTTATATGTAATTCAATATATATTCAATATACTCCTGCTTATATAGCCAATTAAGTAAAAATAATTAAGACTTTCAAAGTATAGATTAAAAGATATTAGTAAATCTAGGGTATTCATTTTCGGGTATTTGTTGAAGAAATCTTTTAGTTAAGGCTAGCTCTACTAAGGTCTTTTCTTGATCTTCCAGCTCGATTAACTTATTAATTCTATTAATTGAAATATCCAGTTTGCTCATTTCAGTATGGTCTAATAATAAACCCCAGATAGAGTTTATTTCCTCCCATTTACTAATCAACTCATCTACTTCCTTATTAGCTTGGGGCCAGTTATTTGTTTCAATACTGTTCTCTAATTCAGTTAAATCATTTAACATTTCTTCTGCACTATTCATGGTAAAAGTATAACCATAGGCTGTAATTGCTAAAGTAATAATTAGTAGTATTGTAATTCCAATACCTAGTTTTTTCATAAGTTAAGACTCCTTTCTTAGCTTAATTAATTATTAGTACTGCGATAAGTTTGGTAAAATAGATTGCCTTGACAGTCTAAGCTAGCAAAAAAGACTTTAGATATTTCAGTAATTCCAAAGCTACTTAGTTCATTTTGTAACCATTTTTTGCTAAGTCCCACTTTTTCTAAATTTTTAGGATAGACCTTACCATCTATAATTATTGGGTGGGGAACTCCCTCGTATTCAGTATCTATTTCTAAATCTTTTGGATTAACAGGTCTCTTTTGGGACTTAGGAATTACGCTTATAGTACCGTTAGTTTCAATAAAGGCAAACTCTATATCGGCTATATTAGGATAGCCTTTGATTCTTAAATGCTCTAACAGTTCGTTGATATTGATTCTAGTTTTTTGCAGTTCCCCTTCAACTAGTTTACCATTTTCAATGAGAATAGTAGGTTTACCAGAGATTATTCGGCGTCCTAAATTACTTTTAGTGGTGATAATAGACATATAAATTTGGAGGATGAAAAGCATAATAATGGGAATTAAACTGTTGATTAAAGGAATATCTGTATCTTCCATAGGGATTGCTGCTAAAGCGGAGATCATAATGGTTATTGCTAATTCATAAGGTTGCAGCTCTCCAATCTGTCTTTTACCCATTATCCTAAAGGTAATTAGGACTACGCAGTATAAGATGATGGTTCTGATTATAGAGATTAGCATAGTTTAGTGCTCCTTTCTTATAAATGTATCGTTTAGTTAATAGTTAAGTTCAAGTTCTAAAAAAGTCAATATCGGTCTATTGTTGCACTGAACGTGGGGGCTAAACAGGTGTTTCACGCTAAAAAGATTATTTGATGCTTCTAGAACTCATCTCCACTAAAATAAGAGCAAGCCAATTTTAATTAGAAAAATTGGCTAATCCAGCTCTTATTTTAGCTCCGATTCGTTAAGAAGCATTGACAAATAATCTTTAATATCGCTTAGAAACACCTGTTTGGCCGTGCTGATAACGAAGTGATTTTTCACAATAAAATAATCCCCAGGGGTGTTTAGGAGCGGAATCTAGCTTTTTTCGTCGTTTTTATTAAATAACTTCAAAAATATTCAAGCAAATCATAATAGCAATGGTCTTTGATGAACACACAAAGAGAGAAAAAAGATTTGGAGCGTTAAACACCCCTGGGGTTACCCAAATTTCGTTTGAACGCAACATTATACCAATATTATTGAACTTTATATCGATTGAGTTGACTTTGTCCTCTATCTAACTATACTTTTAATATATCCAGTTAATTATTCAATTTAATTTCAAAATATCAAATTCCTATTTTGGAAAGAGAATACTTTTTCCTAAATAATAATAGTCATTTAACAGACTAGTTAAAAGGAGGAAGTATCAGTGATTAAAAAGTTAGCTACTGCTATCTTAGTTGCGGTTATTGTTTTTAGTTTAGCTTTGCCAACGCTAGCAGTGGATATTCCAGATCCCCAGTTTGAATTAGAGGCTCGCTCGGCGTTATTGATGGAAGCTGATTCAGGTAGAGTAATTTATCAAAAAAATGCGGAGGAGCAGTTAGCTCCGGCCAGTATAACTAAGATTATGACTTTACTGTTAACTATGGAGGCTATTGAGGAAGGTAGGGCTAGTTGGGATGATGTAGTTACTACTAGTGAAAGGGCTGCCGATATGGGTGGTTCACAGATCTGGTTAGAACCGGGAGAAGAAATGACTTTAGAGGAGATGGTTAAGGCAATAGCTATTGTTTCGGCTAATGATGCCTGTGTGGCTGTAGCAGAGCATCTTTATGGTAGTGAGGAAGCCTTCGTAGAGGTTATGAATAACAGAGCTGAGGAGTTAGGAATGGAGAATACCCACTTTGTAAATACTAATGGGCTTCCCCCTGGCGATGCTGATGAGCAAGGAAATTATAGTACTGCTTACGATGTAGCTTTGATGTCTAGAGAACTGCTTAAACATGGCGATGTTTTAGAGTATACTTCTACTTGGATTGACTATCTGCGGGATGGGGAGTCATTTTTACGCAATACTAACGATTTAGTGAAGTCTTATCGAGGAGCCGATGGGCTTAAAACAGGCTATGTTGAGGACGCGGGCTTTTGTGTGGCGGCAACGGCTGAACGGGAAGGAATAAGATTTATTTCGGTGATTATGAAGGATGTAGATTCTAAGCTTCGTTTTGAGGAAGCAGCTCAACTTCTATCTTACGGTTTTAATATCTATCAACCTATTGAAGTAGCAAAAAAAGGAGAGGTTTTAGTAGAGGAACTAGAGGTCTATAAAGGTAAAGATCCGCAGATTAAAGCTATAGCTAAGGAGGATTTAAATGTGGCTGTAATTAGAGGGGCTGAGGATAAATTAAAAAAACAGGTGCTTATTGATAGTGACTTAACTGCTCCCTTGGCTGAAGGAGATAGGGTAGGTGAGTTAAGAGTATTAACTGAGGATAAAGAGCTAGATAGTGTGGAATTAGTTAGTGACCGGGAGGTTGAACGAGGAAATATTATTCAAATAGTTATTCAATTATTGAAAAGGTTTTTGCATAACTTGGTTAATATCTTTTAAATAGTACGATACATTTAATTAAATAACTAGAAAAAAATGTAATACTTGCAGGAGAAGGAAGATTTATCTTGAATATACTATATAGAGTAATTATTAGCCTAAGGGGGAACTAAGATGGAGATGGAAATGGAGAGAGTAGAAACTAATCTAATTGTGAGAATCAGTGGAGATCTAGATTTACATACAGTTCCTGCTTT
Source organism: Fuchsiella alkaliacetigena (assembly GCF_023227765.1). GTDB lineage: Bacteria > Bacillota > Halanaerobiia > Halobacteroidales > Acetohalobiaceae > Fuchsiella > Fuchsiella alkaliacetigena. The sequence continues at coordinate 25,496 of NZ_JALKBZ010000027.1, forward strand.
ACGGAAGCAGATAGAAGCAAGGTTGGATCGAGAAGTGGGAATTAAAAATTTGATTCTTAATTTAAAAGGAGTAGATTTTGTTGATAGTGCCGGGATAGGCTTCATAATAGGCAGATATAAGCGGATCAGCAAGCATGGTGGTCAGCTGAGAGTTGTTAATATTAAGGAGTCTATCAATAAGGTGTTTAAGCTATCGGGGGTTTTAAAGATAGCAGATATATTTAGCGATGAAGCAGAAGCTTTGCAGGCGGTGTAAAACTACTAATACAGGAGGTAAGTAGATTGAGTAAGAATAGAGCTAAACTAGAGATTAAAGGGATTAGTGATAATATCGGCTTAGCTAGAGTTACTGTGGCTTCTTTTGCTGCTCAACTGGACTTTACTTTATCTGAAATTGAGGAGATTAAAGTGGCTACTTCGGAAGCAGTATCCAATGCAATTATCCATGGTTATGGTGAGGGTGAAGGTAGTATTCAGATTACTTTAGAGCTTCAGGGAGAAGAGTTAATAATTATAGTTGAAGACTATGGAGTTGGAATTGAAGATATTGAACAGGCTTGTGAGCCGGACTATACAACGGCTGATAGAATGGGCCTGGGTCTGGTATTTATCGACTCCTTTATGGATCAGGTGGATATTGAATCTCAACTGGAGCAAGGGACAAAGATTAAAATGGTAAAGAGTCCAGAAAAATCAAAGAAAAAAGCTAAGTAGGAGAGAATTTAAATGAATAGTTCTACTAATAGTTTAGATATTCCCGAAAATGAACTTTTATCCGATGAGGAGACTAAGGAGTTATTGGCTAGGGCCCAGGAAGGCGATAAAGAGGCTAAGGAAAAACTGACTAATCACAATTTAAAGTTGGTATTGAAGATAGCCCATCGTTTTTCTAATAGTAGATATGATTATGAAGAGTTATTTCAGATTGGTAGTATCGGTTTATTAAAGGCGATTGATAGATTTGATCTTGAGAGAGAGGTTAAGTTTTCTACCTATGCTGTGCCTTTGATTATTGGGGAGATTAAGCGTTTTTTAAGAGATGATGACTTAGTAAAGGTTAGTCGTTCAATGAAGGTGACGGCTTATAAGGTAAATAAGATCAAAGAGAAGTTAATGGGAAAGCTGAATCGAGAGCCTACTATTAATGAAATTGCAGAAGAGATGGAAGTGCCTAGAGAAGAGATTGTTAGTGCTTTAGAGGCTGTTAGAGAGCCGGAGTCGATTTATAAGTCTATTTACGAAGAAGAGGGTAGCTCTATAGAACTGATTGATCAGCTAGCAGCTAGTGCTGGCGACTATGAAGCTGAGATTACTAGATTGGATTTACAGGAAGTTATTGAAAATTTACAGTCTAGAGAAAGATTAATTTTAAGGCTGCGTTTTTTTGAAGAACTGACTCAGACTGAAGTGGCTGAAAGATTGGGAGTTTCTCAGGTGCAGGTTTCTAGATTGGAGCGGCAGATTTTAGCTAAAATTAGAGAAGAGTTTGATTGAAATAATTAATAAAAGAAAGGCTGCAGGATTTTCCTGCAGTCTCTTTATTTTTTTGTATTGATAGCCGTTAAGTTACACATAATAGCTTTGAACTTAGCTAGATTGAAGGTTGGGTGAGAAAATGCTAATCGGTAAAAGATTTGAAAATATTATTTTTTGGATAGCAGTTATTTTAGCTTTTGTTTTTGCAGTTTATTTATTAATAAACAGTAATTTATTTAATCCTCAATCACCTGAGGGTGCTATCAAAGTTCAGGCAATGTATAGTTCGATTAAAATTTGGAAGACTACTGAAGAAGAAAAAGTAGACTATATTATTAAGTATTGTCCATTTAAAATAGGGAGTGATAGTTATGTCACAGTTAGATAAGACTCCTAGTGAGTATAAAAGGTTGATTAAGCAGGTAAGCTCTGATGACTCTTTATCTAAGAAGGTTACTAAAGCTTATATAATTGGAGGTTTAATCTGTGTAGTAGGAGAGGTGATTTTTCAGCTATTGGTTGCGCGTGGGATTCCAGTAGAGGAAGCAAATCCCTTAATGGCGATTAGTATGATTACTATTGGAGGTCTTTTAACCGGGTTAGGTGTTTATGATAGAATATCTCAGTATGCCGGAGCAGGAACTATAGTCCCGATCACCGGCTTTGCTAATGCAGTAGTAGCTCCGGCGATGGAGCATAAGCAGGATGGCTATATTTTAGGAGTAGGAGCAAAGATGTACGGGGTGGCCGGGCCCGTTTTAACTTACGGAATGTTAACTGCTTTTTTGATTGGAGTTATTAAGTTAGTCTTTATTTAGGGAGGTTCTAGGGGATGCAAAATAGGTTAGGACAACAGACAATCCAGTTTAATTCACAGCCAATGATAATCTCTTCTGCAGCAGTGGTAGGGCCTAAGGAGGAACAAGGGCCTTTAGGGGATTATTTCGATAAATGTTTAGAGGATTCTTATTATGGAGAGCAAAGCTGGGAAAAGGCTGAACGAAAAATGACTAATGAAAATCTTAATTTGTTGTTACAGAAGGCTAAATTGAGCCCCGATAAGATAGATTACTTGCTGGGTGGCGATTTATTAAATCAGATAGTTACCTCTAATTTTGTAGCTAGTAAGCTACCTATACCTTTTTTGGGGCTCTATGGAGCTTGCTCTACTATGGCTGAAGGAATGATTTTGGGAGCAGTTTTAATTGATGGTAATTATGCGCGCCGAACTATAAATTTCACTTCCAGTCACTATCAAGGAGCTGAACGGCAGTATAGAACTCCTAATGAGTATGGAGATCAGCATCCTGACTATAAGCAGTGGACTGCTACGGGAACTGGAGCGGTGCTTTTAGCAAGCGATGGTAGCGGGCCCGTAGTTACTGAAGCTACAGTAGGTAAAGTGATTGACTATGGAGTTAAAGATCCTAAAAATATGGGAGCAGCTATGGCTCCGGCTGCTGCGGAGACTATTTTGCAGCATTTAGAGGATACCAATAGAACTCCGAGTGATTATGACTTGATTGCTACCGGTGATTTAGGGAAGGTAGGGACTAAGCTATTAAAAGAGTTATTGGCAGATAAAGAGCTAGATATTGATCAGCAGCATGATGACTGTGGGTTGATGCTTTATAACTCCAATCAAGGAGTTGGAGCAGGCGGTAGTGGCTGTGCTTGTTCAGCTGTGGTAACTTCTTCTTATCTATTACCTTATCTTAACGATAGCCATTTAGATAGAGTATTGTTGGTGGCTACTGGAGCTTTATTGAGTCCTTTAACTAATTTGCAGGGTGAGAGTATTCCGGCCATTGCTCACGCAGTAGTAATCGAAAGTAATTCTCAAAATGATGCGATTGGTAACCAAGAAAATAGACAGCGGGGAACAGGCTTTAAAGAGGAAGCTATACAGCCAGTAATAGAGTCTGAAGATGGAGAAAACACATAAAGTATTTGGCTTTAAGTTTTAAGCTGATAAGGAAGGGGATTGATTTGAACTATTTGCTTGCTTTTTTAGTAGGAGGCTTTATTTGTGGATTGGGTCAGCTTTTTTTGGATTTGACTAACTATACGCCGGCCCATCTACTGGTTATTTTAGTGGTTAGTGGAGCAGTTTTGACAGGATTAGGACTATATCAGCCAATTATTGACTTTGCTGGCGGTGGAGTTACGGTGCTGGTGATTAATTTTGGTCATGTGTTGGCCAAGGGAGTTTTAGCTGAAGTGGAAAGGTTAGGCTTTTTAGGGCTTTTTGCGGGGATTTTAGAGATCGGCAGTATTGGGATTAGTGCTTCTATAGTGTTGGGCTTTTTGATGTCGGTTATTTTCAGACCCAAGGAATGAAATTTAGTTAATAATTAAGAGTTAATAGTTAAGAGTTGGAGTTCAAAAGCTTAAATGCATTGTAACAATATTGGTATACTGTTTCGTTGAGCGTGGGAGGCCAAATGGGTGTTTAACGCTAGAAAAGTTTATTTTAGTACTTCTAAGACTCATCTCCACTAAAATAAGAACCCGCCAATTTTAATTAGAAAAATTGGCTAAACCAGTTCTTATTTTAGCTCCAATTCGTCAAGAAGCACTAAAAAATAAACTTTGATATCGCTTATAAACACCCATTTGGCCGTGCTGATAACGAAAACCTGTAAGTTGATATGTTTCAAAGAGCGACTCTCACTGCCTTTTCAATTTAAATACGAAAGGTGAAGCCAGCACTAGGATATCGAATGCGTCGTAAAATAGCCCGGAGGCAGGAGATTTGTAGGAGAATTTGTTTTTAAACTAATTCTTTCAGTAAGAGCACTAAAACTACTATTTACTCTCAAGACTTCTATCATAGCCAGTATTGTTTTTTATGCTGGCTATGCCGGGAGGGCTATTTTTGAGAGAGAAGGAGGCACGGATGCTCACTAACCTTCCAATCTAATTACGCAAGGTAAGGTTAGCACTAGTACCTCGAGTACGTCGGACTGAACGGCAAGTGGTTGAAACATATCAACTAGCTGAGGCCTTCGATAATAATTATATCGGGAACGAAACAATAGAACGATAATGTTTCATTCTTGAAGCTTGAATTTAACTTTAGGATAAGGAGTATAATAAATGGCAGCTCAAAAAGCTATACTAATCACTGATGGAGATAGAACGGCTCAAAATACTATTGAAACTGTAGCCGATAAACTAAATCTGAGAACTATATCTAGTTCAGCCGGAAATCCAACTCCCTGTAGTGGAGAGAAAATAATAGAGCTGATTAAAGCCTCTCCGGCAGAAGTGGTATTAGTAATGTTCGATGATGAAGGTGACCTGCAACAAGGGGCCGGTGAAAAGGCTTTAGAAAGGGTGCTGGCTAGCTCAGAAATAGAAGTTTTAGGAGTAGTAGCTGTGGCAGCTAACTCCAAGGAAGTACAAGGGATTGAGCCAGACTTTTCTATTACTAGAGAAGGAGAGCGAGTTGCAGAGCCGGTAGATAAGGAAGGGCAAGTTGAAGCAGAAGGAAATATCTATTTAGAAGGAGATACGGTGGATGTTATTAATCAGTTTGAAGTTCCCTTAGTAGTAGGGGTTGGCGATATCGGTAAAATGGACGAGCAGGATAGACTAGAAGCGGGAGCCCCCATTACTACTCAGGCTATTGAGGAAATATTGGCGAGGAGTGGTATTGATTATGAAGCTTATAGCTAAGAGTGTAGATCAAAATTTGCAGTATTTGCAAAAAGAATTAAATGCTGATCTTAGTTTCGATGTATTAACTAGAACCTTCTGTGTAGGGGATAAAAAGGCAGGTTTAATCTTTTTAGATGGATTTATTAAGGATGAATTTATATTTATTATTAGAAAGTTGATTGAAACTAAGCGAGAAGATTTGAGCGTTGATGCAATTCAAAAGATCATAGATCAACGGATACCTTATTTTGAAGTAGAGACTATAGATAATCTAGAGGAAGCTAAAGATCAGATTTTAGCTGGGCCCCAAATACTATTTATTGAAGGGGAAACAGAGGCGATCTTAATAGACGGTCGAACTTGGATAATGACTGCTCCTGATGAACCGGAGTTGGAGAAGACTACTCGCGGGCCCGGCGATGGCTTTGTAGAAACTCTATTATTCAATGTGCAGTTAATTAGAAGAAGGCTGCGTGACCCGCAGTTAATTACTGAAGCTTTTCAAGTAGGTAAAAGATCACAAAATGATGTAGCTTTAGTCTATATTAAGGATATAGCTAATCCAGACTTAGTTGATAAAATTCGAGATAGATTAAAGCAGATAGATGTAGATGGATTGCCCATGGCTGATAGAACTATTGAGGACTTCATTACTGGAGATACCCTCAATCCTTTACCTAAGATTAGATATACTGAACGTCCTGATGTGGCCGTAGCTAATCTGCTAGAAGGTAAGATCTGTGTGATGGTAGACAATACGCCCACAGTACTTTTATTACCAGCGGTCTTTTTCGATCAACTGGAGAGCTTAGAAGACTATCGTCAACCCCCAGTACCAGGCAGCTATTTAAAAATAATTCGTTTATTAGCTTTATGGGTTTCTTTATTTTTACCACCTCTGTGGTTAGTAGGGGCTTTGCAACCCGAACTACTACCAGAGTTTTTGGAGTTTATTGGTCCTAAAGAGGTAGGAGCTATTCCGATCGGTATTCAGTTTATTCTAGCCAGTGTAGGGATAGATTTAATGAGATTAGCTTCAATTCAGACTCCTAATGCTTTATCTACTTCACTCAGTTTAATTGGTGCTTTACTCCTAGGAGAGTTTGCGGTAGAAGTAGGGCTATTTATGCCGGAGACTATTTTATACATGGCAGCGGGAGCTATCAGTACCTTTGTAATTCCAAGTTTTGAGTTGGGCTTAACAGTAAAATTAATGAGATTTGTATTATTAATTTTAGTTACTGCCTTTACTGGGGTTGGCTTTATCATTGGTACTTTAGGAATAATGGTTTTATTCGGATTTACTAAATCTTTTGGTACTCACTACATGTGGCCTTTAATTCCTTTTGATGGGGATGCGTTAAGGAGTTTCATAACTAGACGTTCTATTCTAGAACTATCTGTACGGCGACCTAAGTTGAATAGACCGGTTGATAAGGATAGACTACCAGAAAATGATACTGAATGAGGGACTATTATGGGCAGTTTTCTTAAGATGCTTTTGTATAGCTCTTTAGCAGGGGGAGCGTTAGTTTTAGGAGGATATTTAGGGACTAAAAAGCTTCCAGATCGAGTTTTATCCTTTATCCTCTCTTTGGGAGCTGGAATTTTGCTATCGTTGATCTCTTTTTCCCTAATTCCTGAAGCCTATAGAAAAGCAGGAATTTGGGGTTGTTCTGTTAGTTTCATGTTAGGTGGACTTTTCTTTTTAGGAGCTGATGACTATATAGAAAGACGTTTTAAGACTAGTGTGGGTATGGCCTTAGGTTCTTTTTTAGATAGTGTTCCTGAATCTATCAGTATAGGCATTGGCTTCGCTTCCGGAGATGGTGGTTTAGGTTTAGTTTTGGCAGTTTCGATTTTAATGCATAATATTCCCGAAGGCTTTTTATCTGCTGAGGAGATGATTTATGAAAGTGAATTAAACCATAAATGGGTTTATTTAATTATTGGAGTAGTAGCCTTAATTAATCCTCTAGGAGCTATTTTCGGTTATCACTTTTTAAGTAATTTAGCTGAGTTCTGGTTAGGTTCGATAATGTCTTTTGCTGGAGGAGCAATTCTTTATTTAATTGCTCATAAGATAATTCCCAAGGCTTATAAAACTGGGAGTCGAGTTGAGATAATGGGGATTTTAATCGGATTTTTAGTTAGTTTTTTGCTGGGCAAGATCTTTATTCATAATTAAAAAGGAGGGAAATAAATGAGTGCTAAAGTAGGTATTCCAAAGTCTTTATTATACTTTTATTATTATCCTGCTTGGCGAAAGTTTTTTGAGGAGTTAGAAGTAGAGATAGTAGAGTCTCAAACAACTAATAAGTCTATAGTAGACCAAGGAGTAAAGCTGGCTGTGGATGAGGCCTGCTTTCCGGTTAAGGTCTGTTATGGGCATTTGATGGAGTTAAGAGAAAAGGTAGACTATATATTTTTACCTAGAGTAGTTAGTGTAACTAAAAAGGAGTATTTATGTCCTAAATTAATGGGCTTACCGGATATGATCAAGAATAATATTGCTGACTTACCACCATTGATTACTCCTACTATTAATCATAATCAGAGCTGGCCAGCTCAGTTAAAAGCTAACTTAGAAATAGGATATTATTTTACTGATAGTAAGTTAGAGATCTTAAAGGCGCATTGGCAGGCTGCTCAGGCCTTAAAAAAACATCGTCAGCAGCTGCTGAAGTCAAATTTAGCTAATAATGAGGTTAATATTGCTGTTTTAGGCCATAGTTATCTATTATACGATGATTATATGAGCTTAGGAATTATTGAAAAACTAGAGGAGTTGGGAGTGGAGGTAGTAACTCCAGAAAACTTGAGTGAGAGTCAGATTGAACAAGGAGCTAGCAAGTTAACTAAAGATCTGTTTTGGACCTTTAATAAAAAGATTATCGGGGCGGCCTATTATCTATTCAATAGAGCAGAGATTGATGGGATTATTCAGTTAGCTGCTTTTGGCTGCGGGCCCGATGCCTTGATCGGTGAGTTGATAGAGCGGCAGGCTAAAAGAAGAAGTGATGTGCATTTTATGACTTTGAACTTAGATGAACACACTGGCGAAGCAGGTTTGGAGACTAGGATAGAAGCCTTTGTAGATATGATAAAATGGGAGGCTAAAAGAGCATGAAAGTAACCTTTCCTCATATGGGAAATCTCAATATTTCGGTTAAATCGTTTTTCAAAAACTTAGGTTTAGATGTTTTAGAACCCCCGCCAATTACTAAACGGACTTTGGATTTAGGGGTTAAATATGCTCCGGAGTTTGCTTGTTTGCCTTTAAAGATTAATATCGGCAACTATATAGAAGCTTTGGAGGCTGGGGCAGATACTATTATTATGGGTGGGGGAATAGGGCCCTGTAGATTCGGCTACTATGCCGAAGTCCAAAAAGAGATCTTAAACGATTTAAACTACGATTATCAGATGTTAGTTTTAGAGCCCTTTCAGAGTGGTTGGAAGCACTTTTTAAAGCAGCTTAAGTTCTTATTTAAGCATACCTCTTGGTGGAAGCTACGCTCTGCTTGGCGAGTAGCTTGGAGAAAGTGTCAGTTAATAGATGAAGCAACTAAGTATGTTAATCAAATGAGAGCCTATGCTGTACAGCCTAAACGAGTGACCGAAATTTATGATGACTGCTTGGAGGAGTTAGCAGCTAATGACGATATTGAGGAACTAGAAAGCAGTTTAAAGCAGATGAAAAATAAAATTTTGGACTTGGAGCTAGATAGAGATAGAGAGCCTTTGCGAGTAGGGATAGTAGGGGAGATCTATGTTGTCTTAGAGTCCTTTACCAATCTCAATGTTGAAAAGAAATTAGGAGAGCTGGGAGTTATAGTTGATCGTTCTATCTATCTCAGTGATTGGATTAGCGAGCACATATTTAATACAGCTCAGAGCCAGGCAGAACACAAGCGTTTAGAAAAACTAGCTGAACCCTATTTAGAACACTTTGTAGGTGGACATGGTTTGGAAAGTATAGGTAGAGTAGTCGATTATGCTGAGCAAGGCTACGATGGAGCAGTACAGCTAGCTCCCTTTACCTGTATGCCTGAAATAGTAGCGCAAAGTATTTTACCTGAACTGAGTAAGGACTATGGTTTGCCAGTATTATCTTTAATATTAGATGAGCATACTGGCGAGGCAGGGGTTATTACTAGATTGGAAGCCTTTGTTGATTTATTGAGTAGAAAACGAAACGAAGAGAAAGGAGAACAGGTAGTATGAAGGCCTATTTAGGAATTGATGTAGGTTCGGTTAGTACTAACTTAGTCTTAACTAATCAAAATCAAGAGGTTTTAGAAAAGCTATACTTACGAACTCAGGGTCGACCGATAGATATTATTCAGTCAGGACTGGAGCAGCTAAAGCCTAAAGTAGGTGATTTGCAGATCAAGGGAGTCGGCACCACCGGTAGTGCTAGAAACCTAGCCGGAGTGATGGTAGGAGCCGATGTAGTTAAGAATGAAATTACGGCTCATGCAGTGGCAGCTTCGCAGATGGTATCAGGAGTACGGACGGTATTAGAGATTGGCGGTCAGGATTCCAAAATTATAATTTTAAGAGAGGGAGTAGTGACCGACTTTGCTATGAATACCGTTTGTGCTGCGGGAACAGGCTCCTTTTTAGATCAGCAGGCCAGCAGATTAGGAATTCCTATTGAGGACTTTGGAGACTTAGCTTTAGAGGCTGAAGAAGGAGTTAGAGTTGCTGGACGTTGTTCTGTATTTGCAGAATCTGATATGATCCATAAGCAGCAGTTAGGTCACTGTACTGAGGATATAATTGCTGGTCTCTGTGAGGCTCTGGTGAGAAACTATTTAAATAATGTCGGTCAGGGTAAGGAGATATTGGAACCAATTATCTTTCAAGGAGGAGTAGCAGCTAATGCCGGGATTAAAAAAGCCTTTGCTGAAGAGTTATCAGCAGATATTCATGTGCCTGAACATTATAATGTAATGGGGGCCCTAGGAGCTGCTATTTTAGCCCAGGAACAGGTGAAAAATAAACAGCAGAGTAGCTTTAAAGGGTTTGCTGTCACTGAATTCGATTATGATGTTAGCAGCTTTGAATGCAATTCATGTCCGAACTACTGTGAAATTATTAATATTTATCAACAAGAAGAATTGATAGCTAGATGGGGGTCTAAATGTACTAGGTGGGAAGCGATTTGATTAGCGGCAATATGGTTATAAAGTTCAGTTGATAAAGGACAGAGGATAAAGGATAGATAAAGTTCAAAAGATTAAAACCCACCTAAAACCTTAGTCAAAATTAAGCTTTAATTTAAGTTTAGGATAATAATTTTAATTTTTTATAAATTCGTTGAAACTTACGAAATAGAGTATTGTGACGCCCCCTATTGATGTTGGACAAAAGGTTAGTTAACACTTTATAATAATTATAGGGGGTAAAAAATAATGCC
>NZ_JALKBZ010000028.1 GCF_023227765.1 Fuchsiella alkaliacetigena
CGATTGCATCCTACACAATTGTAATCCTGTGAAATTGTGGTCTATAGTTAGTTTTGTATAGATTTTTATAAGCAGGTTTAAGCAGGATGTTGACTGGTAAGCAAAGAAGTTATTTAAGAGGTAAAGGAAACTCTTTAGATACTGTGATTCAGGTTGGTAAGGAAGGAATAAGTGAAGCTTTAGTAGCTCAGGTAAAGGAAACTATAGAGGCCCGGGAGTTAATTAAGGTCAGGATTTTGGATAACTCACTTTATACGGCCCGAGAGGCAGCTGAAGAGTTAGCTGAGGCTTGTGGAGCTGAAGTAGTACAGGTGATAGGTAGTGTCTGTCTTTTATATAAGAGGAATCAGGAAGAGCCGATTTATAAGCTTCCTAATTAAGCGGTGGTGTTTGCAATGTCAATCAAAAAAAGATTAAAGAAGGCAACTCGAATTGTAGTTAAAATTGGGAGTAGCACCTTAACCCATGCTACAGCTAAGCTGGATTTAGGGCAGATTGAGTCCCTAATTCGACAGTTGGTCGATCTTAAAAATCAGGATAAGGAATTAATAGTGGTTACTTCGGGAGCTATTAGTGCTGGCCGAGGCAAGTTGAACTTAGAGGAAGCTCCGCAGACTATTCCTCAAAAGCAGGCTTTAGCAGCAGTAGGTCAGGGGCTGTTGATGCAGATTTACGAAAAAATATTTAGTGAGTACGGGAAGACCATAGCTCAGGTTTTATTGACCAGACGTGATGTTACTGATCGTAAGCGCTATTTAAACTCTCGTAATACTCTATTACAGCTATTGGATTACGGAATTATTCCAGTGATTAATGAAAACGATACTGTGGCAGTAGATGAGATTAAGTTTGGTGATAACGATACCTTATCTGCTTTAGTGGCTAGCTTAGTTGATGCTGAGCTGCTGATTATTCTCTCTGATGTAGAGGGGATCTATACTGGTGACCCACGGAGCGATGATTCAGCCGAGCTGATTACTGAGATTTCGGAGATTACTGCTGAGATCGAAGAATTAGCAGGAGGAGCTGGCAGCAGCAGAGGAACTGGGGGTATGGTAACTAAGGTGGAAGCAGCCAAGGTTAGTACTAAGGCCGGAATTATAACTATGATAGCTAATGGTAGTCAAGAAGGAGTTTTAAGGAAGATAGTTCAGGGAGAAAATCCCGGTACTGTCTTTATTCCTGCTGCTGAAAGGTTAGCTCAACGTAAAAAATGGATTGCTTTTAATCTTTCAGTAACTGGAGAGCTAGTCGTTGATGCTGGAGCAGCTACAGCTATTTTAGAGCGGGGAACTAGCTTATTGCCTTGTGGAATTGTAGAGGTTGAAGGTGACTTCAAAGCTGGTGATGTAGTGGATATTATTAATCCTCAGTCGGAGTTAATTGGCCGAGGGATTGTCAATTATTCGGCTGCTGAATTGGAAAATATTAAGGGATTACAGTCCCAGGAGATTGAAAGTGAATTAGGTTATAAGGACTATGATGAGGCTATTCATCGTGATAACTTAGTCTGCTTATAAACTATTGAGAGAGGAGAGTGGTTAAAGGATGAGTATTGAAGAAAGAGTTGTTAAGAAGGCTCAGCAGGCTCAAAAGGCAGCTAGAGATTTAGCTAATTTGGAGACTGAGGTAAAAAATAGAGCTCTGCTGGCCATGGCTGATGCACTGGAGGACAATGTGGAGCAGATTTTAAGGGAAAATGAGAAGGATTTAGAGTACGGAAGAGAAGCAGGACTGAGTTCTGCTTTAATGGATAGGCTATTGTTAACTGAGGAAAGAATTGCTAAGATGGCAGGCGGCTTAAGAGAGGTAGCTAACTTTGCTGACCCGATAGGTGAAGTGTTAGGCATGAAGAAGCGACCTAATGGCTTACAGGTAGGGAGGACTAGAGTACCGCTAGGAGTTATCGGCATGATCTATGAAGCTCGTCCTAATGTAACTGTGGATGCAGCAGGGCTTTGTTTAAAGGCCGGTAATACTGTGGTTTTAAGAGGTGGCTCTGAAGCTATCAATTCCAATAAAGTACTGCAAAAGGTGATCGCTGAGGCAGCTTATAATGAAGGGATACCTGAAGGAGCTATTCAGTTGATTGAGACTACTGATCGTGAGGCAGTGCAGGTACTATTTGAAGCGAACGATTATTTGGATGTTTTGATTCCGCGAGGCGGGCCCGGCTTGATTCAAGCTGTGACTCAAAATTCCAAGGTTCCGGTAATTGAAACCGGGGTAGGGAACTGTCATATTTATGTAGACCAGGATGCAGACTTAAAAATGGCTGAAGAGATAGTGCTCAATGCTAAAACTCAACGACCTGGAGTCTGTAATGCAGTAGAAACTTTATTACTTCATCAAGATATTGCTGAAGAGTTACTGTCCTCTTTAGCTCAAAAACTACAGGATGATAGCGTAGAACTAAGAGGAGATGAACAGGTAACAGAGATAATTCCAGAGGCCAAGCTGGCTACTGAAGAGGACTGGGCTACGGAATACTTAGACTATATACTAGCCATTAAGATAGTTGAAGACTTCAGTGAAGCTGTAGACCATATACACAGCTATAGTACTAAGCACTCCGAAGCTATTATTAGCGAGAATTATCAGCGGGCTAGAGAGTTTTTGGACTTAATTGATGCTGCTGCCGTCTATGTTAATGCCTCTACTCGCTTTACCGATGGAGGACAGTTTGGCTTAGGAGCAGAGATTGGGATTAGTACTCAAAAGCTGCATGCTCGCGGGCCAATGGGAATTAATGAATTAACTACTACTAAATTTATCGTTTACGGTTCAGGTCAGATAAGAGAATAAAGCATATTTTTCGGCTGGTATTTAAACAATACTGGCCGATTTTATTTTAAAAACTGTATTTTGTCAGTTGTTCATAAAAAATTCATAAAAAAACAAAGAGCTGGTGCAGGTTTTATACTACCCTTTTGTAGAAATACCTTATATAAATCTTTTATTATTAGTAACTGTATAGGGGGATTAATTGTAGTTTAAGGAGGTGGATTGCGATGAATAAAAAGCTTAAGATAGGAATAGGAATACTTGTGTTAGTTTTAGGATTAAGTTATTTAATCTTTTCAGGAGTGAGAAATTTTTCTAGCTATTCTTTAACTGTCTCCGAAGTCTTTGCTCAAAGTGAGGGGCTGTATGGAGAAAGACTGAGAGTATCCGGTGAAATTATAGGTGAATCAGTAGATTGGAATGCTGAAGAAATAAGCTTAAACTTTAAATTAAAGGATGAAGGGGGAACAGATGATATCCAAGTTAAGTATAATGGAGTTAAGCCTGATAATTTTCAGGACGGAATTACAGCCATTGTAGAAGGGGAATATACAGAGGCAGAGTATTTACGAGCCGATAAATTAATGATGCAGTGTCCTTCTAGATATGAAGCAGAGTTAGAGGATGGTTCTTCAGAAGGACATCCTGAAGAGGTTGAAATTAAATAAATAAATTAATATAGGAGGAATTGGAATGGCGGATGTGGGTTCTATATCTTTGATGATGTCTTTTGTAGTTATTATATACTCTATAATTGCTTATATAGTAGGATTAAAACAGCAGAATAAACGTTTAGTTAAAAGTGCTCAAAATGGTGTTTTAGCTAATACAATTTTAGTAACTGTAGCTTCGTTGTCTTTATTGTATTTATTAGCTACTAGTGATTTTAGTATTGAATATGTAGCTCAGTATACTAATCGCACTTTACCTATGATTTATAAACTATCGGCTTTTTGGGCTGGCAATACAGGCTCCTTGTTACTTTGGTTTTGGGTGCTGTCTATTTACGGGGCTATAGTTGCTTTTTCCAAAAACCCAGTGGGAGCTAAGTTAAAGCCCTATGCTAGTGTAGTTATGTTATTAATTGGACTTTTCTTTTCACTTTTATTGAACTTCGATACTAGTCCCTTTGCTCCTTTAGGCTTTGTAGCTCAAGATGGAGCAGGATTGAATCCGATGTTACAGAATATAGGGATGGTGATTCATCCTTTAACTCAGTTTTTAGGCTATGTAGGTTTAGCTGTCCCCTTTGCTTACTTAATGGCAGATCTATTTTTAGGAGAAAAGGGTGCAAGTTGGATTAAGGTTACTAGAAGATGGGTGCTGTTCACCTGGTTATTTTTAACTATCGGTATGGTTTCCGGAGGAGAATGGGCCTATGTTGAGTTAGGTTGGGGAGGTTACTGGGCTTGGGATCCAGTAGAAAATGCCTCTTTAATGCCTTGGTTGACCGTTACCGCCTTTATGCATTCGGTAATGATTCAAGAAAAGCAAGGCACCTTTAAGATTTGGAATGTGTTGTTGATGGCAGCTAGTTTCTTATTAACTATAGTAGGTACCTTTATCACTCGGAGTGGAATTTTGGCTTCGGTGCATGCCTTTGCCGAAGGAAGAACAGGATTTTATTTCTTGATCTTTATGTTTATAATAGTGGTAGTTACCTTATTTTTATTCTTTAAGCGCTTTAAGTCATTACGGAGTGAAAGTAGTACTGAATCGTTGATTTCTAAAGAAAGCTCTTTTTTGATTAATAATATATTGATGGTAGTAATCAGTGTGGTTGTTCTTTGGGGAACCTTTTATCCCTTGATTTCAGAAGCGATTTATGGAGTACAGATTACTGTAGGTGAAGGCTTTTTCAATCAAACTACTATTCCTTTTTGGATAGCAATGGTAATCTTGATGGGACTTTGTCCTTTATTGCCTTGGCGTAAGTCTTCGACTAAAGGGTTGAAAAAGAAGTTTGGAGTTCCTTTATTTTTGAGCCATATTTTTGGTTTTGTTCTTTTCTTTATTGGCATTAGGGATTTTTATCCTGTGGTAACTTTTGCAGCTTCTTTCTTTGTGTTAGTAACTATTGTACAGGAGTTTTGGCAAGGTGTTAGGGCTAGAAAAAGTAATACTGGCGAAGGAGTTATCAGAGCTTTATTGAATTTAGTGGGTGCTAATCGCCGGCGTTATGGAGGTTTTATAATCCACATAGCTGTTATTATGATGGTGGTGGGGATTACAGGCTCTAGTGCTTATCAAGAGGAAGTGTTAGTAACTGCTGAAAGAGGAGAAGTAATTGAAACTAAAAACTATGAAATGACTTATAATGGTTTGCAGGTAGCTGAAGATCCTCATAGTGCTGTAGTTTATGCTGAAATGGATGTTTATAGAAATGGCAATTTTTATGCTACTCTGCGTCCCGCTCAAGAGTACTTTGGTGCTTCGGCTGAACAGGATTCTAGTGCTCAAGTGGACTTCAAAAGTGGAATCAGAGAAGATCTGTATATAATTTTATCCGGTTGGGATGAAAGTGGTGATACTGCTACCTTTGAAGTAGTAGTTAATCCCTTAGTTAGCTGGATTTTTTGGGGGATGAGATTGATGGTGATTGGTACGGCTATTGCTCTTTGGCCAGATCGAGGTCATTATTCGAGAATGCTTTTGAAAGAGAGATATAGTGTCAGCAAGGAGGTGTCTTAATGGGATTAGTAGCCGCTTTGATTTTAGGGGTTTTAGTGCTTTATTTAATAGCTTATCCTATCTTAACTAACGATGAAATAGAGAATATAGATTATCAGCAACGGATCAAGTCTTTTGAAGAAGCCGGTAATTTTGTAGATAGAGATGTTATCTTAGCAGAAATAAGTGAGTTAGAACTGGACTATCATTTGGATAACTTAAGTGAAGAGAAGTATCGAGACTTTAAGGAAAGATTAGAGGAATTGTTAGCCGAAAAAGAGAATTAAGTTTGGTAGAATAGTTGAGGAGGGGGAAATTTGAGTGAAACACCGGTATTAGCAGTTAAAGATTTAAGTAAACAGATTGGTGAAAAAAATATTCTCAATGGGATTAATTTTAGCTTAGAGCAGGGCCAGGTATTAAGTATTTTTGGTCCTAATGGAGCTGGGAAAACTACTTTGTTAAAGATTCTATCTACAGTTATCGATTCCAGTGAAGGAGAAGTTCTCTTTGAAGGAAGAATCAAAGAGAAAAAAGCAGTAGATATTAGCAAGGATATCGGAGTGATCTCTCATTCCACCTTCCTTTATGATGACTTAACGGCTTATGAAAATCTGGAGTTTTATGGACAGCTCTATGAAGTAGAGGATTTAAAAGAGAGAATTTTTACTGTGATTGAAAAAGTAGGTCTAAGCTTTTGTGTGCACGATTTAGTACGGACCTTTTCCCGGGGAATGAAGCAGCGGCTTTCTATTGCCCGGGCCATTCTTCATTTACCGCAGCTTTTGCTTTTGGATGAGCCTTATACCGGCTTAGATCAGCACGCGGTGGAGATGTTAAATGTACTGCTGAGTAATTTAGCTATGGCTCAGCGAACTGTAGTAATGGTTACTCATAACTTTGAGCAAGGTTTAAAATTAAGTGATAAGTTTTTGATCTTAGTTGAGGGGAGTATTGTCTTTGCAGGAGCTAGTGAGGATTTCAGTTTAGCAGAGCTACAGACAAAATATAAGGAACTATTAGGGGATTAGGTAGATGGACTTTTTAAAGAAGGTAAAAGTATTAGCTGGTAAAGACTTAAAGTTGGAATTTAGAACTAAAGAGATGCTGAGTTCCATGTTAGTTTTTTCTTTTATTGTGATAGTGGTTTTTGGTTTTGTATTTGATCCGGTAGGACAGGATTTGGATGAGTTATTTCCAGGTATTATCTGGGTGGCCTTTATTTTTTCGGGAATTCTCTGTCTTAACCGCTCCTTTATAGCTGAAAAGGAGAATAATAGCCTTCAAGGTCTGCTCTTATGTCCTGGTGATAGCAGTATTATCTATTTTGGTAAGTTAATTGCCAACTTAGTCTTGATGTTGATTATGGAAGTTATTTCACTACCGCTGTTTATAGTTCTCTTTGATTACTCTTTAGCAGGCTCTTTGCTTCAGTTAGCAGCTGTATTATTTTTGGGTAGCTTAGGCTTTATTTCAATAGGTACTTTTTTAGCTGCCTTAACTGCTAATACTAAAAGTAGTGAGATTTTATTGCCAGTAATTTTATTCCCGATAATAGTGCCGGTGATAATTGGAGCTGTAGAAGCTACTGGAGTGGTTTTGACTGCTGGAGATTCTGCTGAGTTAAGGGCTTGGTTAAAACTGTTAGTGGTCTATGATTTGATCTTTATTGTGGTACCTTTTATGTTATTTGAGTTTTTGCTGGAGGTGTAAAATTTGGATAGTGATAATAAGCTGGAGTTTATATTGGTCTGGCTGACCTTTTTAGTTACCAGTTTAGCTATTTATATGGTATTTATTTATGCTCCTACTGAAAGAGTCATGGGGGATGTGCAGCGCTTATTTTACTTTCACGTAGCTACGGCTTGGATTGCTTTTGCAGCCTTTTTTGTAGTGTTTATAGCTAGTATTGTCTATCTTAAGAATCAGAGTAGCTTAGCTAATATTTTAGGCTTAGCTTCAGCAGAGATAGGAGTTTTATTTACTACTATGGTCTTAATTACCGGGCCCTTGTGGGCTAGGCCGATCTGGAATGCCTGGTGGACTTGGGATCCGCGCTTGACTACTACTTTGATACTTTGGTTTATCTATATTGCTTATATTCTGATTAGAATCTCAGCAGAGGAGAGCGAAAAACGAGGTAGATTAGCAGCTGTTTTCGGCATAGTTGGTTTTATCAATGTACCTATTGTTTTTATGTCTATTCGCTGGTGGAGGTCTATCCATCCGCAGGTAGTTAGCGGGGGTAGTTTTGATCTTGACCCGCGGATGCTGCATGCCTTATTGACTAGTGTGGCCGCTTTTACTTTAATATATCTCTATCTTTTACAGAAAAGATTCAAGGTAGAACTATTACAGGAAAAATTGAAAGATATTAAGGAGACTTTGCGTAAACAAAAGCATATTTAAAAATTCTGGTGGGAGGTTTAAGTGAGCAATGGATAACTTAAACTATTTATTTATTGGTTATTTGGTAATTTGGATTATTATCTTTGTTTATACTCTTAATATTGGTAAAAAGCAGAAAAAATTAGAAAAAGATATTGACTTTATTAAGCGTAGTTTAGAGCAAGACTTAGATTAAGCTGTAGAAAGGAGTGCTGGAAATGGATAAAGAAAAGATGATGATTGTGTTTTTGGCAGCTGCATTATTAATAGGCTTAGTGATGACTAGTCAGTCACGATGGACTGTAGATGAGCAGGAAGGAGTGCCTTTAGAACAGATTACTCAGCAAGGAGGGCAGACTCAGCCTACCGATGGGGTAGAGAATCCTCATGAAGGAATGATGGGAGCTGCTGAAGATGTAGAGATGAATGAAGAAGGTTTTCCAAAGGAAATTCTTGATTTAGAGTTAGTAGAGTTTTTGAGCGGCGAAGAGGCTATTAGCAGCATTGAAGAGCTTCATGGAACTACTATAGATATAGTTGACGGTCAAGTTGCTAGCTACGGTGGTGGGGATAGAGAGATTGAGATTTGGGTTTCTGAGGCCGAAAGTCCAGAAGCTACGGCTGAGCAGATTCAAGTAATGACGGAGATGATTGCTCATGGTGACGGGCCCTATACGGCTCCCAATAACTTTCAGATTCGAGGTATTGAAATGTATCAAACTCAAGGAATGGGGATGGAGAATTATTACTATCAGCAGGGAACTAAAGCTTATTGGATAGGGATTAAAGGCTTAGAACCAGCTCCAGTTTTAGGATTAGTAATGAATTTATTATAAAGTTAAGATTAATAAGTCGGGCAGAGAGTAGGGCCCGGCTTATTTTTATTTAGGAAAGGAGTTTTAGTTTTAATAGCGAAAAGTAATATTGGGAGGAGTAATTGGTCTATGGTTTTAAATCAGAAAGTTTCAACTATTTTTTACTTACTAGGTTCTTTATTATTAATCTTAGGACTGTTATTATTACTACCTATTTTTTTTATAGTTATCTATAATGAAGAAAGTGTTTTATATATTTCATTTATAATTCCAGCTTTGTTAGCTATAATTTTTGGTTTAATTTTGACTAGAGTAAATAAAGAAAAAATCAAATTAACCTTAACTAATAGTATGTTAGTTTGTGGCTTAGGTTGGATTGTTGCCTCTGTAATAGGTGCTCTCCCTTTTAGGCTGGGTTTGAATAAAAGTTTTATAGATTCTTTTTTTGAAGCGGTGAGTGGCTTTACTACTACCGGAATTACTGTTTTTCAAGGGTTAGAATATATGCCTAGATCCATTCTTTTTTGGCGAAGTTTTATTCAATGGGTAGGAGGACTAGGGATTTTAACCTTTTTTTTAGTAGTTACCTTTCGTAGTGAAGGAGAGATCTGGCAGTTGTTCGATGCTGAAAGCCATAAAATAGATACCTCGCGTCCGGTGCCTAATGTAATGAAGACTGTTAAAATTCTGTGGTCTATTTATATTGGCTTTACTATTTTACAGATGTTACTATTAATTATATTTCAGACATCGTTTTACGACGCCTTAGTTCATAGTTTGACTAGTATCTCTACTGGTGGTTTTTCCAGCTACGATAGTAGCATCGGCCATTTTAAAGAGATAGGTCATCCTTTTTATAGGCAGATTGAATATATATTTATCTTTTTTATGCTGATGGGAGGGATAAATTTTTTAGTTCACTTTAAGGTGATAACAGGTAATTTTAGAGAAATGATTCTAGACGAAGAGATTAGGTATTTTTGGGGTTTAATTATGGGAGCTTTGATTATAATTTTTATTAATCGAGCTGTGGTTAATGGTGGTTTAGATTTAACTGCTTTGGAAGCAGATTTTAGAAAGACCTTATTTCAGATAGTTGCTCTGGCTACTAGTACTGGTTATGGAACTGAGTACATAGGCTCTCCCTTTTTTCCTGCTTTGGCTAGACAGTTATTTATGCTTTTAATGTTAATTGGAGGCTGTGTAGGTTCTACAGCCGGTGGTTTTAAGGTATTGAGAGTGGCAATTTTACATAAGTTATTTAAACGAGAATTGAAAAAGATTTACCTACCTAAGAATGCGGTTATTCCGGTAACTATAGACCGAGAGATTATTAAGGATGAAGAAGTGATGAAGATTGCTGCTTTATTCTTTGCTTGGCTAGCTTTGATTTTAGTAGGGAGTGGAATTACAGCTCTTTTTTCTAATTTAGATGCTTTTGAAGCAGCTTCAGGAATGTTTTCAGCAGTAGGGAATATGGGCCCTTTTTATTTTAGTGTAGAAGAGATGGCCTCAATGTCATCGGGGATCAAATTGACTTATATTATAGGCATGTTAGCTGGCCGTTTAGAAGTACTGCCTATTTTTATCATTTTCACTAAACAAGCTTGGAAATGGGAGTGATGTTATGCATATTGTAATTGCTGGAGGAGGACTAGTGGGTCGTAGTCTGGCTAAAAAACTAGCTGATAAGCACGATGTAGTTGTTATAGATTTAGATCAGGAAGTTTGTGAACGGATTTATTCACAGATAGGAGCTGTTAGTATCTGCGGAAATGCTACCAGAATAGATGTCTTAAATGAGGCAGGAATTAATAGATGCGATGTAGCTGTAGCAGTAATGCGTCATGATGCTGATAATTTAGCCTTTACACTGCTAGCTAAAAATTACGGAGTAGAAAAGATATTGGTACGCAAAAGAGACCAGCAGTATAGAAGTGCTTATGAATTAGCTGGAGCTACCAATATTACCGGTTCGATGGACTTGATAGTGGATAAGTTTATGATAGACATTGAAGATCCCGATATAAAAAAAGTAATGTCGCTTAGCGATGGTAAAGCTGAAATATCAATTGTCACTGTTCCAGAAGACTCTAACTGTTGTGGACGAACTGTATCAGAAGTTACTAGCAGCAAAAGATTTCCCGATGACTGTGTTTTTGCAGGGATTTTTGATAAAGAAAAGGATGAACTGATTATTCCTCGTGGTAATCAACAGATCTGTAGTGGTAATCAAGTCTTTTTAGTAGCTACTAAAAAGAATATTGAAAAAGCAGCTAATTATTTGCGGAACTGCTGAAAAATAAAATGTCAATAAAAAAAGGAGAAATTAATTGTGTGTAGAATAAACTTATAGGGGAGAGTAGAATAAGTTACTAATTATTAACTTATTTTTATATTTGATTTTTTAGTTGTAGGGTCTTATAAATTAGGTTTTCTACAACTTTATATATTAAATTAATAAAATAAAAGGGGAGATGATTATTTATGAGTGAAAATCCACTCAAAGAGTCAATTTTAAATGATGACGAATTTACTTTAACTTGGGAGTTAGTACCTGGTCGAGGAGCAAGGGAAAAGAACCAGGAAGCAATCTTTGAAGGTGCAGAAAAGGCAATTGAAGGCGGTCTAATTGATGCTATAACTATTACTGAAAATCCAGGTGGTAATCCAGCTATTTCAGCTGAGTACTTAGGAATGAAGCTTAAGGAGATGGGAATTGAACCTTTAGTTCACTTTACCTGTAAGGATAAGAGTAGAAATCAGATTGAAAGTTTTCTTTATTCTCTAGAAAGAGAAAATGTTGGTAATATCTTAGTGATGACAGGAGACTATCCGGTAAGTGGATATAATGGAACTTCAAAGCCGGTTTATGACTTTGACCCGGTGCATATAGTTGAATTAATTACAGATCTTAATGGTGGTTTGGAATATAAGGATGCTTTTGGGCGTTCAAAAAGCTTAAAGCCTACTAACTTCTTTCCAGGAGTAGCGGTTTCACCGTTCAAAAGGTTAGAATCTGAGCAGATGGCTCAATATTATAAGCTAAAGAAGAAGGTTGAAGCGGGAGCTCAATATATTATTCCTCAGCTTGGTTATGATGCTCGTAAATTTCATGAATTGATTAAATTTGTAGAGATGCAGGGCTGGGATATTCCGATTATAGGTAATGTTTATCTACTTCACCATGGTGCTAGTAGAGCAATGAATGCCAATCGAATTCCAGGCTGTGTAGTTACTGATGACTTAGTAGCTGAACTGGCTCAAGAGAAGGAAAACTCTGATGATGGTGGTCATCACGGTGCCTTGATGAGAGCAGCTAAGATGTATGCTTTCAAGAAAGGGATGGGCTTTGCTGGAGTACACATAGCTGGTCACGGTATGAGCTATGAAGACCTAGAATTTATAATTGAAAAAGGAGAAGAGTTAGCTCCTAACTGGAGAGACTATCTACATGAATTTGACTTTCCAATGGAAGATGGCTTCTACTACTTCGAGAAAGATGAAGAGACAGGCTTAAATACTGATAAACCTGCTGAGAAAACTCATAATCCTAGCAGTGGAATAGTTAACAGAAGCTTTAGAATAATGCACCATGCTTTATTTGAGCCTCATAGTCCTCTATTTGGGATAATGCAGGGAACATGTGCAGCTATTGAAGATAGTGCTTTAGAAGGGCCTTTTGAGCTTATGGAGAGAGTAATTAAGACTATCTCTAATGAGTGTCAGGAATGTGGAGACTGTGCTCTGTTTGATTTAGCCTATCTATGTCCAATGTCACAGTGTCCAAAGAATCAGAGAAATGGAGCCTGTGGTGGTAGTAAGGATGGCTGGTGTGAGATCTATTACGGAGAACAGAAGTGTATCTATGTTAGAGCTTACGATAGATTAAAGGCTCACGGAGAAGAAGAGCAGTTACAAGAATATATAGTTCCGCCAGTAGATTGGGACTTATATCAGACTTCATCTTGGATTAACTTCTATATGGGTCGAGACCACGTAGCTGAAAGAATAGGAGTTACTCCTCCAGGTGAAGATGGAGAAGGTAAAAAAGCTTAGTTAATAAGATAATCAAAATGAGATGGAGAAAGTTCTCCATCTCATTTTTTTTGGATTAAACTAAGCTTAGGAGAGCTCACTTTAGCTTCTACATAGCTATTAAAAACTAATCTTTTGATAAAGGGATGTTTTTCCCAAGGGATGATCTTACCTAAAGTTAAATAGATAGCATAAGCTTGTTTAACCAGTTTATATAGAGGATAGTCATCGATAAACTCTTGTAATTCATTTAATATTTTTTCTTTTGTACTTGGAGTGAGTAGCTCTTTTTTTAAAAATTCTTCAGTGAATTGATTAAAATTTTTATTTTCTAATTGATTTTGAATAGGAATTAACTCTTGTTTAGTAAAGTATAAACTACTAAAATAGGCTAAATCAGCTAAAGCTTCAGAATTTTCTAGATAGGTACTTAGATTGGCAGCTATTTCTTCACCATCGAAATCTCTTTGAGCTGTTTCTAACTTTCTTTGTGCATAAGCATCGATCTTAGCTGCTTTATGAAGCCCGTTTTTAACTACTCCCTTGACTGCTCTAGGAGTTCTGTTATCTTTAAGCATTTCTTCTAGTAGCCTGCGTAGTTTACCGCGTAACTTTTTAATAAAGGTACATAGCTTTTGATATTCTTCTAAGTTTTTAAGTGCTTTTTGATAAGGTTCTTGTAGATAATTGAGATAGCTTATTACTTGAAGGTAAATATTATCAATTATCAGCCTCAGTATTTTTTCGAACTTTTCAAGCTTTAACTTTTCTCGTCGGGGATAATAGTAGCTAAAAAATAGATGGTTAAAGGTAGCTTGGGGATCGTTTTTAATTAACTGCTCAAATTTTAGTAAATAAAAGTTGTTATTCTTGAGTTGAGAGCAAGGTTCATTATATATTGAAGTTAAAATCGAAAAATTGAAACTATTGTTATCATTCATTTTTATCACCTTCCATTTTATCTTTATGTTATTTTATGCAAGATAGTTCCTTGTTACTCTTTATTTGAGTTTAAGTTAGCTGAAAAGAGCAAAAGTTCTTTCTAATTATTCGATTAAAGACTTGAGAGATAAAGTAGAATGTTATATTATAATAAGCGGATATAGATATGTTTGGAGATAGGAGTTGAAAAAATGCTAGCTACTTTATTATCAGCAAATATCGAAAGAATAGGTATTATGGGGGGGACCTTTGATCCAATTCATAATGGTCATTTGGTGACAGCTGAGTTAGCGGCTTATCAGTATCAACTGGACAAAGTAATCTTTGTTCCTTCTGGTAATCCACCTCATAAAACGAAACAACAAATTACTAAAGATGAAGATAGATATATAATGACTACTCTAGCTACTATTGATAATCCTAAATTTGATGTCTCCCGAATTGAGTTGGAAAGGGAGGGGCTTTCCTATGCTATAGATACAGTCAAAGGCTTTAAAGAGGTATTAGGTGAGATAGATATTTATTTTATTACTGGAGCTGATGCTATTTTAGAGATTTTCACTTGGAAGGAACCCGAAAAATTATTGACTGAATGTAAATTCATTGCTGCTACTAGACCTGGTTACTGCTTATCTAAATTAGAGGATGGGATTTATGAAGAATATCAGGAGCAGATTTTTGTTTTGAAGATACCGGGCTTGGCCATTTCTTCTACCGATATTAGAAATAGAGTTGCTAATGGGCGTCCCATTAAATATTTACTACCACCGAGAGTAGAAAACTATGTTAATAAAAGGAAGCTATATATATAGAGGTGAGTTGCTTGAAGGAAGCAGAACTCTTAGCTAGATTGGAAAAACGATTATCACCGGCTAGATTTGAACATTCTTTGGGAGTAAGAGATACTGCGATGAAGTTAGCCATTGAATATGGAGCTGAGGTTGAGAAAGCAAGATTAGCAGGGTTATTACATGACTGTGCTAAAAATATAACCAATAAAAACCTATTGCAGAAAGCTAAAGAGTTTGGTATAGTGATAGATGAGGTAATGAAGTTGATACCGTCTCTTTTACACGGGCCGATAGGGGCTGAAATTGCTAAAAAAGAATTTGAAATTGAGGACCAGGCTATCTTAAATGCGATTAAAAATCATACCTTAGGAGCAGCGGAGATGACTTTATTAGAAAAAATCATTTTTTTAGCTGATTATATAGAGCCCAATAGAGACTGCCCTGGTCTAAAGAAGTTAAGAAAATATGCTACTAAAGATTTAGATTTAGCAATCAGGATGGCTTGTGATCAGAATTTAGATTATCATTTACGCAAAAAAATTTTAATTCATCCTCAAACCCTAATAACTCGCAATGCATTTCTTTATCGCGAAGAATTAAAATAGAAGAGGTGGAGTTGAATGGCAAGTAAAAATAACAGTTCTCAATCTAATTCTCGACGTTACTTAAAGTTAGGAGCTTTAGTTGTAGTTATCTCTATTTTAGCTAGCTTTGTAGTGATCAGAATTTTTGGAGATAGGTTTATTGAACAAGCAGCTGTTGGGGAGCAGCTTAATTTTTTAGTTTTAGGTGTAGATAATTCTCAAGCTGAGACTGGACGGACCGATGTGATGTTGGTAGTTAGTGTAGATCCAAATAGCGGTGAAGTAGGAATTATTTCTTTGCCTCGTGATACTAGAGTAGAGATTCCAGGTCGCGATAGTCAACATAAATTAAATGCTGCCTATGCTTATGGTGGAGTTGAATTAGCGGTGGAGACAGTAGAAAAGCTGTTAGATTTTCAGCTTGATCATTATGTACTTACCGATTTTGATGGTTTTATTAACGTAGTGGATGCTTTGGGTGGAGTAGAAGTAGAAGTAGCTGAAGATTTAAAATATATTGATCAGGCTGGTGGTTTATATATAGATATTCCAGCTGGTGAGCAAGTATTGACTGGAAAGGAGTCTTTAGAGTATATTAGATATAGAGAGGGGTCTTTAGGTGATATAGGTAGAATAGCTCGTCAACAAAAGTTTTTGGATGCTTTCTTAACTAGTGCTTTACAACCTAGAACTATTTTGCAGGTGCCGGAACTGATAAAGCAGTTAAAAGATAACCTTGAAACTGATATAGCTATTACTCAGGCTATAAAATTAGCTGGGAATATGCGTAACTTAAGTAGAGAACAGGTAGCTATGGAAACTTTGCCTGGTAAAGCTGATTATGTTAATGGCATTAGTTATTGGCTTAATGATGAAAAGCAGACGCAAATTTTAGTGGATAATTTAATTAAAAGTAAAGACTATTTAAGCAATTCTCAAATTAAGGTTACTATACTAAATGGTAATGGACATTTTGGAATAGCTAAGGAGAAGGCTGAGTTTTTAGGTAGAGCAGGCTATGATATTGCAGAAGTAAGCAATGCTGATAGCTTCGATTATATTAAAACTGAAATTTATTTTAGGTCTGCTGCTGAAGAGCGGGCCGAAAGTTTAGCTGAATACTTGAATAACCAGCAAGAGATTGCTTGGAATAGGCTTAGTGATGGTCTAATTAGGAAGTCTGAAGCTGATATTAAGATTATTTTAGGGAAAAATTTAATTTGAACTGCTTTAATTAGGTCTTTTTAAAGGATTTTTTTTCTTAATAACGAATATCTTATATGAAGAATGGGAAATTTTATTAACACAAGATAGTAAAAATGAGGAGCTGATGTAAATTAATGCAAGAAGAGATAGTGAGTTTGATTGCCGAAACAGCCGCTGATAAAAAGGCTTTAGATATTGCTGTGCTTGATTTAGAAGGTATTTCTATTTTAACCGACTATTTTATTATTTGTAGTGGAAAGACCGATGTACAGGTGAAAGCTATTGCTAGAGCTATTGAGGAAAAAATGGAGGTTAAATTAGATAGGTTAGTGGAAAGAAAAGAAGGAGCGGAGCAGGGAAAGTGGATTTTACTGGATTATGGAGATATAATCGTGCATATTTTTCGACAGCAAGAAAGAAAATACTATCAGCTAGAGAGATTATGGGGCGATGCTAAGAGGGTAGCTTGGAATAAATAAACTCTAAATTTTGCTTGACAATTAACTTTAAATTGATTATAATATTTATTAGTCTAATGAGTCAAAGAGCAGTCGTTAATTATACTGGTAGAAGTTAGTATTTTGGGGATATAGCTCAGCTGGGAGAGCGCTTGTCTGGCAGACAAGAGGTCGGGGGTTCAAGTCCCCCTATCTCCACCATTATAACTATAGGCTTTGTAAATTTTTATTCTGAATATTAACTGAGATTTAGTGAAATCAGGATAAGAAAATATAATATGTAAGTATTTTAGTTAAATTATTGGTGACCAGTAAGTGGTCACTTTTTTTAGTTATTCACAAAGGAGGATGTTTCAGTGATAGAGCAAAGAAAGCTACAGAATTTATTAAAGGAACTATTTAGAATCGATGCTTCTAATTTGAATTTTGGTATTTATAAAATTATGAAACAGAAAGCAGATGAAATTAATAATTTCATTGAAAAAGATTTAATTGAGTATATTCAATCAAAATCATCTGAGTTGAAGAAGATAGAAAATATTGAGGCAGATATTTATAAATTTTTCAAACGTTATTATGACAATGGAGATTTCTTATCTAAACGAAGATATTCTCAGAACACTAAATATGTTATTCCCTATAATGGAGAAGAAGTTTATTTACATTGGGCTAATAATGATCAATATTATATTAAAACTAGTGAAGATTTCAGTAATTATTCATTTGAAAGCAATAAATATGATACATTAGTAAATTTTAAAGTTGAAAATACTAGCATGGAAAAAAATAATAATAAATCAAATGATAATAAGTATTTTATTTTAAAAGATAAAGACTTTTTTGAATATAATCAAGCAAAAAAAGAAGTTAATATTTATTTTGAATACCGTGCTTTAAGGGAAGAAGAAGAAAAAAAATATAAATCTCGTAATACTCAAAGAGATATAAGAAAATATATTGTCAAGGATATTGAAGCTATAATTAAAAAAAATCAAATACAAAGCTTATATTGGTTAACAAATAAAGCTAAAAATTCTTCTCAGACAGTATTAGCAAAACACATTAATAAATATACTAAGAAAAATAAATTGGATTATTTTATTCATAAGGATTTGCAAGGATTTTTAGAAAGAGAATTAGACTTTTACATAAAAAATGAAATTA
Source organism: Fuchsiella alkaliacetigena (assembly GCF_023227765.1). Classification (GTDB taxonomy): domain Bacteria; phylum Bacillota; class Halanaerobiia; order Halobacteroidales; family Acetohalobiaceae; genus Fuchsiella; species Fuchsiella alkaliacetigena. The sequence continues at coordinate 17,841 of NZ_JALKBZ010000028.1, forward strand.
TAGACTTTGACGTTATAGAATTGGAGCATGAAAATGAGCTTAAGGAGCGGGTACTAAAAGCTGACTTAATAAAATCAATATCTAAAAAGATAATAGACTTCTTAGCTCAAATAGAGGATTTTCAAAAAAAACTATTTGAAAAGAAGAAGTTTGTGTTAGCAAGTGAATATTGTTTAACTTTGGATAGAATACCTGAAAAAATTCAAGATTATGTTTTTGAGGAAATAATTAATAATCACAAACAGTTACAAGAATTTCAAGATGTGTTTAATGAAAAAGTTGAAGGCAAAGATGATTTATTAAAAAAAGAAGGTTTAAAGAAATTAGTTATAGATACTAAGCATTTTGATAAAAAGTTTAAAGAAAAGTTATTATCTAGCTTTGATAGTTTAGATGATAAATTAGATGGAATATTAATTAAAAGTGAAAGTTATCAGGCATTAAGTTTATTGTTGAATAAGTATCAAAAACAAATTCAAGCCATTTATATTGATCCTCCTTTTAATACTGGTGGAAATGAATTTTTATATAAAAATAATTATCTAGATTCTTCTTGGATTACAATGATGAATGATCGGCTAAAATTAGGAAGAAAACTTTTAAAAGATATAGGTAATATAGCTGTTAGAATTGATTCTAATGGTAATCATTATGTGAGAATGTTAATGGATAGAATATTTAATAATAATTTTAAAAATGAAATAGCTGTGAGAAGAACTCAAAAAGCTTTTGCGGGAGCAAATAGATTTATTACTGCTAATGACTCTTTGTTTTTTTATTCTAACTCTGATAATTCAATTTTAAATCCGGTGAAAAGAAAACGCGAACAACAAAAGTGGATAAATATGCATTCCCCAGGGGTTAGATGGTCAGAAGTTCCCAAAGAGTATGTAGAATATTATGATGAATCACAAATTAAAAAAGAAAAGGGGAAGATTTTATCTAAAGGTAGAGTTTATAATGAAAAAGTATTTATGCCTCCTGAGGGAAGACATTGGACGTTTACTCAAGGAAGAATGGAAAAGTATGATTCTGAAGGAAGGATAAGAGTAAAAAATGGTGGACTACAATATCAAACCTCTCCAATGCAAACAGTAGATTCGGATTGGACTGATATTCCTGGCTATGTAGTTCCATCTCGATGGGGGTTTTCTACAGAAAACTCTGAAAAATTGTTAAAGCGAGTTATAGAAGGTTTTTCCAATAAAGGTGATTATGTTTTAGATTATTTTTTAGGAAGCGGTACCACAGTAGCAGTTGCTCATAAACTGCAAAGAAAGTGGATTGGAGTTGAGATGGGAGATTATTTTGATAGTATAACTCTTCAAAGAATGAAAGAAGTTATAGCTGGAAGAGGAAAGAACGAACCTTGCGGTATTAGTAAAAAAGTTACTTGGAATGGTGGAGGTTTTTTTAAATATCAAGTTATAGAACAGTATGAAGATACATTAAATAATATAAAATTTAATAAAGATATACAGCAGTTAGATTTGATTAATGAATTTGATGACTATTTAATTAATTATATGTTAGATTATGAAACTAAGAAATCATTAATAGATATTGAGAAGTTCACTTCTCCATTTGAGTATAAATTAAAAGTTGAAAAGAATAAGGAAAAGTTTAATAAAAAAATAAACTTAGTAGAAACTTTTAATTATTTAATTAGTTTAAATACAGAACAAATTAAACTGTTTAACCATCAAAGTAGAAAGTATAAAATTATTATTGGTACTAATGGTAATCAAAAAATATTAGTTATTTGGAGAGATTTTGATAGATTAAATTTAGCAAAGGAAAGAGATTTTATAGAAAATACTATTATTAATGATCAAGAGTTTGATAAAATTTATATTAATGTAGATAGTTATTTAGATAATTTTTCATTAATTGAAGAACAGTTTGCTAAATTATTATTTGTTTAGAAAGTGAGGATCACAAATGAGATTACAGAAAAGATTAATTTTAAATAAATATTTTTTATCGTTATTTGGGGTTGAAGAGTTTGAGGGTTTAAGGGAGGTAGTAATAGATGCAGATGAAGGCTTTAATGCTGAAGGAAATAGTTATATATTAACTCATTTATTAAGTTCAAAATTACAAATAAATAATAAATTACAAATTAAATTGGAAGAGTTTGATCAAGAAATTAAGCAATATGTTGAATTTATTAATAAAAATAGAGATCAGCCAATTGTATTAAAATACTTTCAATATTTAGCAGTATTATTTACTGAAATATTTTTAGATAAATACTTTAATAATAAAGAATTATTTAAGTCAAAATTAAATAATTTTATTAATAAGGAAAATAGTAAAATAAAAAAAGATAAAAATAAGTATTCTCCTTTTTATGATGAAGATTTAAATAAAGTAGCCTTTTATATGGCAACTGGTTCAGGAAAAACTTTAATTATGCATATTAATTATCTTCAATATTTGAAGTATAATTATGATAATTTAGATAAAATTATTTTAATCACTCCTAATGAAGGCTTAAGTGATCAACACTTAAAAGAATTTAAAAAAAGTAATATTCAAGCAGACTTATTACTTAATATGATTGGTGGGTTAATCGAAGAAAAAAAAGTCTATGTAATTGAAATAACTAAGCTTGTAGAAAATAAAACTAGAGAAGGAGATAGTATAGAGGTAAGCTCTTTAGAAGGAAATAATTTAATCTTAGTCGATGAGGGCCATAAAGGTAGTGGTGGAGATGTTTGGAAGAAAAATAGAGAGTATCTAGCTGAAGATGGTTTTATTTTTGAATATAGCGCTACTTTTGGTCAAGCAGTAGAAAAAAGAATTGATAGATCAGAAAAGTGGAAGAATGAAGATCATTATTTTAATAAAAAAGTAGAGAAATTAAATTTACCTGAAGATATTAAAACTGATATATTTAATATAATTAAACATAACACTTATATTAATATGTCACTGTATCAATTGGAAAAGAAAATGGATAAGTATGATTTAAGCTTAACTATGCAGCAAAGAATAAGAAATCTATATAATAATTTGCTTGAGGAGTATTCTAAAGCAATTATTTTTGATTATTCTTATAAGTACTTTCATGAGGATGGTTATGGTAAAGATTATAGTATTTTAAATTTGAAATCATCTCAGCTCCAAGAATATAATTCGATATTTTTATTAGCTAATTTATTATCTTTTTTTGAAAAAAAGATTTATTTTAAAGATCAGCAGGAGCAAATTAAAGAATATAATATAAAAAATCCATTATTGCTATTTGTGGGCCATACTGTCAGTGCGAGTAGTAGTTTAACTAAGAATGATAAAGCTAGTATTAGTGATTTAGAATTTATAATTGAGTTTATAAATGAGTTTCTAAATAATAAGAATGAAATTATAAGTGCGATTGATGATATATTAGCAGGTGATAGTGGATTTGTGGATAGTAACGAAGAAGATATATTTGCTAATAGATATTCTTACTTAAAAGAGAGAGCCTTTACTGGTAAAGAGATTTATAGAAAAATGTTAAAATTAATTTTTAATACTTCCTTAAATTTAAGCAGTGATCTACAATTATATGAGGTTAAAAAAGCTGCTGGAGAGATAGGATTAAAACTAAAGGGAGCAGAAGATTACTTTGCTTTAATAAATATAGGTAATGTTAATAAATTAAAGAGAAAGCTAAAGAAAAATAATATAAATATCAGTGAAGATAACTTTTCAGATTCTTTTTTTGCAGAAATCAATAATAAAAATTCTAAAATAAATATGTTGATTGGTTCTAAGAAGTTTACCGAAGGTTGGGATAGTTATAGAGTAGCTAATATTGGTCTGTTAAACATTGGTAGAAAAGAAGGATCTCAAATAATACAGCTTTTTGGTAGAGGAGTTAGGTTAAAAGGGTTGAATAATTCATTACAAAGAAGCTCAGCTTTTGCTGAGAAAAAACATCCTGAACATATACAGCAATTAGAAACTCTTGACATTTTCGGGATTAAAGCTGATTATATGGAAAAATTCGAAGAGTATTTACAGGAAGAAGGGATAGAGACTGATGCTATTGAGAAAATAGAGTTACCTATTAAAGAAAATGAAGAGTTTTTAAGAGAAGATTTATTAAGTTTAGATGTTAAAGAAGGTCTTGATTTTAGAAAAGATGTAAATTTGAATTTAGATGTTGATGAGAATTATAAAGTTCAACTTGATTTAAGGCCTAAAATGGAGCAGTTAAATAGTAAAAAAAGAATGAATGGTAATATTAAAAATGACAAAAATAATCCCCAAGAAATAGATAGTAAAATATTAAACTATTTAGATTGGGATAAAATATATTTAGATACAGTTAGTTATAAAATTCGAAAAGGATTTACTAACTTATCTATTAAAAAAGAGGCTTTAAAGCTTATCTTGGAGAAAAAATTATATAACTTATATTGTAATAGAGAAGAAGATATTAAAGCTAATAAGTTTACTGATCTTGATAAAATAACAGATATAGTTAAAAAAATATTGAATAAATATATATCTAAATTTTATAGGGATAAATTGAAAAAATATAAAAGTGATAATTTAGTTTATAAACCACTAAGTAAAGAGGATGATAACTTTAAAAATTATACCTTACAAATAAAGAAGAAAAATGAAGACTTAGTTAAAAAGATAAAGAAATTAGTTAAAGATAAAGAAGAAATATATGATGCAAGACTAGAGGGGATAGATGAAATAGATAATGTTTATTTTGATCGACATCTATTTCAACCTTTATTAGGAGATGAATGCGAAATAGAAACAGTAACTCCCGTTGCTCTAAATAAAAGCGAAAAAAGATTTATAAAAATGTTAAAGGAATACTTTATAAATAATAAAGATATTAGATTATTAGCTGATAAAAAAGTTTTTCTGTTAAGGAATCTTCCTAAGCTAGGTATTGGATTTTTTGAAGCTAATAATTATTATCCAGATTTCATTTTATGGATTAAAGAAAAGGATAAACAGTATATTAATTTTATCGACCCAAAGGGACTTAGAAATCTACATAACTTGAGTAATCCTAAAATTAGATTAGCAAAAGATATTAAAGAAATACAGAATAAATTAAAGGGGAGCAGGTCTCAAGATGTATTTTTGAATTCATTTATTATTTCTAATACTCCCTTTAATAAGGCTAAAAGAATATTTAAAATAGATACAAAAAATGATTTTGAAGCTGAAAATATATATTTTGAAGAAGATGGTCTTGAAATTATAAATAAGATGATTAAAAAAGCATTAAGATAGAAAGGAATTCCTTTCTATCTTAATGCTAAGTTTTATTTTAAATTTCAGCTTGGATTATATTTATTAAGTTTTCAAAGTTACAGCTTTGAAGATAGTTACTGTTAATTTTAAAGCCATTTCCTATACTATTAAAGTAGGGGGAGCTAGTATTTATATCTTGCTCTTCTGTTAACAAATAGTTTATTCTAGAACTGTTATGATATAAAAAGAGTAATTTAGTAGGTTTTATAATTGCATCTACTGCCATTTCTTCATAACTTAGCAATTGACCATAACCTACTTTATAATTACTAGAATTCTTTTCTTCGATTAATAATACTGTGTCTTCTTTTTTATTATGTAATAAATAGTCCATATCAACAAAACTGAATGCTCTACCCATATTTTCTCTAAACCATTGGCTAAGATTACTACATTCTGTTTTTGATCTGCTTTTTCTGTCTATTATCTCTAATGCCCAAATAGGAATATGGTTTTCAATTAAATTAGTGATTTCTGTATAACTATCTTGTATTCCATCTATTAGAATAAGATATCTAGTCTGAGGATTATTATTGACTTTGTATAATGCAGATACTAAAAATACTTCTTTATAAACTGCATAAGTTTCACTATCTAGTTGATTAAGAAGTTTATCTAATTGTGGAGACCTGAGGCCAGTATATTCGTCTTTTGGTCTTTGATGATCATATTTTGATCTTGTTTGCTTTATTATACTTTTCTTCATTTCTTTCCCATTCAATATTTTCGTTTGACCACTTCTTAAATCTTTTCTTTTGAATTGCATTTCCTTACCTCCCTTTTATAAAGTTAGTTCTGTTTAACTAAATGTTACTAGATAACTTAAAGTTTATCCTTCATGAAATTATGATTATCAAGTTAAAAGTATAATTATGTCTATAGTGGTTATAATACGTAAAAATGTATTTAGATACTGATTACAATAAAGATATAATATGTTAGAGGTATTTAGCGGGCCCTATTGCTAGTAATTTAAGTTAGCTATGCTTATATGGATAAAAAATAGATTTTAATTATAAATTGTAATTAATGCAGGTTTAATGCAATTTTAATGCAACAAAGATTGAAATTTTTTTAAAGGAATGATAATATATTAAAGTGAAAGCTTATAATTAAAGGGACGTAGGATAGTATTAGATAATATTAATTCTATTTTAAAAAGCATTAATTGTTTTATTATCAAAAAGCCTTCGTCCTTAACAATGATTTTTTTCGTTGTTAGTGATGAGGGTTTTTTTATTTTTTGAATGACTAAAAGAAGTTTTGGAGGAGGAAAAGAGATGGAAGAAGATTATAATTTTAATCAACTCGAGAAAAAATGGCAGCAGTATTGGCAAGAAAATTCTTTATTTGCAAGTGAAGTGGATTTAGATAAACCCAAACACTATACATTGGAGATGTTTCCTTATCCTTCGGGTAATTTACATATGGGCCATGTTAGAGTCTACTCTATTGGAGATGTGATTGCTAGATTCAAAAGAATGCAGGGTTATAATGTACTTCATCCTATGGGTTGGGATGCTTTTGGCTTACCGGCAGAGAATGCCGCTATTAAGCGGGGGATTCATCCTAATGATTGGACTTGGGATAATATCGAAAATATGAAAACCCAATTGGAGAGCTTAGGTATTAGTTACGATTGGCAACGGGAGCTAGCTACCTGTCATCCTGATTACTATAAATGGACGCAGTGGTTATTTCTAAAGCTTTACGAAGAGGACTTAGCCTATCGAGATCGCTCTACGGTAAACTGGTGCTCTAGTTGTGAAACGGTATTGGCTAATGAGCAGGTGGTTGAGGGAGTTTGTGAACGTTGTGATTCTGAAGTAGTAGCAAAGGACTTAGTGCAGTGGTTTTTTAAAATTACCGAATATGCTGAAGATCTGTTAGCTGACCATGAGCAATTAAAGGACTGGCCGGAACGAGTTAAGACTATGCAGCAGAACTGGATAGGTCGTAGTGAAGGAGTAGAGATTGAGTTTCCTTTAGTTGATTTAGAGGAAGAGCTAAAGGTATATACTACTCGACCGGATACTATCTTTGGAGCTACCTATATGGTTTTATCACCGGAACATCCTTTAGTAAAAGAGTTAATAAAGGGTAAAGAGCAGGAGCAGGAAGTATTGGACTTTGTAGCTCAAATGGCTGAACAGGATGAAGAAGAGAGAACCTCTCCTGACTCCGAAAAGGTGGGAGTCTTTACCGGAGCTTATGCTGTTAATCCTTTAACTGAGGAAGAAATTCCGATTTTAGTAGCTAACTATGTATTGATGGATTACGGTACTGGGGCTATTATGGCTGTACCGGCTCACGATCAGCGGGACTTTGATTTTGCTAAGAAGTATGACTTAGATATACAAGTAGTAGTTAAGCCGGAAGATAGTGATTTGAATAATGATAATATAGAGGAAGCTTATGTTGAGGATGGAATAATGGTTAACTCTGATTTTTTAAATGGCTTAAATGTAGAAGCCGCTTTCGATAAAATAGCTGATTATATGGAAGAGAATCAGCTTGGAACTAGAAAGGTTAATTATCGTTTAAGAGACTGGTTAGTTTCCCGACAGCGTTACTGGGGGACGCCAATTCCTATTATTTACTGTGCAGAGTGCGGAATAGTTCCGGTTCCTGAAAGAGATTTACCAGTTGAGCTGCCTACTGATGTGGAGTTTGATGGAGGTGGAGGCTCTCCTTTAGAGGACGTAAAGGACTTTGTAGAGACTGACTGTCCGGAATGTGGGCGAGCTGCTCAGCGAGAAACCGATACTATGGATACCTTTGTGGACTCTTCTTGGTACTTTTTGCGTTATGCTGATGCTGGCAATGAAGAGCAGATTTTTGATTCCCAAAAGGTTAATTACTGGCTGAATGTAGATCAGTACATTGGTGGAATTGAACATGCTATTTTGCATTTATTATATGCTCGCTTCTTTATGAAGTTTATTAATGATTTAGGATTAGTTACTGCTGAAGAACCTTTTGAGAGACTTTTAGCTCAGGGAATGGTTTTAAAAGACGGAGCTAAGATGTCTAAGTCTAAAGGTAATGTAGTAGATCCGATGGATATTATTGCCAACTATGGAGCTGATACAGCTAGACTCTTTATTCTCTTTGCTGCACCGCCGGAAAAGGACTTGGAGTGGAGTGAAGAAGGAGTAGAGGGAGCTTCTAGATTTTTGAGTCGAGTTTGGCGAGTTGCTGCTAAGTATGTAGAGCAGATTAAGGAGCTTGACTTAGCTGAGCTGGAATTGAATAACTTAAACAAGCTGGAAAAGGAGCTCCAGCGCGAAGTACATCAGGCAGTTAAGAAGGTGACGGAGGATTTAGACGAAAGAAAGAACTTCAATACAGCTATTAGTGCTATTATGGAACTGGTAAATGCGATTTACTCTTACTTGGATGGTGTTGCTGAAGAGAACTTAGAGCTTTTAGCTGCAGCTATTAAGACTACGGTGTTGTTGTTAGCACCTTTTGCTCCTCATTTGACAGAGGAGATTTGGTCTCAACTGGAGTTAGCAGGAAGTGTTCATCAACAGGATTGGCCGGATTACGAAGAGGAAGTTTTGCAGAAGGATGAAGTAGAAATTGTAGTGCAGATTAACGGGAAGGTACGGGATAGAGTAGAGGTAGCGGCCGATATTGCTGAGGAAGAGTTGAAAGAGGTAGTAAAGGAGCAGGATAAGGTGCAGGGCTATTTGGAGGATAAAGAAGTAGTGAAGACTATAGTTGTTCCTCAGAAGCTAGTTAATTTGGTGATTAAGTAATTAAAACTTAAAATTTAGTTTGAGGACTTAGGGCCCGTTTATTGTCTAACCAACAATGAACGGGCTTAGTTATATATTATATAGTCAACAGTTTATAGTGTATAATGTATAGTTAAGTTCAAGTTCTAAAAAAATCAATATAAAAATATTGTGAAGTAACAATTTTTGTTAAAAAATTAGTTTTCTTGCAGGAAATTAATAACATATAAGAGAAATAGAAGACTATAAAGTTTATTTTATGAAAGGGGGCCCAGAAATGTTGAAGTTTACTAAGCGGGAAGAACTAATTTTATTAGTGGTTGTGGTTACTCTTTTATTGGGAAGCGGGATATTAGTCGTTAATTATCTGCGACGAGGGTCAGGGATGGAGTTTGTAGCTAATGATATTGAGGAAGAATTAGCAGGTAAGCAGACTGAGGATGAACTGGCAACAGAGACAGAAAGGGAGCAAGTAGAGGAGACTAAGGAGCAGATAATGGTTCAGATTGGGGGAGCTGTTAATAAACCTGGTGTTTATCAGCTAGAAGTGGATAGTAGGCTTTTTGAGTTGATAGAGGAGGCAGGTGGTCCTAGCGCAAAAGCCGATTTGGATAATGTTAATCTAGTTAAAAGGTTAAGTGATAGTGAGCAGATAGTTATTCCTGAAAAAACAGTTGAAGAGGAGCAGCGAGAGGAAGTTGCGGTAGAGGAGAGTGAGAGGGAGGAAAGTGTGGAAACTGAACCTATAACTTCAACAGCAAAAGATACTGATAAAGTAGATTTAAATAACGCTTCACAAACTGAATTGGAAGAGTTGCAGGGAGTGGGCCCGGTTACCGCCCAAAATATTATAGAATATCGACAAAGTGAGGGAGGTTTTAATAAGATAGAGGAGATTAAAGAAGTTTCAGGAGTTGGAGAAGTGACTTATCAACAGATTAAAGATGAGTTGCTAGTAAGATGAATTGGGCCCTAAGTAAGACTCCTTTTTTAGTGGTTTTAGTAGCTCTTATTTTAGGTATTATAGTTGGGGTGAATTTAAGCTTGGTAATTCCGTTATTGATAAGTTTTTTAATAGCTTTACTAGCTGTAACTATAGTTTGTTGGTACTATGAAGCAAAGTTGACCAAATACTTGCTAGTAGTATTGATTTTTATCCTGGGGATTATTTTGATTCAAAGTGCTGAGTATAAGTATCAGGCTTCAGAATCCATAGTTAATTATACGGCCCAGGAGGTAGAACTGGAAGCAGTAGTAATAGACTCCAGTCGTGACTGGTCAGGAGAGTATCAGTATACTCTGCAGCCTTTACAAGTAGTTGATGCTGCTCAAGAGGTGAACTATGGTCAGGTTTTGATGCAGTTGTCCTCAGCAGCGGAGGTTTATGATTATGGAGAGCGTTTAAAAGTTAAAGGTAGCTTAGAGAAGCCGCCTACTAATAGAAATCCAGGTGCTTTTTCTTATCGGGACTATTTGCAGCGAGAAGGAGTTTATGCCTTATTAAGAGAACCTCAGCAGATAACTCGCCAGGGTCAGCAAGGGAATCCTTTAATGCGAAGGGCTTTATTGCTAAAGGAGCATAGCCAGGAGATTATTCGGCAGACTATGGAAGTACCTTATAGCTCTTTGCTTAAGGGTTTGTTGTTAGGAGAAAGGGATTTGGTTCCGCCGGAGATTAATGAAGACTTCAATGAACTAGGTTTTAGTTATCTGCTGGTAGTTTCTGGTTTTCATATTGGTTTATTGGTCTTAATTTTAAATAGTATTTGTCGAGGTTTTAAGCTGCCTCAGTTGGGGATAGATTTGGCTTCAGTGCTGTTGATAATAGTTTATATAGTAATTACCGGTGGTCATCCTTCGGTTTTAAGGGCCGGTTTAGTAATAATTCTTTATATCTTAGGTAGAGTTTGGAATCGTTCTGTTAATATTTATAATATTTTAAGCTTAGTAGCAGTAGTGATCTTAGTTTATAATCCTTATCTAATTTTTCAGGTGGGCTTTCAGCTCTCCTTTACCATAGTTTTAGTAATTATTTATCTAACACCTACTTTAAGTCGCTATTTATCTTTCTTGCCTAAGTTTATAGCTTACAGTATCTCTGCTTCCTTAGCAGCTCAATTAGGAGCTTTACCAATTTTGGCTTATCACTTTAATCAAATTTCATTGGTGCCGATTTTAGGTAATTTATTATTAATGCCGGTAGTTAGTTTGATTATCTTTTTTGGTTTTTTATCACTTTTATTGGGTAGTATTCATTTAGTTTTTGCTCAACTGTTAAATAATTTTAGTACCTTGTTATCGATATTGTTATTGGAAATAGTAGAGTTTTTAAAAAACTTTGATTGGCTAATTTTTAAGCTAGTTAGACCCCATTACTTATCTATTGCTCTCTATTACTTTTTGCTTTATCAATTAAAAGAGATAGCCAGACCAAGTATTATTCCTTACTTTAGACGGCGTTCTAAAAGAATTGTGGCTTCTTTATTGGCAGTTTGTATGGTATTCTTGTTTTTTCAAGTAAGTATTATTTTTAACGATCAGTTGAAGACAGTGGTTTTAGATGTAGGTCAGGGAGATGCTACCTTTTTAAGTCTGCCTAGTGGAGAAAATATTTTAGTTGATGGCGGGCCCGATGATGATATAGTAGCTGATTTTTTGTATCAAAATGGAGTGCGCAGGGTGGATTTAATGGTGGTTACTCACTTTCATTATGATCATTACCAGGGATTTTTTAGGGTTTTGGAAGAGTTTAACGTAGGCCTAGTTTTGATTCCGGAACCTGTTTTGGAGAATCAGTATATTGATGACTTTTTTGATTTATTAGCTAGCCGGGAACAGGATTATCAGTTAGTTAATCAGCCGGGTAGTATTAGTTTGGCAGATATTAACTTGGATTTTTATCGTTTTACAGGTCAGACTGCTGATGCTAATAATAACTCCATAGTAACTAAAGTTGATTATGGAGACTTTCAATTGCTTTTAACTGGAGATGCTGAAAAAGAGCTAGAGGAGTATTTAGTAGAGCAGCAGTTCAAATTGGAAAGTGATGTGTTAAGAGTAGCTCACCACGGTAGTAACACTTCCAGTACTAAGGAGTTTTTAAGAGAGGTGCAGGCTGAGGTCGCTATTATTTCGGCTGGGCGCTGGAACCCTTACGGTCATCCTCATCCGGAAGTGGTAGCTAGATTAAAAAACAAGGGTAAAAAGGTTTTAAAAACTAAATCAGTAGGAGCTATTATTATTAAAAGTGATAGCAACTCTTATACTTTGCAGAAGGTGGGTGGTTAATTTATAACCACCTATTTTTTATTTGCACAAATTTTTATTAAAAGCCATACTATATAGTAAATTTGCTAAATGTTAACTGTAGTTAACATTCAATTACTTAAGAGGAGGTTGATTAGATTGTTTGGAAAGTTTAAGCAGGGCTTAGTAGTGTTGTTAGTGCTTGCTTTAGTTTTTGCTTTAAGTGGGCCCGCTTTAGCTAACGAGAAAGTAAACGCAGTGGCTACTTATTCCATTGTCTATGACTTAGTTAAGAGTGTGGGCGGAGAACGAGTTGAGGTGGAGAGTATAGTTCCGGTAGGAGCTGCTCCCGAAGAGTACAGTCCGGTGCCAGCGGATATGTTGAAAGTAGCTGAAGCAGAGATTGTTTTTTATAATGGTTTTGGCATAGAGCGGTGGTTTGAAGAGTTAATAGACAGTGTTGCTTCGGAGCAGATGAGAGTTAAGACTATTGAGGGAGTAGAACCTTTTTACTTAGGAGATAGCAGTTTTAAGGGTGAGCCTGATCCTCATGCTTGGTTTAACCCTATTTTAATTAGAGACTATTACGTGTCTAACATTAAAGAAGCTTTGATTGAAATCGATCCAGAGGGAGCTGATTATTATCAAGAAAGAGCTACAGAATATCAGCAGCAGCTTACTGAGTTACATGAATGGATTGAAGAAGAGTTAGCTCAATTAGAACCGGAAGATAGAGTGTTGATTACTAGCGAAGGAGCTTTTCGCTACTTCTGTGAAACATATGATTTTGAGGAAGGCTTTATCTGGGAAATTAATGCTCATGAAGAAGGGACTCCCCAGCAGATTGCAGAGCTAATTATGCAGATTAGAAATATGGAGGTAGCAGCTGTCTTTACCGAGTCCAGTGTAGACTCTAGGCCTATGGAAAGGGTAGCCGAGGAAACAGGGGTTTCTATCGGCGGAGTGCTTTACTCTGATTCCTTAGGCAGTCCGGATAGTGAAGCCGCTACTTATTTGGAAATGATGGAGTATAATGTGAATACTATTGTTGAGGCTTTAAAGGGAGGTAGTTAATATGGAAGCAGTAGTTGAATTAGAAGAGGTAACGGTTTCTTATAATGAGGAACCGGTATTAAAAGAAGTAAGTTTTAGCATTTCCCAAGGAGAAAAGGTAGGTATTATCGGCCCCAATGGGGCCGGTAAGTCTACTTTGATTAAGGCTATTATGGGTTTGTTGGCTGTAGACCAAGGAAATATTAAGGTTTTAGGTGGTTCGATTGATGAAAATAGAAAAAAAGTAGCTTATATTCCTCAAAAAGAGAAGATTGATTGGGACTTTCCAATTTCAGTAGAGGAAGTAGTAATGATGGGCCGCTATGCTCACCTAGGACTATTTAAAAGACCTCAAAAAGAAGATCGACAGTTAGTAAACAAATCTTTAGAGGAAGTTGGAATGGCAGAGTATAAAGAGCGGCAGCTGGGAAAACTTTCCGGCGGACAGAAGCAGAGGGTTTTTTTAGCTCGGGCCCTAGCTCAAGGAGCCGAAATTTTACTACTAGATGAACCTTTTGCAGGAGTAGACCAGACTACTCAGGAAGCTATCTATGCTTTATTAGCAGAAATCTCCGAGCAAGGAAAAACAGTGATAGTAGTTAATCACGATTTAAAAAGAGTTGAAGAATACTTTGAAAACTTAGTTTTAATTAATCAGCGCTTGATTGCCTATGGAACTGCTGAGACAGTATTTACACACCAGCATTTACAAGAAGCTTTTACTACTACCCAAAAGACTAAGTCTGCCCAAAAAGAGCTGGTGGTGATAGGATGATAGAACAGTTAAGTATTTGGCTTTTAGAACCTATGGAGTATACCTTTATGCAGCGGGCCTTAATAGCTTCGTTGATAGTAGGCATTAACTGTGGAGCTTTAGGAAGTATCTTAATTTTGAAAAGACTGGCCTTAATGGGTGATGCTATAGCTCATGCAGTTTTACCAGGAGTAGCCATAGCTTACTTAATCGGGATTAACTTTTTTTGGGGAGCAGTGACTACAGGAGTAATTACTGCTTTAGCTATTGGTTTTGTTACTGAACATAGTAAGATCAAAGAGGATTCAGCTATTGGAATTATGTTCAGTGCTGCTTTTGCCTTAGGAATTTTAATAATGAGCAATATTCACACTGGAGTTGATCTTTTTCATATTCTTTTTGGGAATGTATTAGGAGTTTCGGCTGGTGATCTGAAGTTGATAGCTATCTTAGCTTTATTAGTGATTACATTGATTATTCTCTTTTTTAAAGAGTTAAAGCTTTTCATTTTTGACCATATACTAGCTCGTTCTATTGGTTTGCCTACTAGCTTGATTCATTATTTATTAATGCTAATGCTTTCTTTGACGGTAGTTGCTTCGCTACAGACGGTAGGTATTGTTTTAGTAGTAGCGATGTTGATTACTCCTGGAGCTACTGCCTATTTACTAGTAAATAGACTATCTACAATGATGGTCTTAGCTGCCTTTTTTGGTTTGATTTCGGCAGTAATTGGACTGTACCTATCTTTCTATCTAAATGTAGCTTCTGGGGCAGCTATAGTAGTAGTGGCTACTATTTTCTTTTTGTTAGCCTTATTTTTGTCACCTAAAGAAGGGATTTTAACTACTAAAAAAATATTTGGGAATTAGATATATCTAGAATAGCTAAACCTTTTCAGTTAGATCTTATTTTGATTTAGCTGAAGAGGTTTACTTTGTATTATCCACTGGACTTTGTTTGGTTATTTTATCTTTTTTAAATTTAAAGAACTTTTGTTGATATTCTGGATGTTTTTTAAAAAACTCTACTAAATGAGTAATTGTCTGCACAGTTTCTTTGGATAAGTAATGCTCCATAGCTTCAGCTTCTTGTTCTTTATCACACTTACTACCGATTACTTCTAAAAAATCTATTAAAAGTTGATTTCTTCTTACTAAAAAACTACCAAGCTTTAATCCTTTTTTGGTTAATTCTATATTTTGATAACGTTGATAATTTAAGTATCCTTTTTGATTTAACTTTTTGACAGCCTTAGTTACTGAAGGAAGTGATACGTTTAATTTTAAAGCTATATCGGTAGGACGAATAAAGCCTTTTTCTTTATAAAAGCGGTAGCTTTCTTCTAAATAGTCTTCTAAGCTTGGGGAAAGCATAGTTTTTTCGCTCCTAATTTAAGGATTATCATTATCTATATAAAACTATTCAGGGGTAATTTCTATTAGAAGTAAATTGAGGTAAGATTTTCATCTTCCAGCTAACTATTAATAGATCTATTAATAGTTAGCTGGATAGCGGAGATAAAACTATGTAGTAGTTAGTGAGGTATAGGAGCGGATATGTTTTCATATCCGCTCCTGAATTTATTTTTAATCCTTAATTATTGCTGTGGTTCAAAAGAACCAACTTTTTGACTTAGGTTATAATCTTCATTTTCTTGTTGAGTTTGATTAGCTTGAATGTTATTTCCATTGGCCATCTGGTTTTGAGCTTGTTCAATCATCTGCTTAACCATCTGTCCACCAACGGCTCCACATTCTCGAGAGGTCATATTACCCCAATAACCAGACTTATACTCATCAGAGATATTCAACTCTTCAGCTGCTTCTTGCTTAAACTTATCCATTGCTTGCTTAGCCATTGGATTAACTAATCTATTACTGTTATTACGAATACTCATTATTTACACCTCCTTTATAACTACTTCTATTTTAATTATTTCTTGAAAGAAGAAAGATTATACTAGTAGTAATTAACATCAGCTAGGTCTTTTTAGTTATAACTGATAATAGTTCAGCATAATCTATTGTTGAGATTCAAACGAGTTTGTTTGCTGATTTGTGTTATAGTTTTGATTTTCTTGTTGAGTTTGATTAGTTTGAATGTTATTTTCATTGGCCATCTGGTTTTGAACTTGCTCAATCATTTCTTTAACCATTTGCCCACCAACAGCTCCACATTCTCGAGAGGTCATATTACCCCAATAACCTGATTTATACTCATCGGAAATATTCAAGGACTCAGCAACTTCTAATTTAAACTTATCCATTGCTTGTTTAGCCATTGGATTAACTAATCTATTACTGTTATTTCTAATGCTCATCATCAAAACCTCCTTGTTTATTTTGTATTCTTATTATTAAACGCAGCTTGTAGAGCTATACTAGTAGTTATAAACAGATTCCTGCTAATATTCTAATTAAAGCAATTTTTATTGAATTTGAGCAAGGTTTTAAAAAGGTAGAACAAGAATGAAAAGATAGAGGTGAGATAGATGAAAGTAGAAGATATTTTAACTAAAGAGTTAAAGGAACTAAATAATATATATCTATTATTTGGAGAAGAAAAACTTTTAATTAATGAATTTATTGATAAGTTTATTGATAAGTTTGTTGCTGAACAGTCAAAAGATTTTAATCTTAGCTTTATTAATGATAATAATAAAGAAGAGTTTATTTCTCAGTTAATCAATTCTGTTAATCAATTACCTTTTAATGCTGAAAAAAGAATTATAATAGTAGAATCAAGTCGAGCTTTTAGTCAACAGTTTAGAAAAGAAGAAAAAGAAAAACTAGAGTATTTATTGGCAGATTTTCCTGATACTTCGATCATGCTTTTTAAAACTCAGCGCAGCCCTGATAAAAGAACTAAGTTATATAAACTATTTAAAGAAAAGGGAGAGATTTTAGAGTTTACTTCTTTAAGATCAATTAAGTTAAATAAATGGATTAAGAAAAGAGTAGCAGCGGCAGATAAAAAGATCGATGGTCAAGCTATTGAATTTTTAAAAGAAAGCTTTGAAAATGATTTACAGAGATTAGATATGGAACTCAATAAGTTACTAACATTTATAGGGCAGGATGACCTAATAACTTTAGCTAAAGCTAAAGCGATTATTAGTCAAGATCGTCTCTTAGCAGAAAATATTATCTTTGATTTTGTAGATGCTATTGGCACTCAAAATAGCAGTCAAGCTTTAAAATTATTAAATGATATGTTAGCTGAAGGTCAATCAGAAATTGGCTTATTGATGATGATAACTCGACAGGTAAGATTGATGTTGCAGGTTAAAAGTCTTAATAGACAGGGATATTCGCTTAAAAAAATGGCTAGCAGATTACAGGAGCATCCTTATCCAGTGGAAAAATGTCTTAAGCAGAGCCGTAATTTTTCGACTTTGGAGCTTAAAAAAGCTATGCAGCTGTTATTTAAAACTAATTTGAATTTAGTAACCGGAGGAAATAAAAAGTTAGAATTAGAGTTATTAATTATGCAATTAAAGCAACTTAGTAGCTAAAGTATTTTACTTAAAAAGCTCTACATTATCAATGTAGAGCTTTTTTTTGATTAAGCTAATTTATTAAATTGACGGTCTAATTTAGACTTTTTACGAGCAGCAGTATTTTTATGAAAAAGTCCTTTGCTTGTGGACTTGTCTATAATTTGCTTAGCTTCTCTTAATTTTTCTTCAGCTAAGTCTTTATCTTGGTTTTCTATTGCTGTTTCAAAATCTTTAACAGCATCTTTAATTTTTAATTTAAGAGCTTTGTTTCTCTTTCTTTTCTTTTCAGCTACTCGGGCTCGTTTTGCTGCTGAATCAGAACTCGGCATTATCGGGTCACCTCCTTAATTATGTAAATCAGATCTATAATTTTAATGATGATTTTTTATGAAGAACATAGAAATTTTATCATATAGAATTAAAAAAAGCAAGTGTAGCTGGCCTTTGAATCAGGGCAATCGCAAGAAAGAACTCTAAAATAGATTTAATTTCTTCCCTTTAAGATGCTATAATTAAAAGCAAAA
>NZ_JALKBZ010000029.1 GCF_023227765.1 Fuchsiella alkaliacetigena
GCATTTTTTAAATTCAAACTGAGTATAAGAAATAAGATTGAGTTTTAAAATAAAATTTATTCATGCGATTGCCCTGTCGAATAATATTGCTTCATTGAAAATACAGCTTTACTATGTTAAAATAAGCAAGGAGCCTAATTGGCGTTTCAAACTTTGAAAGGAGTGATCTCAATGGCTGGTCATTCAAAATGGGCCAATATTAAGCACCAAAAAAAGAAAGAAGATCGCCGGAGAGCGAAGTTGTTTTCCAAGTTAAGCAAGCGAATAGCTGTAGCTGCTCGAGAAGGTGGTGGAGATCCGGAGATTAACGCTACTTTGAGAATGGCTATTCAGAAGGCTAAGGATAATAATATGCCTAAGGATAACATTCAACGAGCAATTGACCGGGGAACCGGTAATCTAGAAGGTGTAGATTATGAAAGGATTATTTACGAAGGATACGGCCCGGCTGGAGTAGCTCTTTATTTAGACTTGATGAGCGATAATCGTAATCGAACTGCTTCGGAAATTAGACATCTGCTTTCTGAACATGGTGGTAATTTAGGAGAAGAAGGCTGTGTAGCTTGGATGTTCGAACGTAAGGGGCAGTTAGTTATTGATAGAGAAGAGAGGGAAGTAGATGAAGATGAGATTATGCTTTCGGCTTTAGAGCACGGAGCTGAAGAGATTTCTATGGAAGAAAATATAGTTGAAGTCTTAACAGAACCTAGTGATTTGGAAGAAGTAAGAGCAGGTATGGAGGACGATGGTTATAGCTTTACTTCTGGAGATGTGGTAATGGTTCCTCAAAATACAATTAAATTAGATGAAAAGTCGGAAGCTAAAAAGGTTTTGAAATTAATGGATGCTTTAGATGAGCATGATGATGTGCAGGATGTTTATTCTAATTTTGATATTGATGATGAACTGATGGTTGAATTAGAGGAAGTTAATTAATAATTTTCTTTTTTGAAGGAGGATGAGTTGGAAAGTTAAGTATATTATTGCCTTCTGTTGTGCATAATACTTAATAACTAATACTGATATTGGTTATTAATAGATGCTGGAAGGTGATAACATGTCCAAATTGAGAAGGTTTGTGCTACTGCCGCTATTGATTTTTTTATTAGTAGCTGTAGGCACTTATTTAGTGCTGAGCTTATCAGGACAAGCTCCAGAGCAAGAAGACGAGTTAGATTTGACTGAATTGGAGTCTGGTGAGGATTATTTAGAAGATAGTAGTGAAGAAGACTATTTAGCAGAATCCACAGATGACCTATTGGAAAATTCTTTTGACCTAGAATCTGTAGAGGAAGATTTAGATAGCAGTGAGGAACTGGAGCAGGATCTTTCGTCCTTAATTAGAGAAAAAGAGCGGCAGTTTAATTTAAGGCTGGAAGATGATGGTTTGAACTATTCATTCGATGGTTCTATTGGCGAATTAAAAACTACTTTGATATTGGAGGCTTATTATCAAGATTGTGGTACTTTGCATAGAGAGGAAAAGGAGATAGCTGCTGAGAAAGTACTTAGTCAGTTAGCTACTCGCTATCAGGACTGGCAAGTGGTAGAAAGTAACGAACAGGAAGTTGTGTTGAGAAAGGAGCTAGCTGGTAACTGTCCAGAGCATCAAGTGGAACTTTACTTAGGGATTGAGGATGGTTTTGTTGCTATCTTTTCCGGCCCACCGGGAAGTGAAGAGGCTACTTTGCAGCGGCAGACAGAGATTTCTATCGAGTATTTGCCTCCTAGTGAGATAAAGAGCTTAGAAGCAGGAATTAAGGCTGAGTCTGAAGAGGAGTTATTGGGCTTATTAGAGGGATTAGCTAGTATTCATGATGAAAGAATGGAATGATTTTTTATTAGCAGCCTCGAGGCTGCTCTTTATATATTAAGTTGTTTTATTTTTAAGCAAGGAGAAAGTATTTCTACCTAGAAATAAGTTTTAGCAAGTATTAAAGCTGAGGTGAAGAGAATGATAGGTCATTTGCGGGGGGAGTTGGCTTTAAAAGCTAAGGATCATCTCATTATTGAAGTGCAGGGAGTGGGTTATAAGGTTAATATTCCTCCTTCTTTACAAAGGAAGTTACCTGAATTAGGTGAGGAGTTAAAAATTTATACCTATACTTATGTTCGTGAGGATCGGCTAGTGCTTTATGGCTTTTTGGAGACTAAGCAGTTAGAGTTATTTAAAGAACTTTTGGGAGTTTCCAAAATCGGGCCCAAGTCTGCTATTAGCAGTCTGGCCACCTTGACGGTTAAGGAGTTTAAGTTGGCTATTGTTAAGGAGAAGGTGGATGTTCTAAAGGAGATTAAGGGAATTGGTACTAAAACAGCCCAAAGACTGATTTTAGAGCTGAAAGGTAAGATAGATTTAGAACAGATATTGGCTGAAGAAAAGGATACGGCAGTCGAAGCAACTGCCAACCTAGAACGTCAAGAAGCTATAGATGGTTTATTGGGGCTAGGCTATAGTCGTCGAGAAGCCGAAGCAGCCGTTAAAGAGGCTTGTGGAGAGCAGAGTGGCTTAACTGTAGAAGAGATAATCAGGCAGGCTTTGCAGAGTTTAGGCTAGGAATATTTATATCGATTTAATAGATTAACTTAGGAGGCAGAACTTTATGGAGGAGCGAATTGTCTCTCCAGATCAAAAGCCGGAGGATCAGGACTTTGATTTAAGTTTAAGACCTAAAAGGTTAGCTGAATACATAGGACAAGAAAAGGTAAAGAATAACTTAAAGATTTTTATTAAGGCGGCTCGGCAGCGTGGTGAAGCCTTAGATCATGTGTTGTTACATGGTCCGCCGGGGTTAGGAAAGACTACCTTAGCTAATATTATTGCTAATGAAATGGGAGTAGATATTAAGACTACTTCGGGCCCGGCTATTGAAAGGCCTGGTGATTTAGCTGCTATTTTGACTAATTTACGTCCGAATGATGTACTGTTTATCGATGAGCTCCATAGACTGAACCGGATAGTGGAGGAAATTCTTTATCCGGCAATGGAGGACTTTGCTTTGGATATCATTATTGGTGAAGGTCCAAGTGCTCGTTCAGTACGCTTAGACTTACCTCAGTTTACTTTGGTAGGAGCAACTACTAGAGCAGGACTTTTGACCTCTCCTTTGCGGGATAGGTTTGGGATTTTAGGTCGCTTGGAGTTTTATTCAGAGGAGAAGTTACAGGAGATCGTTTTTAGGGCTGCTAAAGTATTAAAGGTAGAAATAGATAATGCTGGAGCTTTAGAGTTAGCTCGTAGAGCTAGAGGAACACCGCGAATTGCTAATCGGCTTTTGAAGCGAGTAAGAGACTATGCTCAGGTAGAAGCTGAAGGAAAGATTAATTTAGAAGTAGCTCAAGCTGCTTTGGAGATGCTGGAGATAGATGAGTTAGGCTTGGATAATATAGATCGTCAGATTTTACTGACTTTAATTGAAAAGTTCAGTGGTGGACCAGTGGGTTTAGGTACTTTAGCAGCTGCTGTGAGCGAGGAGAAAGATACTATTGAGGATGTTTATGAACCTTATTTATTACAGATAGGCTTTCTAGATAGAACTCCTCGCGGGCGCAAGGCTACTGAACTGGCTTATCAACACTTTGATTATCAGTACCAGGGGGAATAGGTATGGAAAGAGGATTGGGTAGATTATTAATAGTTCTAGGTTTATTTGTAGCAGTAATGGGTCTGCTTTTAAATTTGGATTTAAATATTCCTCTAGGTAGATTACCTGGAGATATTAGAATTGAGAGAGATAATTTTACTTTTTATTTACCTATTACCACTTCAATTATTTTAAGTATTATATTTTCTTTATTAATGCGCTTATTTAGATAGATCATGGAGGAATGCTGATGCAGGTTTCAGACTTTGATTATCATTTACCCGAGGAGCTAATTGCTCAACAGCCTAAGGAGCCTCGAGATGAGTCACAACTAATGGTAGTTGAGAAGAGAACAACGGGGAAGATAGAGGAAAGGATTTTTAAGGAGATTGGAGACTATTTAGAGCCCGGTGATACTTTGGTTTTAAACGATACTAAGGTAATTCCGGCCCGACTTTACGGAGCTAAGGCAGAAACTGGAGGACAGGTAGAGTTTTTATTGCTTAATGAGGTGGCCTTGGATACTTGGGAAGTTTTGGTGCGGCCAGGCCGCAAGGTTAAAATAGGAACTACGGTGCTCTTTGGCGATGGTCAGTTGGCAGCTACAGTAAAATCCCGAACTGACTTTGGCGGGAGGGTAGTTGAGTTTGATTATGAAGGCAGCTTTACTGAACTATTAGATAGACTAGGAGAAATGCCTTTACCGCCTTATATTAGCCAGGAGTTGGAAAATAGAGAGGACTATCAGACCGTTTATGCTCAAAAAAGAGGAGCGGCAGCAGCCCCTACTGCTGGCTTGCATTTTACTGAGGAGTTACTTAATAGCTTAGCAAAGCAGGGGATTAATATTGTCTATCTTACTTTACATGTTGGCTTAGGCACCTTTAGACCTGTTAGAGCTGATAAGGTAGAGGAGCATCAGATGCATGCTGAGTACTATGAAGTAAGCTCTCAGACAGCCGAAGTAATTAATCGAACTAAAAAGGCAGGTAATAAGGTAGTAGCAGTAGGGACTACAGTGACTAGAACCTTAGAAACTCTAGGTGATGAAACAGGTCAGATAGAGGCTGCTCAGGGCTGGACCGATATCTTCATTTATCCCGGTTATGATTTTAAAGTACTTGATGCTTTAGTAACTAACTTTCATTTACCGGAGTCTACCCTGATTATGTTGGTAAGTGCCTTTGCTAGTCCAGAAATAATTATGAAGGCTTATCAAGAAGCTATTGAAAAGGAATATAGATTTTATAGTTTTGGTGATGCAATGTTGATCATTTAAGGAGGAATTTTTGCTGATGAGTTTTGAATATACTTTACATAAGGAATGTAGTGAAAGTCGGGCCCGTTTAGGTGAGTTTTCCACTCCTCACGGAAAGATAGATACTCCTATCTTTATGCCGGTAGGAACTAAAGCTACCGTTAAGGCTATGACTCCCCATGAATTGGAGGAATTAGGGGCTCAGATTATTTTGAGTAATACCTATCATCTTTATTTGCGGCCGGGTTCAGAGTTAATTGCTGAGGCCGGGGGATTACATAAGTTTATGAACTGGGAGCGACCGATTCTTACTGATAGTGGAGGCTTTCAGGTTTTTAGCCTCTCTGATATGAGAGAGATTGAGGAAGAAGGAGTGGAGTTTAGATCACATCTAGATGGTTCTAAACACTTCATCAGTCCTGAAAAGTCCATAGAAATTCAAATGGACTTAGGTGCCGATATTATTATGGCTTTTGATGAGTGTCCACCTTATCCAGCTGAAAAAGAGTATGTACAGGAGTCTTTGGAGTTAACTACTCGTTGGGCCGAGAGATGTAAAGAAAGACATAATAGGGAAGATCAGGCTTTGTTTGGGATTGTACAAGGCGGAATGCATCGCGATTTAAGAGAGCAGAGTGCGGAAGAGATTACTGCTTTGGACTTTCCCGGTTATGCCTTAGGAGGATTGAGTGTAGGGGAGCCCAAGGATTTAATGAAAGAGGTTTTAAGTTATGCTCCTCAGTTATTGCCTAAAGATAAGCCTAGATACTTAATGGGGGTTGGTACTCCAGAGGACTTATTTAATGGAGTTCTAAACGGTATAGATATGTTTGATTCTGTCTTTCCTACTCGAGTTGCTAGAAACGGAGCAGTCTTTACTAGTGCAGGTAGAATTACTATTCGCAATGCTACCTTTAAGCGGCAGTTTACTCCCTTAGATCCTGAATGTGACTGTTATGTCTGTAGCAATTATACTCGCGCCTATATTCGCCATCTGCTTAAGAGAGATGAGATTTTAGGTTTAAGGTTGACTACCTATCATAATCTTTACTTTTTAAGTGAGTTAATGGCTCAGATCAGAAAAGCTATCAGGCAGGATAGGCTAATGGTTTATAGAGAGGAATTTTATAGGAAGTATGGTTTAGAATTATAATTATTTAAAAGGTTAAGCTAAAATAAAGGAATTATTTAAAGAATAGTGAAATATAAAATAGATAATCCAAAATTTTAGTTTTAATTAAAAATAATAAGGAGGAATTAGAATGGATGCAGAAACGATATTGGCGTTTTTACCTTGGATACTTATTTTCGGAGTTTTTTGGTTTATATTCATTAGACCACAGCGTAAGAGACAAAAGGAACGTGACGAGATGCTTGATAACTTGCAAGAGGGGGATGAGATAGTAACTATTGGTGGTATTAAAGGTAAGATTATTGAACTTGAAGAAGATAGTTTGAAGATTCAGATTACTCCCGAGGTAGAAATCGAAATGATTAGGAGTGCTATCGGTAATTTAGCTAATGTTGAACAAGAAGAGTAAATTATTAGACCTCTGATTGAGATTGATAGGAGGAAAGGAATGAAAGTAAATAAGCAGTTTAAAGAGCTTTTGGAAACGTTGGTGGTTGCTGGAGTATTAGCTTTTTTTATTATTACCTTTGTAGCTCAGTCCTTTGTAGTTCAAGGAGAGTCTATGAATCCTACTTTAAATAGTGGGGAAAGGCTATTTGTAGATAAGCTTACTTATCGCTTTAATGATCCTCAACGAGGAGAAATAGTTGTTTTTACTCCGCAGGGTGCTCCTAATAAAAAGTATATTAAAAGAATAATTGGGATTCCAGGCGATGAAGTATTAATCAAAGAGCAAAAAGTTTACGTTAACGGAAAGCAGATTAAAGAAAGCTATATTGATGAAAAGACCTTGGGGGATTTCGGGCCCTATGAGGTTCCAGCAGAACATCTTTTTGTATTAGGAGATAATCGTAATAATAGTGCTGATAGTCGTTATACTTCTTTGATTGGATTTGTTTCTTACGAATCGATTTCCGGTAGAGCTTTTTGGGTTTACTGGCCTTTTAGTGAAATTAGATTTATAGAACATAAAAGCTATCAAAAGGTAAAATAGAACTTAATTAAGGGGCTATCACTACATAAAAAAGTGATAGCTCTTTTAATATAATGCCAAAGGAAGTGAAGGTAGAATGAAGATTGAGATTGGAATTGCTAAAAGTTCTAAGTATGGAGTTTCTAAAAGTGGAGATACAGTAGAAGTGGTTGAAAGACCTCAAGGTGGCTTTTCAGTAGTTTTAGCTGATGGTCAAGGTAGCGGGCGCAAAGCTAAAATTATCAGCAATTTAGTAGCTAATAGAGCAGCATCATTGATTGGAGATGGAGCTAGAGATGGGGCAGTAGGCAGAGCAGTTCACGATTATTTATATACCCTACGTCGAGGAAAGGTTTCTTCCACTTTGAATATTCTTTCTGTAGATTTAGATACGGATTCGATGGTTATTTCTCGTAATAGTAATACTCCAATTATCTTAATTGAAGAAGAAAAAGAAGTGATTTTCGATAAAAAGGTAAGAAGTATTGGCTTTCATAAGGAGGTTAAACCGGCTATTCAGGAGCTTGATTTAAAAGAAGGATTGAAAATATTAGCCTTTTCCGATGGGATTATGCATGCTGGCAGAAAGTTTGGAGAGCAGGTTAGCTTAAAAGAGATAATAAAAATCTGTAAAGAAGAAGCTGATTTATTTACTCAGAGTTTAGCTCGAAAGATCTTAGGCTATACCTTAGACTTAGATCAAGGTCGTCCTCAGGACGATATGACAGTGGTACTTTTAAGTATTAAAGAAAGCCAAGAAAGCCAAAAGATCAGGGAGTACAGTCTTTCTCTTCCTATTTAAATCAGAAGGCGGGGTTGAAAGCTTGAATAAAAATAAAGCTGATATTTTAGTGGTGGGTATCTGTGCTTCGGGAAAGTCTTCGGTGGTAGATAGGCTGCAGGAGTTAGGCTACCAAGCTAAGAGTTGTGCTCAAGAACATTCTTATGTAAAGTCATTGTGGAGTAAATTAGAGCCAAACTTCATGGTTGTTTTGGATTGTGATTATGAAACTATCAGAGAAAGAAGAGATGTTCAATGGGGATTAAATAGGATTAAGATGCAGAAGGAACGTTTGCAGCACGCGATAGAAAACTGTGATCTTTATTTGCAGACTGATGAGCTAAGTATAGAAGAAACGGTGCAGATTATAGTTGATAAATATCAACAGTAAATTTAGATTATACTAAATTTCAAAACCTTAAAACCTTTAAATAATTTATTTTTTGGTCTTAATTTGTTCTCTGTCATCTATTATTTGTCTTTTGAATAAAGCAATATAACTATTAAAAGGAGCTGTAATCATTGTTAACTTTGCAAGAGATAAAGAAGCACCCTCAAGTAAAGGCTTATATTGAGGGAGCAGATAAACACTTAGAAGAAATGGGATTTACTGAGCATGGATTTCGTCACGCTAGTTTAGTGGCTGATATAGCTAGAAATATCTTAGATAGACTTGATTATTCTTCTAGAGATGCCCAATTAGCTGAAATTGCGGGTTATTTACATGATATCGGTAATGTAGTTAATCGCTATCAACATGGACATGTTTCGGCTACTTTGACGGCCCAAATTTTAACAGATCTGGATATGGAGCCGCGGGAGATTGCTACCATTATTGGGGCTATAGGCAATCACGATGAAGAATCTGGAGAGCCTGTTAATTCGGTGGCGGCAGCTTTAATTCTAGCTGATAAGTCTGATGTTCATTATACGCGAGTTAGAAATGAAGATCCGGCTACCTTTGATATTCATGATCGAGTAAACTATGCAGCTAAGCATTCTTTTATTGAAGTTGCTGAAAAAAAGGATATAATTACTCTTGAATTAGAAATAGATACCGAAATTAGTACGGTGATGGAATACTTCGAAATATTTTTAACTAGAATGATGATGTGTCGACAAGCGGCTCAAGCTTTGGACTGTGCTTTCCAGTTAATTATTAATGAGGTGGAGTTATTATAAGTTGATAGTTGGAAAATGGTAGCATGTGATTGACAAGCTAATACTGAAAGGGTATAATGTAAATTGTCAGTTACAATTGAATTTTGATATTTAGAAAGGAGAGTAATTGCGATGACTCATCAACAGAAAAAATGGAGTAAGCTAGCAGCAATAGTAGTAATAGTTATTGTAGCAGCTTACTTTTTATTTCCGATTGGGGAAAGTATTAACTTAGGTTTGGACTTACAAGGAGGAACTCAAGTAGTTTTAGAGGCTGATGAAGGAGATGTAAGTCGTGATGCTATGCAGAGGTTAGTTAGTGTTATCGATAGACGAGTAAACCAGATGGGGTTGACTGAGCCTAATATTCAACAGGAAGGTAATAGAAGAGTGATAGTTGAACTGCCAGGAATTGAAGATCCTGAGCAGGCTATTGAAACTATTGGGAGAACGGCTCAACTACAGTTTAAAAATCCAGCTGGAGAAGTAGTGATGACTGGAGAGCATTTGGTTGATGCTCGGGCCAGTTATGGAGGTCAGTTTAATGAGCCGGTGATTCAGTTTGAGTTGGATAGAGAAGGTAGGGATATATTTGCTAACTTAACTCAGGAGTATATCGGTCAGAGAATAGGGATTTATCTCGATGATGAACAGTTGACTAACCCCACCGTTCAAGATCCGATTACTGGCGGGGAAGGGGTTATTACTGGTCATTCTTCTTTAGAGGAAGCAGAAGAGACTGCTATTTTGTTACGAGCTGGTGCTTTACCGGTGCCAGTAAGTGTAATTGAAAATAGAACTGTAGGTCCTGTTTTAGGTGAGATTGCTATTAACGAAAGTGTTAGAGCAGGAATAATTGGGTTGGTATTGGTAGCCTTATTAATGATATTTTTGTATAGGACTTCAGGCTTGATTGCTACCTTTGCCTTAGCAATTTATGGAGTGATAGTACTAGGTGCTTTAGCTGGTTTAAATGCTACCTTAACTTTGCCTGGTATTGCGGGACTGATTCTTTCTATTGGGATGGCTGTAGATGCTAACATTATTATCTTTGAGCGGATTAAAGAAGAGATCGGTAGTGGTAAAACGCTAAGAGCGGCTATTAACTCTGGTTTTAAAAGAGCCTTTAAGACTATTTTGGACTCTAATGTGACTACTTTAATTACCGCTGCTATTTTGGCTTATTTTGGAACCGGGCCCGTGAGAGGCTTTGCTATTACTTTAAGTATCGGTATCTTAGCTAGTATGTTAACGGCAATTGTAGTGACTAAATCGGTAATCGATTTATTATTGGATATCAATGTACTCAAGGGTCAAGGTTCTTTTGGCCAGATAAGGGGGTAATGGTTTTGAGTATAATCAGTAAGGACTTAGATATTATTGGCAAGAGGAAGATCTGGTTTTTGATTTCAGCTGTAATTATTATTGTAGGTTTAGTTTCTATGTTTACCCAAGGTATGAATTTGGGGATAGACTTTACCGGAGGTACTATTATTGAATTTGCTTTTGAGGAAGAGGTAAGTACCGATGATATACGAGTGGTTATGGAAGAGTTTGATTTAGCTGGTGATAGTATAATTCAAAGTAGTGGTGATACTGGAATTTTAATTAGAACAGTTGATTTAGAACAAGAGGAGATTAGTCAGATCCAGAATGAGGTTTATAATAGGTATGAGTCGGCTGAAATGTTGAGGTCGGAGATGGTGGGCCCGACTATTGGCGATGAGTTAACTAGAAATGCTCTCTTAGCTTTAGCAGTAGCTATAGTAGCTATTGTAGCCTATATCAGTATTCGCTTTCAGTTTAAGTTTGCTATAGCAGCTATTATTGCTTTAGTACACGATATTTTGATTTTGCTAGGGATAATTTCTCTGTTAGGTCGAGAGATTAATAGTCCTTTTATAGCTGCTTTATTAACAGTAATGGGTTATTCTATTAATGATACTATAGTGATCTTTGATAGAGTTAGAGAAAATCTTAAGTATAAGCGCAAGCAAAGCTTTGCTGAACTCAATAATAGAGCTGTTGTGGATACCTTACCTCGATCTATAAATACTTCAGCTACTACTTTGGCCTGTATAGCAGCAGTTTTTGTTTTTGGAGGAGCTACGATTCAAACGATTATGTTAGCTTTGCTAATTGGTATTTTAGCGGGAACTTACTCTTCTGTTTTTATAGCTAGTCCGGCTTTAGTTGAACTAGATGCTTGGCAAAAACGAAGAAAAGAGATGAGTGAAGCTTCTGTTTAATAATAAAAGTCATCCTGGATTCCAGGGTGGCTTTTTGTGTACTTAGTTATAGCATTAATGTATTTGGCAACAGTTGCTACCTATGTTATAATAAGATTGATTGAAATTTAAGGTTAAGGCTTATTTGGATTAATATAATAAATATAAAGGAGGTAGTTAGCATCGATTTATTTAAAAAGACTTTGGTGGCTGGATTAAGTGTGATGTTATTAACTAAGGAAAAGGCTGAGGAAATAGTTGGTGAATTAGTTGAGCAGGGTAAAATTAGCCAACAGGAAGCTGAAGAGATAATAGAGGAACTGATGGATAAAACTGAAGCAGGAAGCAAGGAAGCTAAGAGTAGAGTGAAGAGTGGACTGGATAGTTTTCTAGATAAGACTGGTTTAAAAAGAAAGGAAGAGCAAAAAGACGAAGTAAATGAGCTTCGAGATAAACTGAGAATTGTGGAGTTGGAGGTAGAGGCCTTAAAAAGAGAAGTAGAGGCTTTAAAAGAGGAAGAATGATTTCAGCTAAGGAGTAGGATGGTGAATAGATGTCTTTTTGGAACTTAAATCGTCATTATCGTCATATTCAGCGGTATCGTAAGATAGCTGAAGTGTTAATTAAGAATGGATTGGGATATTTAATTGATAGACTGGATTTGTATGAGTTTTTACCTTTAAGTAAGCGTTTGAAGGTTCAGTCTGAAGAGAAGGATGAATTATCTCGAGCTGAAAGACTACGTTTAGCTTTGGAAGAGCTAGGGCCCACCTTTATTAAGTTAGGTCAGCTATTAAGCACTAGACCTGATTTAATACCTCAAGACTATATTGAAGAGCTGGTTAAGCTACAAGATGATGTTCCACCTTTTTCTTTTGAAAAAGTAATAGAACAGGTAGAAAAGGAATTGGAGCAGCCCTATGGAGAGATATTTAAGGAAATAGAAGCTACTCCTTTAGCTGCTGCATCTATTGGTCAAGTGCATATAGCTTATTTAAAAGATGGAAGTAAAGTAGTAATTAAGATTCAGCGTCCTAATATTAAAGAAACAATAGAAACAGATCTAGAGATTATCAATAATTTAGCTACTATTTTTAAAAAACGGGGCTTTAGTGATGATTTAGTAGATCCAGTAGAGATAGTTAAAGAGTTTAAAAGGCTAATTAGAAAAGAATTAAACTATCAAATTGAAGGTAGAAATACAGATCAATTTAGAAGAAATTTTGCTGAACTAGATGAAGTTAAAATTCCTGATGTTTATTGGGAGCTATCCACTAAAAAGATGTTAGTTTTGGAATACATAGCTGGTAAAAAAGTGGGGGTGTTAGCTGGACAAAGCATTAGTTTTGATTGTGAAAAGATAGCTGAGATTATAGCTGAATCCTTTATGAAGCAGGTATTAGTTGATGGCTTTTTTCATGGCGATCCTCATCCAGGTAATATTATGATTACTGAACAGCGAGAGGTTGTATTTATAGATTTTGGGATAGTAGGTAGAATGGATCTGCAAACTATGGAGACTATTGCTGATCTGTTTATGGCTATTATTGCTCGTGATGAAAGGATAATGCTACGTGAACTATTAGAATTAGGAATGGTTCCTCGTCAGATCAATAAAAGGCTTTTAAAAAGAGAGTTAAAGGAGTTATTGGATGAGTATTATGGAGCTAGTTTGGAGGAAATTAGTCTTAGCCAGATAATTAATCAACTATTGGAACTAGCATATAAGTATCGAATTAAGCTACCTACGGATTTCATCTTATTAGGTAAAGCTTTGGTAACTATTGAAGGGGTAGCAAGTGATTTGAATCCTAGCTTTAATGTTTTTGAGGTAGCTAAACCCTTTGCTTATCAGTTGCTAAAGAAAAAGTATAATCCAGTCCGCTTAGTCAAAAATTTATTTAGGCAAGGTCAGGAAATGTATAGATTTTTGGAGAATTTTCCTCAACAAGTGGGGAATATCTTGGATTTACTAGAAAAGCAAGACTTACAGATAGAACTTAAACATGTGGGCTTAGAAGAATTAATTTCTAAATTGGATATAGTAACTAATCGCTTATCAATTTCAGTAATTGTTACTGCTTTAATTATTGGTTCCTCCTTGATAATGCAGGTGGATAAAGGCCCTCAATTTTTGGGGATTCCGGCTATTGGTTTGAGCGGTTATTTAGTAGCGACTTTTTTAGGTATTTGGTTAGTGATTTCTATAATGCGTTCAGGTAGATTTTAAAAAGGGGAGATGAAATTGCAATTTATTTTAGTAGTAGCTTTAGTTTTTGCGCTGTTAGTGGCTTTGTTTGCTATTCAAAATGCTACTATGGTGGAGGTTGTACTTTTTACTTGGGAGTTTGAAACCTCTTTGGTAGTAATTATTTTAGGAGCAGCTATTTTAGGGGCTTTATCAGTGGGTTTGTTTAGTGTAGTAAAGCAGATCAAGTGGCGAATGAGATTAAGGAAAAAGGAGCAGCAGATAAGTAGTTTAGAATCTGAACTAGATGAGATGGCTACTGAAGTGGAGTTAGCTCAAGAACAAGTTGAGAAAGAAGATGAGGAAGAAGATACTGAGTTTGAAGAAAAAGTAGTTGAAACAGAGAATAGGCAAGAAGTTTAGTATTAATCGAGAATAAAAGAGTGTTCTTATTAGTTATTTGCTTTTAATTTTGGAGGTTGAAGATGTGATTGAAAGACAAGAGTGGAGATTCCCAAATGAAAATATAGATAGTACTCAAAATTTGGCTGCAAATCTGGGGATATCTTCAGTTTTTAGTCAAATTTTAGTTAATCGGGGTTTGCAAACCCCAAAAGAAGTAAAGCATTTTTTAGAAGTAAATTTAGCTGATTTGCATTCTCCTTTTTTATTAGCAGGAATGGAAGCTGCTGTAATTAGGATTCAGGCTGCTGTGGAGGCTGGAGAGCGAACTGTTATTTATGGTGATTATGATGTAGACGGGATTGTAAGCACTGCTTTATTAATTGACTATTTAGGAAGCTTAGGTTTGGAAGTTGAGGCTTATATTCCTAATCGTTTAGAAGAAGGATATGGTTTGAATAAAGCTGCTATTGAAGGATTAGCTCAATCGGGAATAGAGCTTTTAATTACTGTGGACTGTGGAATTAGTGATTATCAGGAGTTAAAGTTGGCTAAAGAGTTAGGGATAGAAGTAATAATAACAGACCATCATGAGGTACCGGAACGTCTTCCTCCGGCTGAGGCAATTATTAATCCCAAGTATGTTGATTGCACTTATCCTTTTACTGAGCTTTGCGGAGCCGGAGTAGCTTTGAAGCTGATTCAGGCTTTGGCTATTGAAGACTCTACAGCTGTTACTATGGAAGTAGTCCAAAAGTATTTAGATTTGGTGGCTTTAGCTACTGTAGCGGATATTGTGCCTTTAGTTGATGAGAATAGAGCTATAGTTAAGTATGGTTTGGAATTTTTACAGACTCCTCGTAATTTAGGGATTGGGGCCTTAGTAGAAGTAACTGATTTGAGAGATGCTGAGATTAACACAGGACATATAGGCTATATTTTAGCTCCTCAGCTTAATGCTGCTGGTCGGATTGGTAATCCGGAGTTGGCTTTACAGTTATTGATTGCTGACTCTAAGTCCGAGGCTTTGCAATTAGCTACAGAGCTTAAAGAGTTTAACGAAGAGCGGCAGGATATTCAGGCGCAAATATTGAGCGAGGCCGAGGCAATGCTGGCTACTATGGATTTGGAGAGTACTGAGATTATAGTTTTAGCTTCTAGAAGCTGGCATTCTGGGGTGGTAGGGATAGTTGCTTCTAAAATTGTAGAAAAGTACTATCGACCTACGGTAATGATTGCTATTGAAGAAGGGATAGCTAAGGGGTCAGCTCGGAGTATTAAAGGTTTTAATATTTATCAAGCAATTAAAAATTCTCGTCATTTGCTAGCTAACTACGGTGGGCATGAGCAAGCTGCTGGTTTAAGTATTGAAGCAGCACATATTGCTCAGTTTAGGCAGGAAATTAGTCAATATACTAAAAAATATTTAACAGCTCAAGAACTTTTACCTACTCTTAAGCTAGATGCTAAAGTGAAATTAAAGGATTTAAGTAGGGAGCTAGTAGCAGAACTAGAGCGCCTGGCTCCTTTTGGTTTGCGAAATCCTCGACCTAAGTTAATGGTTCAAGAGGTAGCAGTGGATAGTTTAAGATTAGTTGGTAAAAATAATAAGCATCTTAAGCTGGTGGTTAAAGATAGGTCAGGAACTAAAGTGGATTGTATCGGTTTTGAGAAGGCTTATTTTAAAGAGCCTCTTTTAAAGCAGCAGGATAGTCTGGATCTAGCTTGCACTTTAAAGATTAATCACTGGCAGGGTCGTTCTCAACTACAGCTTAATTTGCTGGATCTTCACTTTAGGCAACTATCGACAGTGGATAAGCTCTTTCTTAAAGCTAAAAGTAGTTTAGCAAAGCAGTCTCAGCCTAAAAGCTGTTTAGAACAGTTTCACACTAAATTAATTGCAGCTACTGTTCAAGCTGCTGAACTGGAAGTAGGGCAAGAGCTTAACTTACTTAGGAATACTGAAGAAGATGAAAAATCTGCTGTTAAGGTAGAAACTTTAAATGGTGAAGAATTAGGCTATCTTAATGCTGAGTTGGCTGAATACCTAGCCCCTTATTTGGATACTGGCTATGACTATCAAGTTTTAGTTTCAGCTATTAATAAATTGCGAGATCAGCTTAATCTTTTTATTAACAGGAAGCCTCTTCAATTTTCAAGTCAGGCAGAAGAATCTATAAAGGTTACTGCTGATTTAACAAAAGATTTAAATAAGGTTTATAAGTATCTTTTTGGGGGTTTAGATTTGGATTTACAGTCTAAATTCAAGAAAGCTATTGATGATTTAGCTAAAGAACAGTCTACTTTAATTACTGCTCCGCTTGGTATTGAAGCAAAGAGTTTTTATCAAAGCTATGCTGTCTTAGAGGCTTTAAGGACTGAAAGAACGATGCTTATTATTTTACCTTTATCTGTTATAGTTAAAGAACAGTTTGAATTTTTAGCTGCTAAGTTAACTGCTCAAGGTTTAAAGGTTAGGCAGGCTACTGCTGATTTAAATGTAGCTCAGCAAAAAGAGCTATTAAACTCCTTAGCGGCTGGAGAGATAGATTTGTTATTAATTACCTTTCAGTTTTGGCAGCATTATCAAGCAGAGTTTAGTCAGTTTCAAGAGCAGATTGGCTTAACAGTTGTTGATATTATTTCTCAGTTAATTGCTAGCAAGGATCAGTGGCAAAGAATTATAATTGATAAATTAAAGACTGAGCAATTACTAGTTATTTTAAGGGGTTTAAATAGTAGTTTTGCTGAACAACTTAGCTGTAGTTTGCAGGTAGAGGAACTAATAAAGCTAGATTTTAATCAGCCTAATTATAAGCTGTTAACCGGGTCAAGTTATGGCAAAAAGCAGCAGCATTTAAAGGACTTATTACTGTCTAAGGAGAAAAGTATTATTTATGTTAATAGAACTCAAGAATCTGTGGATTTAGCTGGATACTTAAGAGAAGAGCTGCCGGAATATTCCTCACAAATTGCTCT
Organism: Fuchsiella alkaliacetigena; assembly: GCF_023227765.1. Lineage (GTDB taxonomy): Bacteria > Bacillota > Halanaerobiia > Halobacteroidales > Acetohalobiaceae > Fuchsiella > Fuchsiella alkaliacetigena. Next base: position 16,684 of record NZ_JALKBZ010000029.1, read on the forward strand.
TTATAATCGTTTGCTGAAGACTGAAGAACGTTCAGTTGTAGCTAAGCTTTTTCAAAGAGGAGAGCTAAAAGCAGTAGTTTGTGATTTTGTTTTGAGTGAAGGAACTATATTTTCTTTAGCAGAGAATATTATTTTTTATCAACCTCCCTTTAACTTATTGCAATTTAAGAGCTTGCTAACAGGTTTGGGCAAGGAGACCGATAAAGTAGAGGTACAGTTATTGTTTAATAAAGTAGATATTAAAGCTGCTCAGTCTTGGTTAAGTAGCTTTACTCCGGATAAAGAGGTGCTGGCTAACTTATATCGAGTTTTAAAGAAGGCAAGCAGTGAAGAGGGAGTAATTAACTTGAATAAATCAGAGTTAACTCGTAAATTGGCTGAACTGGAAGAAGGAGTAACTAAAGCTACTGTAAGAGCGGGCTTGAAGATTTTTGCTCAGTTAGGCCTGTTGCTTAAAGTTGATGAACTGAATAGTTCAAATTTTGAATTACAGGCAACTCCTGAAGAAGGATTTGAACTTATGGATTCGCTAAAGTATAAAGAAGGTTTATTAATTAGAGATCTCTTTGCTCAGTTTAAATGCTTAATAGATGATAATCAAGTGCAAAAACTAATAAATTACTAATCTAAGGAGGCAGTATAAGGTGAATTTAAGAGAAAAAATCAGAGTTATTGAAGACTTTCCTGAAGCAGGAATTAAGTTCAAAGATATTACTACCTTGCTTCAAGACCCTCAAGCTTATAGATATGTTATCGAACAGTTTAAGGAACGTTATCAAGACTATGAAATAGATGCTTTAGTGGGTATTGAAGCGCGAGGCTTTTTGATGGGGGCTCCTTTAGCTTTAGAGTTAGATAAGCCCTTTATTTTGGCTAGGAAAGAAGGGAAGTTGCCAGCAGAAGTAGTTAAGGCTGAGTATGATTTGGAGTATGGAAGTAATGTATTAGAAATGCATCAAGATGCTTTTACTCCTGGAGATAAAATTTTGGTGGTGGATGATCTTTTAGCAACTGGAGGAACAGCTAAGGCCACCTGTGATTTAATTCAGAAGTTAGAGGGAGAAGTAGTAGAATTAGCTTTTCTATTAGAGTTGGCTTATTTAGAAGGTAGAAAGAAGTTGGAGGCTTATGATATTTATTCTATTATTATTGATGAGTAGAGAAATGAAGGAGAAGAGATAATGGCTCTGGAAGAATTGCTAACAGAAATAAAATCGTATACTAAGGATCCTAACTTAGACTTAGTGACTAAGGCTTATTATTTTGCTAAAGAAGCGCATGAAGGGCAGTTTAGAGTTTCGGGAGAGCCTTTTGTAGAGCATCCTTTGGAAGTAGCTATGGTGCTTACGGAACTAGAGCTTGATGTAATTTCTATTGTGGGAGCTTTACTTCATGATGTAGTAGAGGATACTGAAATTTCTTCTGCCCAGATTATCAAGGAGTTTGGGGAAGAGGTGGCCTTGTTAGTTAATGGGGTAACTAAGTTAAGCAAGATCGCTTTTAGGTCTCGCCAGGAACATCAGGCTGAGAGCTTACGGAAGATGTTTTTGGCTATGGCTAAGGATATTAGAGTTATTTTGATTAAATTAGCCGATCGACTTCACAATATGCGTACTCTAGAGTGTTTACCTGAGCAAAAGCGACAGCGGAAGTCAACTGAAACTTTGGAGATATATGCTCCATTGGCTCATAAGCTAGGAATTTCTAGATTGAAATGGGAATTAGAGGATCTCAGTTTTAAATATCTGGAGCCTAATAAGTATCAGGAGTTAACCAATAAACTAGCTAAGGATCGCGAAGAAAGAGAATTCTATATAGAGAAGTGCATTTCTAAGATAGAAGAGCGTTTACAAGAAGTAGATATTAAAGCAGAGATTTACGGTCGGCCTAAACATTTGTATAGCATCTATCAGAAGATGGTTAATAAAGATAAGGATTTTGCTGAGATTTATGACTTAACAGCTTTACGGATAATTGTCAATAGCGTTAAAGAGTGTTATCAAGTGTTAGGAATTCTACATGAAATTTGGAATCCTGTTCCCGGCAGAATCAAGGACTATATAGCTATGCCTAAATCTAATATGTACCAATCGCTACATACTACTATAATCGGGCCCAAAGGAGAACCCTTGGAGATTCAGATTAGAACTTGGGAAATGCACCGGACGGCTGAGTATGGAATTGCTGCTCACTGGCGTTACAAGCAAGGACAACAGAAGAGTGGAGATTTTGAGGAAAAGATTTCTTGGTTGCGGCAACTGTTGGAGTGGCAACGGGACTTGCAGGATGCTGCGGAGTTCATGGAGACTTTAAAGATAGACCTTTTTGAAGATGAAGTATTTGTTTTTACTCCTAAAGGCGATGTAATCTCCTTACCTAAGGATGCTAGTCCAGTCGATTTTGCTTATAATATTCATACTGAGGTAGGTCATAACTGTGTAGGCGCTAAAGTTAACGGTAAGATTGTTCCTTTGGAGTATAATTTGACTAACGGAGATATAGTAGAAATTTTGACTTCTCAAAATACAGGACCTAGTCGGGATTGGCTTAACTTTGTTAAAACTTCTAAAGCTAAAAGTAAGATTAAACGCTGGTTTAAGAGGCAGCGTAGAGAAGAAGCTATTGCTAAAGGCTCTGAAAGTTTAGAAAAGAAGTTAAAAAAGCATAATTTAAATCTCCAAGAACAACAAAAAAAGGAACGTTTAGAAAAGATAGCTCGCAAGCTGGGTAGATCTAATGTTGAGGATCTTTATGCTGCTATAGGATATAATAAGGTTTCCGTTGATCAAGTAGCTAAGAAATTACGTCCTGAAAAAGATAAAAAACAAGCCAGGTCTCCTAAGGCTGCTTTGAAAAAGTTAAAGGAAAAGGCCAAGCGTAGAAAAAAGAGTAAAGAAGATAAAGGGATTAAAGTTAAGGGAATGGATGGTCTGTTAGTAAGAATAGCTAAATGTTGTAGTCCTGTGCCGGGTGATGAAATAATAGGTTATATTACTAAAGGACGAGGGGTTTCTGTACATAGAAGTGACTGTCCTAATATAAAAAATATGTTAGAACAGGATAGTCAGCGGCAGATAGAGGTAGAGTGGAATATTTGCCAAGAAGCTTCTTACGAAGTTGTTTTAGAAATAGAAGCTTTAGATCAACATTCATTATTAAATGATTTAACTCAGGTTATTTCTGATGCTAAGCTTAATATTACGGCTATTAATGCTCAAACTACTAGAGATGGGTTGGCTAATATTAGAGTGGCTTTGCAAATTAGTAGTTTGGAGCATATGAATGATATTATGAATAAAATTATCCATATTGAAGGTGTTTTAGATGTACGAAGAGCTACTCCAAGCTAATCATTAGTATAGTACTTTAGGAGGCGATAAAGTGAAGGCGGTAATTCAAAGAGCTAAAGAAGCTGTGGTTAAAGTTGAAACAGAGGTAATAGGAGAGATTGAAAAAGGATTAGTAGTTTTATTAGGAGTAGGAGAAGATGATCAACAACAGGATGTGGAGTACTTAGTTGATAAAACAGTGAATTTAAGAATTTTTGCTAATCAAGAAGGGAAGATGGATTTTTCAGCTTTAGATTTAGATTTAGAAGTATTAATTATTCCTCAATTTACTCTTTATGGAGACTGTAGTGAAGGACGAAGACCTGACTTCAATCAAGCTGCCGGGCCGACGAAGGCTAAACAACTGTATCAGGACTATGTACAGGCTGTGCAGGAGAGTGGTTTAGAGGTGGCAACCGGTCGCTTTGGAGCTATGATGGAGGTAGAGTTAGTTAATGATGGGCCAGTAACTATAGTTCTAGATAGTTAGGAAGACTGTTAGTTTAATTATACAGGAGGTTAGATAAATGATATTAGAACGTATTGCTGTTAGTAGTTTAGAGACTAATTGTTATATTTTGGGTGATGAAGAGCTAGGTCAGTGTATAGTAATTGATCCTGGGGCTCAAGGAGAGCAGATTTTAGATAAGGTAGCTGAGTTGAATTTAGAGATTAAATATGTACTTAACACTCATGCTCATCACGATCATATTGGAGCTAATGAGGTATTGTTGGAAAATAGTGAGGCGGAGCTATTGATTCATCAGGCTGATGCTGAGGCATTAGTAAGTCCAGAACTGAACCTATCTTTTCTTAGACCTCAAGAATCTATTGAGGGCCCGGCTGCCGATAGAGAGTTAGCAGCAGGTGATATTGTGGAATGCGGTGAGTGGAGCTTAGAGGTGATCCATACCCCAGGCCATACTCCAGGAGGTATAACTTTAGTAGGTAATGGTAAACTATTTACGGGAGATACTCTTTTTGCTATGGGGGTTGGTCGAACTGACTTTCCTCAAGGTTCTAGAGAGCAGTTACAAGCTTCAATTCAGAAGTTACTGGAATTAGATTCTGATTTAGAGGTTTATCCTGGACACGGCCCTACAGGTAGATTAGGAGGGATTATTAAGAGTAATCCATTTCTTTAAAAATGTTAGCATTAGTTAATTGGTCTAATAGAAAGGATAGGTAATAGCTTTTGAGTGAGAAAATAACGGTTAGTTTAGAGTTGGAGGAGAGTGAATTTTTTTCAGGAGTTAAAAGGATGTTGGAGGTATTACTGCCTCAGCTAAAGGCAGTAGAGAAAGAAGATGCTGAAATAACAGTAAAGAATTATTTAACAAAAAAAGCAACAGGACTGGAAGTGATTAGTGAATTGATAGGGCCCGCAGCTAATTTGAGTAAGAAAGATTTTGATTCAGAAATTTTAGCTGCCAAATATGATCAGCATGACCGACAGCGTCGGGCTAAAAATAAGGTTAAATTACAGATTTATCGACTTTTAACTGATTATTTAGATGTTCCTGCTAGCCCTTGGGGAATTTTGATTGGGGTTCGTCCAACTAAGATTGGACATTTTTTATTGGATAAAGGCTTTAGTTATGCTGAAGTTAGAGAGCACTTAAGCCAGCATTATGGAGTGCTAACCGAAAAGATTGACCTGTTATTAAAGGTGATTAAACGGGAACGCAATTATTTACTTGCTAAAAAAGAAGCCTCAAAGAAGGTGAGCCTCTATATTGGGATTCCTTTCTGTCCTTCGCGCTGTAGTTACTGTTCCTTTGCTGCTTATTCCTTAAAAGAGCACGGAGATCATTTAAGTTCCTTTTTAAAAGCCTTAAATAAAGAGATAAATAGAATAGGAGATTGGATAAAGGAAAAGGAGCTATTAGTGGATACTATTTATTTAGGGGGAGGTACTCCCACTATCTTGACGGCAGAACAGCTCCAAGACTTAATGGAGTTGATCCAGCAAAATTTCTATCAAGCTGAGTTGCGGGAGTTTAATGTAGAAGCTGGTAGAGCAGATACCATTACTGAACGGAAATTAGCTATACTAAAGGAGTATTCAGTGGATAGAATTAGCATTAATCCGCAGACTATGAACCAAAAAACTTTAGATAAAATTGGTAGAGGTCATAGTGTAGTTGAGTTTAAGAGAGCTTATCGGCAGGCTCGAAACTTAGGTTTTGAAAATATTAACTTCGATTTAATTATTGGCTTACCTGGGGAGGGATTAAGTGAATTTGAAAGTACTCTCCAACAGGTAGAAGAGTTAGCTCCTGACAGCTTGACGGTGCATGTATTAGCTATTAAACGGGCTGCACAGTGGCGAAATAGAGTCGAGCAGTTGGACTTTCCCACTGTCGAGGAAGTAGAATTAATGTCTCAAAAAGCTGCTAAATTAGCTAAAAAGTTGGAAATGTTCCCTTATTATATGTATCGTCAAAAGTACATGTTAGGCAATTTAGAGAATATTGGTTATGCTAAAAGTGGTTTAGAGTCTATTTATAATATTTTGATGATGGAGGAGCGAACTACAGTAATCGGTTTAGGAGGAGGAGCTATAACTAAATTAGTAGCCAGCGATTATCGACAGATAAAACGTTTAGTTAATCCTAAGGAGCCTTGGCTCTATATTGAAGAGATTGAAGAACGAACTGAGCAGAAGTTAAAGGAGTTGACATCTTTAATAGGATAGGTTAAAATGTGATGGTGAACCACAGGTAATTTTAATTTGTTAAATTCAAAGGAGGATAAGCAATGTTTTTTGAGTTTATACGCAAGAACTCTAAGATATTAGTCATTATAGTGGCTATTACCTTTGCTGGCGGTGGGGTATTGGTAGGTTTAAGCGGGCTTTTTACCAATGGTCAACAACAGCAGCAACAACCTGCAACAGAGGGTATGCAAGAGCAGCCGCAAGAGTCGGCAAATATAGCAGTGGTTAATGGAGAACCTATAGACTATAATCAGTATCAACAGATTCTAAATTCAACTCGACAGCAGTTAGCTGGACAGTTGGATAACTTACACTTACTTTCCTTGAAAAATAGAGTTTTAGATCAGTTGATTGATCAGCAGCTGATGATTCAGCAGGCTCAAGAGCTGGGAATAGAGGGTCAGGTAAGTGAAGAACAGATAGAGGCACAACTACAACATTTAATAGATAGCTATGCTAATTCTGAAGCTGAATTTGAACAGATGTTAGCTCAACAAGGAGCAACCTTAGACGATGTTAGAGCTATGCTCAGAGAAGAGCTAGCAGAACAGCAGTTGGTGCAAGCTCTAATACAGCAGTTGGAGGCTGAAGTTGAGGCTAGTGAAGAGGAGCTCTTAGCTGCTGCTGAGAGAGTGCAAGTTAGTCAAATCTTATTAAGCACAGATTATAGAACGGAAGCTGAAGCAGAAAAAGAAGCTCAAGAGGTTTTAGCGCAATTAGAGGAAGGATTGGACTTTGCTCAGCTGGCTGCCGAATATTCTGATGATCCTACTGCTGTAGAAGGCGGTCAATTAGGCGTTGTTAGCCCGGGTCAGTTGGATAGTGGTTTAGACGAGGTAGCTTTTACTTTGGATAGTGGCGAAGTTAGTGGAGCAATTAAGACTGAAGAAGGTTATCATATTTTAAAAGTGACTGATCGACAAGAGCTATTAACTGGGGAAGAGGACGCTGAAGAGAGACAGCAGCTAGTTCAAGAGTTGAGATGGGAAGAGGCTCAGCGGGCTTTAGAAGATTTAGTAGAGGAACAAAGAGCTCAGGCAGATATTGAGGTCGATTCTGCTGAGTTGCGAGCTTATAGAGCTGCCAGCGAAGGAGACTTTGCTCAGGCTGAAACAGACTATAAAGAAGCTTTAGCAGAAAGTCAGAGTGGAATAGAGGATCTTTATTTATACAGCAATCTGGGCCATGTTTATGCTCAACAGGATAAGTTTGAAGATGCTATTGCTGCTTATAATGAGGCTTTAGAGGTTAGCCCTAATAGTGCAGAATTAAGATTGGATTTAGCTAATCTTTATTATGAAATGGAAGCTGAAGAAGAGGCTCAAGAGGAGCTTGAGAAGGCCTATCAGTTAGCTCAGGAGGAAGAAGATATATTCACGTTATATCGTTTACAGTACTTTTATGATCAATTAGGTTATGAAGAAGAGGCGGAAGAGTTGATAGAGACTATTACAGAATTACAAGGATAATTGATTTTGCTTACAGATTAGGGAGGATTAAAATAATGGATATTACTGCTCCGCGGGGAACTAATGATATTCTCCCGCCAGAGAGTTTGAAATGGCAGTATATAGAGGATACTGCTCGAGATATTTTAAAAAGATACAATTACCAGGAGATTAGAACTCCTATTTTTGAGGAAACTCAATTGTTTCAGCGAGGTATTGGAGAAGCTACTGATATTGTAGAAAAGGAAATGTATACCTTTGATGATAAGGGCGGACGGAGTATAACTCTCCGCCCTGAAGGTACAGCAGCAGTGGTCAGGTCTTTTTTGGAGAATAAGATTTATGGTCAGGCTCAACCGACTAAGTATTATTACTTCGGGCCCATGTTTAGATATGAACGGCCTCAATCCGGTCGTTACCGGCAGTTTCATCAGTTAGGAGTAGAGGTTTTAGGTACTGATAGTCCGGTTTTGGATGCTGAGGTGATTCTGTTAGGATTACAAATTTTAGCAGAATTAGGTTTGGCGGACTTAGAAGTATTAATCAACAGTGTAGGCTGCCCTGAATGTAGGACAGAATATAGAGAGCAGTTAAGGGATTACTTTGCTGCTAATTTGGAAGATATGTGTTCTGACTGTCAGTCCAGATATGATCGTAATCCACTACGAATTTTAGACTGTAAAAGTAAGGAATGTCAGCAACATCTCGAGGGAGCACCAGAGATTTATGATTCACTTTGTACTGAATGTAGTGAGCATTTTGATCAGGTTAAAAACCACTTAGATGAACTAGCTGTTGATTATACTATAGATCCAGCTTTAGTTAGAGGTTTGGATTATTATACTAAGACAGCTTTTGAAATTGTATATACCGGTTTGGGGGCCCAGGATACTATTTTTGGCGGTGGACGCTATGATGGTTTAGCCGAGGAAATAGGACAACGAGAGATTCCTGGAATTGGCTTTGCAATGGGAATAGAGAGAATCATTTTAGCCCTAGAAGAGCAGGAAGTGGAGTTGTCTTTAACTGTTGATTTAGATTTATTTATTATTACTATTGGGGAAGCAGCTCAAAAAACTGCTTTTAAGTATTTAGCTAAATTAAGAGAAGCTGGTTGTAGAGTAGAAATGGACTATCTAGATAGAAGTGTAAAGGGTCAGATGAAGTGTGCTGACCGCACTAATGCTCAATACAGTATTATTTTAGGTGAGAATGAGTTGGAAGCTGGAGTAGCTACTATTAGAAATATGCAGAGTGGAGAACAACAGGAGATAGAACTACATAATTTAGTTTCAGAAATGGAGAGCAGAACTTAAATAGATAGAAGTTAGGAGGACATAATTAAAAAATGGAGACTATGAAAGGTTTAAAAAGAAGTCATTATACTAATGATTTAAGTAAGGCAGAGATAGGAGCAGAAGTAACTTTGACAGGTTGGGTGCAGCGACGTAGAGATCACGGAGGTTTGATTTTTGTAGACCTCAGAGATAGATTTGGTTTGGTGCAGGTGGTGTTTAGTCCAGACCAGCAACAAGAAGCTTTTGCTAAAGCGGAGGACTTGCGTAAAGAGTATGTAATAGCTATAGTAGGAGAAGTAGCTAAGCGGCCTGAAGGAACTATTAATCCTGATTTAGCTACGGGAGAGATAGAGATCAATGTTCAGGAGTTGAGAATACTGGATAGCGCCAAGACACCTCCAGTACAAATAGATGGAGAGAAAAAGGTGGGCGAAGATCTTCGTTTAAAGTATAGATACTTAGATTTGCGCCGACCAGAGATGCAAGAAAACTTAATCTTGCGGCACAAGGTTATGAAAAAGGTTAGAGACTTTATGGATCAAAAGCACTTTTTGGAGATAGAAACGCCGATGTTAACTCGGAGCACTCCTGAAGGAGCTAGGGACTATTTAGTACCTAGTCGAGTTAATGCTGGTAAATTTTATGCTTTACCCCAATCACCACAGCTATTTAAGCAGTTACTGATGGTTTCTGGGTTGGAGCGTTATTTTCAGATAGCTAAATGCTTTCGTGATGAAGATTTAAGAGCTGATAGACAGCCGGAGTTTACTCAGATTGATATTGAGATGTCCTTTATGAATCAAGAAAAAATAATGAGTTTGATGGAAGAGTTGATTAAGGAGTTATTAGCCGAAGTAGGAATTACAGATGTTGGAGAGTTTACTCGTTTAAGTTATGCGGAAGCTATGGAGCGCTACGGCAGCGATGCTCCGGACTTAAGATTTGCTTTAGAATTAGTTGATATCTCAGAAATAGTAGCCGAAGCTGAATTTAATGTTTTCAGCGGTACTGTAGAGAGCGGTGGTCAAGTTAAGGGAATCAATGCTAAAGGATGTGCTGACTTTTCGCGTAAGGATCTAGATGAGCTGACTGAATATGTAGGTATTTATGGAGCTAAAGGCTTAGCCTGGATTGCTCTGCGAGAAGATGGGATTAATTCTCCAATCACTAAGTTTTTAAGTGAGGAAGAGTTAACAGGTATAATCGAGGAGATGGAGGCTGAAGAGGGAGATTTACTACTTTTTGTAGCCGACCAGCCTAAAGTGGTAGCAGCAGCTTTAAGTAATTTAAGAGAAAAGTTAGCGGTTGAATTAGAGCTGATAGATGAAGATGAGTTTAATTTTGCTTGGGTAACAGATTTTCCTTTGGTAGAAGCCGATGAAGAAGAAGGTAGATTTGTTTCCTTGCATCATCCTTTTACAGCTCCTAAAGATGAGGATATTGAATTATTAACTGAAGACCCTGCTCAAGTAAAGGCTAAAGCTTATGATCTAGTATTGAATGGAGTAGAGATTGGTGGGGGAAGTTTGAGAATTCATAATCGCGAGTTACAGGAGCAGATTTTTGAGATTTTAGATTTAAGCCCAGCGGAGATAGAAGAAAAGTTCGGTTTTTTATTGGAAGCATTTGATTATGGAGCCCCACCTCATGGAGGTATTGCTTTTGGCTTAGATCGTTTAGTGATGCTACTGGGAGGCTTAGATACTATTCGTGATGTGATAGCCTTTCCTAAGACTCAAAATGCTACTTGTTTATTAACTGAAGCTCCTTCAAATATCGATCAAGAACAGCTTGAAGAACTAAACTTAGAAATCGATATAGAAGAAGAGGATCTTTTGTAGTATTAATCCTCATCTTGATCTTGAGTTTGGGTAGGATTATTTCTTTCAAAGATTGAAAAAATATCATGGATAGCATGTGAACCGCGGGAGATAATTATTCCTGTGAGTATATAATCGACAGTATTATATTTAATAGCAATATCTAGTTGGCTTAGAAGTCCTATTTGAGTTGTTAAACAGGTGATAATTCCTACACATAAAGCAATAAGTTTGCTTTTTTGGCCTCGGATTGATAAGGCCGACTTAATAGAATCGGTGACTATTTCAACTAAAACTGAAAGTAATAATACTGTTGACAGGGGTTCTGTGCCCAATTTTAATCACGCTCCTGTTTAGTTTAATAAAATAGTATGCTAATTAGCTAATAAGTATACTTATTAGTAGTAAATAGGAGTTATTTGAGTTTTTACCAAAATATATAGTTCTAATTTTAAATGTTTGCAATTTAAAGTTAATTATGATATCATTTAAGTAAATTAAGAGAAGTAATTTAGTTCTACCGTGTGCGTGCTGGGTTTATATTTTGCCCAACACCAATACAAAGGGAGCCTGGTCTCCACCTAGGGCGTATATGCCTCCTAAGAGTGGACATGCAATTTAGGTGGGAGGGCACCCACTTTCACAAATAGGGAGCAAAAATATAAGCACCTACACGGCACGGTGGGACCTTAAATTAAACTTAGAAACCTAGTTCTCCATCCAGGGAACTAGGTTTTGCTATTGACAATCTTTTCTGGGATTTGATATGATAGGTATAGGAAATTTTTAAGAAGGGGAGGAATGAAATAATGTCTAAGGATGAAATTAAAGAGGCTAAAAAGGAACAACGAGAAAAGGTATTAGGTTATAGAAATCGATTGACTGATAAGGAACTATTAAAAAAGAGTTTAGAGGTTAAGAAAAAACTTTTTGAATTAGAAGAGTTTATTGAAGCAGATTTGATTATGTTTTATATAGACTTTAGAAAAGAGGTTAAGACTGAATTTATGATTAAAGAGGCTCTTAATCTGGGTAAGAGGGTAGTGGTTCCCATTAGTCAAGTTGAAGATAGATCTTTATTGCTTTCGGAGCTTAAGGATTATGATAAAGAGTTGGAACTAGGTACTTATGATATTTTGGAGCCTAAAGAGGAGTATATTCGGCCAGTGGAGTATGAAGAATTAGATATGGTATTAGTGCCGGGAGTGGCTTTTGATGAAGAACTGAATCGCTTAGGCTATGGAGGCGGTTATTACGATAGGTTTTCTGCTAAATTAGCTGAGGAAGTGGATAGAGTTGCTTTGGCTTTTGAAATTCAGATTGTAGAGGAAGTAGTTACTGGTGAGTATGATCTGCCTGTAGATAAGATTCTGACTGAAGAAAGAATAATTGAGTAGAGGGTTTTGAATAATATATTACTTAAAAGAGGTGTATATTTCAAATGGCAGTTAAGGAGCTGCAAGAAAGCCAAAGGTTGGAGTTTAGCTGGTTGCTATTGTTGAAGATGTTTTTGCTTTTTTTCAAGATAGGTGCTTTTACTATTGGTGGAGGCTTTGCAATGCTGCCTTTGATTCAAGATGCTTTTACTATTAAAAACCAATGGCTGACTGAAGAGGAGTTTGTAGATATTATTGCTATTGTGCAGTCAATGCCAGGAACTATTGCTATTAATACCTCAGTCTTTGTAGGTTATAAGGTTTTGGGAGTACCGGGAGTAATAGTTTCAGTCTTAGGAGCGGCTTTACCTTCTTTTATTATTATTTCTATAATTGCTTATTTTTTTAGTCAGTTTAGGGATTTAGCTATTATGGAGTCGGTTTTAAAAGGAGCTAGACCGGCAGTAGTGGCTTTGATATTGATGCCAGCCTTTAGAATTGGCAAGCGAGTAATTAAGACTAAGCGACATATTATCTTCGTAGTAGTTAGTCTAAGTATTTTAGTTTTTGGGATTCTTCATCCAGTAGTGGTGATAGTTGCTGGAGGCTTATTAGGGATGTTCTTTTTTAGAAATGAGGAGATAGAATGAGTGTTTTGCTTAGACTTTACTTCGTATTTGCTAGAATTGGTCTAGTTAGTTTTGGCGGTGGTTACGCAATGGTTCCCTTGATTGAAGAGGAAATAGTTAGAAGTCAACAGTGGTTAGTGGCTGAGGAAATAGTTGATATATTGACTATTTCGGAGATGACTCCCGGGCCCATTGCTATTAATTTAGCTACTTTTGTAGGTTATAGAATTGACGGTATTTTAGGCTCTTTGATTGCTACTTTAGGAGTAATTACTCCCGCTTTAGTTTTAGTTTTTATTGTGGCTAAATTTTTCTTTTATTTTCGCGATCATCCCCTAATGGAAACTATCTTGCGAGGAGTGCGACCGGTAGTGATTGCTTTAATTGTAACTGCGGCGGTATTGATTGCTCGCAGCGGTATTAATGATTGGAGCAGTATAGCTATCTTTTTAGCTAGCTTTTTAGCTGTGGCTAAATTAAAGCTAGATCCGGTGATGGTAATTGTTATCTCAGGGGTTGTGGGAGCTATTATTTATTGAAGCTGTTGTTTTAAAAAGGAGAGATGGTAATGGATTTGTTTACTCATCAAGCGGAGGATAAAGTAGATAGTTCTACTCCCTTAGCAATGCGGATGAGACCCCGTAGTTTAGCTGAATTTGTAGGTCAGCAAGAGATTGTGGGTCCGAATAAACTGTTAAGCAGAGCTATTGAAGCCGATAGATTGAGATCTTTGATTTTTTATGGACCTCCTGGTACAGGTAAAACTACTTTAGCTATGGTAATTGCTAATACTACTGAAGCTGAGTTTAAAACCTTAAATGCTGCTACAGCTGGAGTTAAAGAGATTAAAAAAACTATCAATACTGCTAAAGAAAAAAGAGGAATGTATAGTCAACGAACTATCTTATTTATAGATGAAGTACATAGATTTAATAAGTCACAGCAGGATGTATTGTTAGCAGCAGTAGAGAAAGGGATAGTTATTTTAATTGGGGCTACTACTGAAAATCCTTACTTTGAAATAAACTCTCCTCTACTTTCCAGATCTAGGGTTTTTGAATTAAAGCCTTTAAAGGAACAGGAGTTAAAAAAGATTATCTCAACTGCTCTAAACGATCAAGAACGGGGATTAGGAGAATATAATGTTGATTTAAAAGAGGAAGCATTAGCACATATAATTAATCAGGCTGACGGAGATGCTCGTTCAGCCTTGAATGCTCTAGAGTTAGCTGTATTGACTACTCCGCAGAATGAGGAAGGAGTTAGAGTAATAGACCTCGAGGTAGCTGAAGAGTCAATACAGCAGCGCTGTTTAGATTATGATAAACATGGAACAAATCATTACGATACTACTTCGGCTTTTGTTAAAAGTATGCGGGGCTCTGATCCCGATGCTACTTTATATTGGCTGGCTAAAATGTTGGAAGCTGGAGAAAAGCCTCGTTTTATTGCCCGGCGGGTGGTAATCCATGCAGCAGAAGACGTAGGTAATGCTGACCCACAGGCCTTGGTGGTAGCTAATTCAGCAGCTCAGGCTGTAGAGTATTTAGGTTTACCTGAAGCTAGAATTCCGCTAGCTCAAGCTGCTCTTTATGTAGCTACAGCTCCTAAAAGTAACGCGGTTTATAAGGGAATAGATCAGGCTATAGATTTCGTTAAAGAAAGGCAGATGTCAGGAGTTCCTAAGCATTTGCGAGATACACATTATCCAGGTGCGGAGCAGTTAGGAAACGGTAAAGATTATAAGTATCCTCATGATTATAGTCAAAACTATATTCAACAGCAGTATTTACCGGAGAAGTTGTTGGATGAAAGCTTTTATCAACCTAGTGATAATGGGTATGAAAAGCAGATTAAATCATTTTTAGCTGATTTAGCTAAATAACAATACAAGCTCTTCTTAAGCTAAAGAAATTTCGAGGTGAAACTAATGGCTGATCAATACCAAACTGTAGCTAAAAACTATAGGATTCGAAACAAAATTAAAAAATGTAAATTCATCACTTCAATAGCTAATGTAAATACTGTAGAAGCAGCCGAAGACTTTATAGCTGAGGTATCCGCAGAGTTTGCTGATGCAACTCATAATGTATATGCTTTTAAGGTTGGTTTAGGTGATCAAGCAGTAAAGAGAGCTAATGACGATGGGGAGCCGGCTGGCTCTTCAGGCCCGCCAATTTTGCAGGCTATTGAAGGAGAGGAGATAACAAATGTAGCTATAGTAGTTACTCGTTATTTTGGGGGAGTTAAGCATGGTATAGGTGGTTTAATTAGAGCTTATGGGAAATGTGGGCGAGAAGTGATTAACGCAGCTAAGGTGATACAGAAGAAACGTTATTTAACTGTAGGTATTTCAGTGCCCTATGATGATTTAGGCCAGGTTATTAATGATTTAGAAGGCTATTCAGCTCAAATAAAGGATACTGTCTATAGTAACCAAGCAGCAGAGGTTATAGCAGCTTTGCAGCCTAGTATTATCAAAAAATGTAAGGAAGAGATTAGCGAGGCTACAGGGGGTAGGGCCCAATTTAAAAAAATCAAAGAAAACTTTGAGTAAGGTTCTCAATACTGATTATCTGAATAATAAAAACTACTTAATAGTGGATAATAAAAATATAAGCTTCTTAAGCTAAGTTAATGTTTTGGTAGTTCAGAACATTAACTATTTATTATTTATTGACAAGTTAAATAGATTGTGTTAATATAATGCTAGAAAACCTAGAAAAATGGTCGGGATTAAAGAGGGGGAGGATAGTTAAATGAAGCTTTCCACTAAGGGGCGCTATGGAGTTAAGGCTATGCTTGATTTAGCTCTTAACTATGGTGAAGGGAGTATTCCCTTAAGAAGTATAGCTGAAAGACAGGATATATCTGAAAACTATTTAGAACAATTAATAGCTGTATTACGCAAAGCCGGTTTAGTGAATAGTGTTCGCGGTGCTTATGGCGGTTATTTATTAGCTAAAGAACCGGCTGAAATTACTGTAGGAGATATAATTAGAGAGCTAGAAGGTCCAATAGCTCCTGCGGACTGTGTTGCTGAAGATAACCAAGAAAGCTGTAATAAAGTAGAGGACTGTATTACTCACTTGATTTGGAAAGAGCTGCAAGAAAGCATTTCGGAGGTTTTAGACTCTATTAGCTTAGAGGATTTACGTCAAGAAGCTATTAATGCTAGACAAAAAGGAAAGTCAGGATATTTATATCATATTTAAAAATTATTAAGGAGGAATTTACTATATGGAACCTATATACTTAGATAATGCTTCTACAACTCCTACTGCACCAGAAGTTTTAGCAGCTATGAAGCCTTATTTTACAGATACTTTTGGTAATGCTTCTAGCGTGCATGCTTTCGGTAGAGAGTCTAAAGAAGCAGTAGAAGAAGCTAGAGAAAAAGTAGCAGACTTAATAGGAGCTGATGAACCAAGAGAAATTATATTTACTAGTGGTGGTACTGAAGCTGATAATTTGGCTATTAAAGGAATTGCAATGCAGAATAGAGAACAAGGAAAGCATATTATTACTTCTGCCATTGAACACCATGCTGTTTTACATCCTTGCGAATATTTAGAAGAGTATCATGGTTTTGAAGTTACTTCTATACCTGTGGATGAAGAGGGATTAGTTAATCCGTTAGATGTAGCTGAGGCAGTTAGAGATGATACAGTTTTAATTAGTATTATGTTAGCCAATAATGAAGTAGGTACTATTCAGCCTATTGCAGAGATTGGCAAGATAGCTCAGCAAAAGGGAATTTGTTTTCACACTGATGCTGTGCAAGCGGTAGGTTCAATTCCTGTTGATGTTAATGAATTAAATGTGGATTTATTATCTCTTTCTGGACATAAGTTTAATGCTCCTAAAGGTATAGGGGCTTTATATATAAGAAAGGGTACTAGAATTGTTCCTTTTATGCATGGAGGAGCACAAGAACGAGGCAAAAGAGCTAGTACTGAAAATGTTCCTAGTATTGTAGGAATGGGTAAAGCAGCTGAAATTGTTAAAAATGAATTGAAGGAAAAACAAGAGAAATTAACTCGCTTAAGAGATAAATTAATTGAAGGAATTGAAGAAAGAATTGATGAAGTACAGCTTAATGGACATCGAAATAAACGTTTACCCAATAATGTTAATATTAGTATTAGATATATAGAAGGTGAATCTCTATTACTCAACTTAGACTTAAAAGGGATTGCTGCTTCGAGTGGTTCGGCCTGTACTTCTGGTTCTTTAGATCCTTCTCATGTTTTATTAGCTATGGGAATTTCACACGAAATTGCTCACGGTTCTTTAAGGCTTACTTTAGGAAAGTATAATACCGAAGCAGAGGTTGAGCACGTGTTAGATGTTTTGCCAAAGATAGTAGAAAAATTAAGAGCTATGTCTCCGATTTATAATCAAAAAGAAGCTTAAAAGTATTTAATAAAAATGGGGAGTGAAGAAAATGTATTCTGATAAAGTAATGGAACACTTTGAAAATCCACGCAATATAGGCGAGCTTGAAGATGCAGATGGAGTTGGAGAAGTAGGTAATCCTACTTGTGGAGATATAATGAAGATATCTATTAATGTAGAAGACGATATAATCCAAGATATAAAGTTTAAAACCTTTGGTTGTGGAGCTGCTATAGCTACTAGTAGTATTACTACTGAAATGGTAAAGGGTAAGAGTATTAAAGAGGCTCAAAAATTAACTAATAAAGATGTAGCTGAGGCTCTAGGAGGCTTACCACCTGAAAAGATGCACTGTTCTAATTTGGCTGCTGATGCTCTTAAAAAAGCAATTAATAATTACTTAGGACTAAATGGTGGAGATATGTGTGATGATTGTGATGATAAATCAGGGAAGCATCAGTAACTATATTAATAAGTATTAGCTTGAGAATAAGAAAGGTGATTAAGAGATGACGAAGCCCAAAAGGGTAGTAGTAGCTATGAGTGGAGGAGTTGATAGCTCTTTAACTGCTGCTTTACTTAAGGAGAGAGGATATGAGGTAATAGGAATTACTATGCAGATTTGGCCTACAGATGAAACTGTTGCTGGAGAACAGAGCTGTTGTTCTTTATCAGCAGTAGAAGATGCTAGAGCTGTAGCTTATCAGTTGGATATTCCCTTTTATGTAGTTAACTTTGAGGATATATTTGCGGAAAAGGTTATTGATTACTTTGTTGAAGAGTATGCTCAAGCTAGAACTCCTAATCCCTGTATAATGTGCAATCAAGAAGTGAAGTTCAAAGCCTTTTTAAAGAAAAGTTTAGAACTAGATGGTGACTATATGGCTACAGGACATTATGCTAAGATTGAGCATAATTCTGAAGAAAGACATTTGATTAGAAAGGCTGAAGATGAAGATAAAGATCAGTCTTATACTTTATATGGCTTAACTCAGCAGCAATTGGAACGTACTTTGATGCCTCTGGGAGAATTTAAGAAAAGCGAAACTCGAGAGTTAGCTAAAGAGTTTGGATTAGCTGTTCACGATAAGCCTGATAGTCAAGAGATCTGCTTTATTCCTGATGATGACTATAATCGTTTTTTAGCTGAGAACTATCCTGAAATTATAGAACCGGGCCCTATTCTAGACTTAGAAGGAAATAAGTTAGGTAAACATAAAGGACTGCCTTTTTATACTATTGGACAGCGGCGAGGTTTAGGACTATCCTATCATAAGCCCTTATATGTAGTTGAATTAGATAGTGAGAGAAATGCTTTAATTGTTGGTGATAACCAGGATGTTTTTGGAAAGAAACTAATAGCAACAGAAGTTAATTGGGTTGCTATTCCTCGCTTAGAGAAGGAAATGGAGGTAGAAGCTAAGGTAAGATATAATGTTTCACCGGCTAAAGCTAATATTTATCCTTTATCTACTGGAAGAGTTAAAGTTGAATTTGAGACAAAACAGCGAGCGATCACTCCGGGACAAGCTGTGGTTTTTTATCAACAAGATATTTTAATTGGTGGGGGAATAATAGAACAAGAATTAAGGTAGTTAAGAAAAAGCAAAAGATCCTTTTAGGAGCTTAGTCGATATTGAGTTAGAAAAATTTAAATATATCTAATATAGTTAAGGATTAAACTAGGGTGATTGCAAGAAAAAATTTGTGATCATCAGTTCTTTGCAAGTTAAAATGCACAGACTTTTTAAAAAAACACATACCCTCTATTTCAATGGATTAATAGATTGAGTTTTTATGATATCTCCTCTTTAAAGAGGAGATATCATCCATTTTTTTCCTGCAAGGAGGTCTCTCCTCTTTGCTAAAGCATATTTCAAACTAACTCATATATAACTTAAGCTGCTTCTAATGCTTCCTTAAATATTTCATCAGAACTTTTAAAATTAAACATCTTTCTTGGATAGTTATTCATCCATTTTTGAATTTCTTTAATATCACGCCGACTAAATTTCTTTATACTAGTACCTTTAGGTATAAATCTTCTAATCATTTTATTTAAGTTCTCATTGCTTCCTCTTTGCCAAGAACAATAGGCATCTGCATAATAATGACTTGTCCTTGGAATGCTACTGCCAGTAAATGACCTTTCTATCCCTTCATAATCATAAAACTCTCTCCCATTATCGGTTGTTATCGTCTTAAATTGCTTTCTAA
>NZ_JALKBZ010000003.1 GCF_023227765.1 Fuchsiella alkaliacetigena
AAAATCAATAAATCAGTAGCAATTATGTCTGGCAAATCAAGTAATTTTGTGATATTATATGATTGCATTTGTCCAAGCTCCTTTCTCTATTTTGAGTGTAGTTACTTAAATAATTAGAGAAAGCCTGGTCAAATGCATTTTTATTTTTGAAATTTACATATTTTTCTTCACAACATTAGTCAGAGATCCGATTTTTTTAAATTTATTTAGATTTAGCTAAATCTGTGCAATGTTTCTGTAATTATAAGCAGGAATAATGTATAGTTTTATTAGTTTTAAAAATGCTAAAATCAAGAATACTATCATAGCAAGGGATTAGAGTATTATGCAACTTTACTGTAATTCTGTTGCATAATACATATATTTACAATTTGACTTCTGATATTTCTAGTATTCTGTTATTTTATTTACCTATAGAATATATTAGTATTATTACATAGTAGTTTAAAAACCACCCTAAACCCTTACTTCGTAAGGGATTAAAAGATTTAATTTTTTTAACGAAATTAAAAATCAGGGGAAATATTCAGCTTTTGCTGTAATTCTATGGGTTTGACTTTCTGCTATTAAAATAGCTTGCTCTGCTGTACTCTCTTTAATTTGATCTGCTGACTTAGTTAGAGATACTTGCTGTTCTTCTACTCTATTCTCTTGCTGTTCTACTACTGTTGCACCTATATACTGCTCAAAGTCAAAGTTTCCTGCTGTCCTATGTATTCTGCTTTGATTTATGCAATAGTGAATAGCTTTGACTAATCCTTCTTCTCCATTTTTAATATTCTTAGCGTGGAACAGTTTTTGATCTTGATTAATTTTTTCTAATTCAAGTCCAAACTGATTATTAAACTTTTTGATAAAATATAACCTAGTCTGCTTTGTAATTTGATTTATATTTTTACCTAATGCTATTATATGCAAATGTGATTTTTCTTTGAATTGGCTTTTAATCTTATGTAGTTTATTTCTCTTGCTGCCTTTTCCTGCTGTATTTTCTTTCCCTCTATACATTAAAGTATCTACTCTATTTATAGGAGCATAGGGAGCTGGAGCTATTAATAAACTACAATTCCAGTTATTCTTTTTAATGTGATATTTCATAGACTCTATATAACTATGTGCTGTATTTTCTAGCTCTTTTTCTGATATATTTTTTGGTAGATTGATTGTTAATAATTTCATCTTCATCCAACTCCCCCCCCTTCAATGTAATTGCTTAGAATTAAATATAATCTGTTTTATTGATGTCTGCTTATCCCTATACTAGTCTGAAATTAAAACTGCTTAGAATTAAAAATAAGCAGGATTATAGCTACTTCTAATCTATTCTTCTACCCCAGTAATCTCTTTTATATATTTTCTTTGGTTTTTCTTTCTGCTTAAATCCCCATCTATCTCTACCTAATTCTAGCCTATGCCTTACTTTGTTGGC
Organism: Fuchsiella alkaliacetigena; assembly: GCF_023227765.1. GTDB lineage: Bacteria > Bacillota > Halanaerobiia > Halobacteroidales > Acetohalobiaceae > Fuchsiella > Fuchsiella alkaliacetigena. The sequence continues at coordinate 1,430 of NZ_JALKBZ010000003.1, forward strand.
TTCTTTTTTTAATGCTTTTTGTGTACTTGCTATATTTTCAACTTCATTTTTCAACTCATCTATATCCAAACTAAGTCACCTCCTGTACTTCTATTTTTACATATTTTTTCAATTCTTCTTCTACTTCTGCTATTTTTTCTTTCAGTTCTGGTAGTTCTTTTTCTAGTTCCTCTACTTTCTCAAAGTCATGCTGATTATTTGCTATAGTTTTCTTGATATTTTCAAGCTGTTTTTGATACATTTTTTGCTTTTGATGTTGAGGATTCTTGCTATGTTTTTCTGCTCTTTTCTTTGTTCTAATCCACTTCAAAGTTCTTCGCTTGGTGTATTTGAATTCTTCTTTTTTGGTCTGATATTCCTGTTCTAGCTTTTCTTTTTCAGTCAAAAGGTCAGCTACTTCTTGTTGATCTACTAGTATTTCTTTTGATATATACAGTTTGATCACTCCTATAAAATAGTTTTAGCTGGAGAATATCATACCCCCAGCTATTAACAAGTCATCTATATAAACTCCTAAAAGAGAGGGAAGATAGTAGGCGGAGGTGTAGTGACCTACTATCTATCAGAAATAGCTAAAATCAGTCATTGATATAGTTCAGCACCAAATCCCTGACAACTGTAGATATATTTTCATTCTCTGGAATTTCATCTAATAGTTTTTTCTTAGTTTGAGGAGATACTCTGACAACTATGTTTTTTGATAGTTTCATTTTTTCACTCTCCTTTTTTAGTTGATTTTTACGATTTTTATGACCTTCATTATGTTATACTACTTTTTCACCAAATCTGTAAACCTTAAAAGTAAAACTTTTTTAATTTTTTTCTAAATCCAAAAATTATGATAGATTTTTTAGCATCTAACCCTTAGCTATTTTAAATAAAATAAGGGGCGGGGGATTAGAAAAAGTTAAACAAAGTGCCGGAGTTTGGTGTTAAATCTTTACTCTTTACTTTCATATTTTAAGCATATAGTAAGGCTATTCACCCCATATAGTATATTTTTATTTTTAAAATCGTAGTAATAATCGTAGTAATCTTATCTCAAATTACTTGAACTTAACTAAAAATAAATTCAAAAGGAAACTGCTATAATCACTATCATATCAAGGATTATTAAAGTTTTTAAAAATAATTAAAAATCTAAAACTTTAACATAATTTTAACATAGTTTTAACCTAACTGTAATAGAGAACTGTTACAATTGATTCGTATTAAAAAATAAGGTAATTAAAATAGGAGGAGAAAGATGATTAATTTATTTAGCAAAAAAGCAGTTGTATTATTAGTGATGTTGCTTACTTTTAGTTTGATAGCCGTAGGTTGTGGTGGTGGAGACGAGGTAACAGGAAATATTGAAGTTAGAGGTTCAGATACAATGGTTAACTTAGGACAGAGCTTAGCAGAAGCTTATATGGAAGAACAGACAGGGGTAGCAGTTTCAGTAACTGGTGGTGGCTCTGGAACAGGAATTGCAGCTTTAATAGATGACCGAGTCGATATAGCTAACGTTTCCCGTGCTATGAGTGAATCGGAGATTGAACAGGCCAATAATAATAATGTTGATCCTTTTGAAGTGGTAATCGGTATGGATGGACTGGCTGTTTTTGCTAATCAAGACTTGGGAATAGAAGAGTTAACTATGGATGAAGTAGGGGCTATATTTAGAGGTGAGATTACTAATTGGTCAGAGGTAGGCGGGCCCGATGCTGAAATTTCAATGTATGGTCGGCAGAGTAACTCCGGCACTTATGTTTTCTTTAGAGATAATGTATTAGGAGATGATTTCTCTGACGATGTAAGAAGAATGAACGGTACGGCGCAGATAGTAGAAGGAGTTAGAAGTGATAATCGGGCTATTGGTTACGGTGGGATTGGTTATACAGTGGATTCTAATAATGAAGTTGAAGATGGACTGACTGTGATTAGTATAGCTTTAGATGAAGACTCTGAATATGCTACTCCTCTAGAGCCGGAAAATGTAGAAACAGGTGAGTATCCCATTGCTAGACCTTTATATAACTACTTTAATGGTCAGCCTGAAGGAGCACAGTTGGACTATATAGAGTTTATTTTAAGTGAGGCTGGTCAAGAAGTAGCAGTTAGCACTGGTTTTTATCCGGTAAGTCCTGAGTATCAAGAGTTTAATGCTGAACAGCTTCAATAATAAGCAAAGTTTAAAGTCATTATCAGCTCCAAAATGTATTTTATTTTTGGAGCTGATTAAAGCTTGTTTTTGAATTTAATTATTAATTGCACTTCACAGGGAGGGATTTATCTTGACTGATCTTAGACTAGAACAGGAAGAAATTGAAATATCTAAGAAAGATAAGTTAACTAAGTATAAAGAAAAAGGGCTAAAGATCTTTTTTCTTCTAAATGGCATTTTGGCTATTATAGTTTTAGCAGGAATCTTTTATCTATTATTAAGTGAAGGCTTACCTACCTTTGAAGAGGTAAGTATTAGAGAATTTTTTACTTCTTTTAGGTGGAACCCTACTTCTCGTAATCCAGGCTATGGAATTCTTAGCTTGGTAATCAGTACTTTAGCGGTTACTATAGGGGCTTTGCTCTTTTCTGTGCCGGTAGGAATAGCCGCCGCCGCTTACTTAGCTGAGGTAGCCAGACCAAAAGAAAGAGAGATTTTAAAACCAGTTATTGAGATTTTAGCTAGTATTCCCTCAGTGGTAATTGGTTTTTTGGGAATAGTTTTATTGGGCCCTATTATTGCTAGAACCTTCGGTTTAAGTAACGGCTTAAATGTAATCAATGGTTCTATTCTCTTAGGAGTAATGGCCTTACCGACGATTATCAGTATCTCTGAAGATGCTATTTCGGCAGTACCTAAAGAGTATAAAGAGGCTTCTTTAGCTTTGGGTACTAATAGATGGCATACTTTAGTTAAGGTAACTATTCCCGCTGCTTTATCAGGGATTACAGCAGCCATAATGCTGGGGATGGGTCGAGCTATTGGTGAAACTATGGCCGTTTTAATGGCTACCGGAAATGCGCCGGCAGTACCTAGAAGTATTTTTTCTTCAATTAGAACTATGACTGCTACTATTGCTATTGAGTTAGGAGAAGTGCCCTTTAATACTACTCACTACCATTCTTTATTTGCAATTGGAGCAGTATTATTTGTAATGACTTTTCTGGTAAACTTAGTATCCGACTTGGTTCTCCATAAGTATGGGGAGGGTGAATAATGACAGATAACTTGAAACAGAAATTAGGTTTTGGAATTTTACGCTTATCGACGTGGTTAATTCTATTTATTTTATTTATTATTCTCTATGATATTATTTCTAAAGGAATAGGAGTAATCAGTTGGGAGTTCTTAACTACTGCTCCTAGAAGTGGAATGACTGAAGGAGGAATTTGGCCAGCAGTTATTGGTACGGTTCTGGTAACTATGATTACTGCTCTTTTTGCGGTACCGATTGGTGTTTTTGCAGCTATTTATTTAAATGAATATGCCTCACAAGGCAAGCTGACTAGAACAATTAGGATGGCTATTCGTAACTTAGCCGGAGTTCCTTCAATAGTCTATGGACTATTTGGTCTGGCTCTTTTTGTTAAAAACTTAGGCTTAGGAACTTCAGTATTATCGGCAGGTTTAACTTTAGGACTACTGACTTTACCAGTCACTATTACTGCTAGTGAAGAGGCTTTGAAATCAGTACCTAACTCATATCGACATGGCTCCTTAGCTTTAGGTGTTTCTAAATGGCATACTATTCGCCATAATGTACTTCCAAATGCTATTCCCGGGATTTTAACCGGAGCAATCTTAGGACTATCTAGAGCAGCTGGAGAGACGGCCCCGATTCTCTTTACTGGAGCAGCCTTCTTTTTGCCTAGAATACCAGACTCTTTAGGTAGTCAGTTTATGGCTTTACCTTACCACCTGTATATACTATCTACTCAGCACCATAGTATAGGTGTGGTTAGACCTATTGCTTACGGAACTGCTTTTGTGTTAATAGTTTTAGTTTTGATCTTAAACCTAGTAGCGATCTTTATTCGTTATCGATTTAGAAAAAATCTCAGCAAATAAATACCGTTTAAGGAGGTAACTATTGATGCTTCAAAATAGCAAAGAAAAGATTGTAATTAAGGACTTAAACTTCTTTTATAATGATTTTCAAGCTTTGAAAAATATTGATTTAAAAGTACCGGCTGAAAAAATAACAGCTTTAATTGGCCCCTCAGGCTGTGGTAAGTCTACTTTTTTGAGAACTCTTAATAGGATGAACGATTTGATTGACTGCACTAAAGTAAAAGGAGAGGTATTAATTGATGGGCATAATATTTATCAAAAAGGTTTGGATGTAGTAGAACTGCGTAAGCAGATCGGCATGGTCTTTCAAGATCCTAATCCTTTTCCTAAATCAATTTATGATAATGTTGCTTACGGGCCTAAAGCACACGGAATAAAGAATAAAGAAGTGCTTGATCAAATTGTAGAAGACAGTCTGAAAGCAGCAGCTTTATGGGATGAGGTTAAAGATAGATTAGATAAATCGGCTATGGATATTTCCGGCGGACAGCAGCAAAGACTATGTATTGCTCGAGCTTTAGCAGTAAATCCTGATATTTTATTAATGGATGAGCCTACTTCAGCTTTAGATCCCATTGCTACGGCTAAGATTGAAGAACTAATTAAAGATTTAAAGGAAGATTACACTATTGTAATTGTAACTCACAGTATGCAACAGGCAGCTCGCGTTTCCGATTATACTGCCTTTTTCTTATTGGGAGAAGTAATAGAACACGGGCCTACCGAAAAGATATTTGAAAGACCAGCAGATGAACGAACTGAGGACTACATTACGGGTCGTTTTGGTTAATGCTGATTATTAAAGAATAAAAGAGGAGTGAAATTCTATGGTCAGAAATAATTTTGATCAGGAGTTGGAAGACTTAAAACAAGACTTATTAAAGATGGGGAGCATGGTAGAAGAGGCTATTTATAAAGCAGTTACTTCTTTAAAAGAACAGGATGTAGAGTTAGCTAAAGAGGTAATGACTGAAGATGATCAAATCGATGAGTGTGAGATAGAGATTGAAAAGAAATGTATTCGCTTAATTGCTTTACAGCAGCCGGTGGCTCGTGACTTAAGAACTATCGGTATGATTTCTAAGATAATTACCGACTTAGAAAGAATGGGTGATTATTCCTTTAATATTGCCAAGATAACTATTACTATAGCTGATAAGCCTTTAATTAAACCTTTGATTGATATTCCTAAAATGACTGAAATCACCAGAGAGATGGTTAAGGAATGTCTTGATGCTTTTGTTAATTTAGATATTGAAAAGGCTGAAAAGGTAGCTAAGATGGATGAGAAAGTAGATGAGTTTGATGATCAGATTTTAAGAGAACTATTAACTTATATGATGGAAGACCCTTCCACTATTTCTCAAGCTACCTGTCTGATATTTGCTAGTAGATATTTAGAAAGAATTGCTGATCATACTACTAATATCTGCGAAAGAATTATTTATATGGTAACTGGAGAGAGGGTTAGTTTTTAGTAATAATATTTGACATTATGAACAAAATAACTTATAATACTTAGTAGATTGGACTTATAATTAGAATTATCTAAAGGAAGTTCCATTTAAAATCAAATATTTTATTGTTTCATCTTCGAATTAAATTGCCTACGGATATAGGTCTAAGGTGGTTTAAATGCGCTAGGGTGGATTGAGAAATCAGTTCACCTCCCGATAGATTTGGAAAGGAGATGTTTTTAGGTGCTTTTTTGAGTGCCATTGTTTATTAAGATATCCCTTTTTAGATCTAGGGATATCTTTTATTTTTTTAAAATTAAGAAAGGGGTTGAAAGTTATGAAAAAATTGCTGGTGTCTTTATTAATTATTTTAGTAATACTTGGTGGGGGAATATATCTTTCAAACTTAGGAGCAGATGATGATGGCTTATTAGTTTTTGCTGGAGCTGCTAGTAAGCCTGCAACTGAAGAAATAGTAGAGCTTTTTCAAGCAGAGACAGGGGTTAAAGTAAATGTTAACTTTGGTGGTTCGGGAACTGTTTTATCCCAAATGAAACTAAACCAACGGGGCGATATTTATTTTCCCGGCTCCTCAGACTATATGATTAAAGCTGAAGAAGAAGGGTTAGTTAAGCCAGATACTATAGAGTATGCAACTTATCTAGTTTCAGCTATTAATGTTCCTAAGGGTAATCCAAAAGATATTCAAAGTCTAGAAGATCTTTTAGAGCCTGGGGTTGAAGTAGGAATTGCTAATCCAGAATTTGTTTGTGTGGGAACTTATGCGGTAGAGGTAATTGAAAATAGTTTAAATGCTGAAGAGGTGGAGGCTTTGCGAGAGAATATAGTTTATTATGCTGACAGTTGTGCTTCTACTGCTAATGCTGCTGTTTTAGAAACGGTAGATGCAGTAATTGGTTGGCGAGTTTTTGAGGACTGGGAGCCGGAAAAGATTGAGACAATCCCTTTAGCTAAGGAGCAGGTATTGAGGTTCGGATATATTCCCATTGCTATTTCAGAGTTTAGTGAGAATGAAGAGTTGGCCCAAGAGTTTATTGACTTTATACAGTCGGAGTCGGGTCAGGAAGTTTTTAGAAAGTACGGTTATTTTATGAGCGTAGATGAAGCTGAAGAATGGTTAGGGGAGGAACGACCGGTTGGTGGTGAATATTCAGTGCCAGAGGAGTGGATTCAGTAGTGAACTTCAAAAGGGTTTCAATTGGCATAGTATTGACTTCATTTTTGATTTATGCAGTCTTGATTATTTCTCTCTTTTATTTTTTTGATATCGAGCGGTTTGCAGAGATTATTTTTTCGCGTCGGGTCTTATTTTCGCTCCGCTTAAGTTTGATTACAGCCACTATTTCCACTTTAATATCAGTTATAATTGCTATTCCTGCTGCTTATGCGTTATCTCGTTTTGATTTTGTTGCTAAAGACTTAATTGATACCTTATTTGAGTTACCAATGGTTGTTTCACCAGCAGCTTTAGGGGCAATGTTACTTATCTTTTTTAATAATCCTTTAGGAAGTTGGATTCAGGATAACTATATTCGCTTTGTTTTTACAGCTTCGGGGATTGTATTAGCCCAGTTTATTACTATTTTAGGTATTGCTATTAGATTAGTTAAAGCAGTATTGGATGAAATTCCTGAGCGTTATGAAAAAGTAGCTCGCTCTCTAGGCTCATCATCTTTTAACTCGTTTATGACTATTACCTTTCCTTTAGCTAAGAGGGGGATTTTTGCTAGTGGGATATTAGTTTGGGCCAAGGCTTTAGGAGAATTTGGTGCTACAATTACTATTGCTGGAACTATGGCTATGCAGACTGAAACTTTACCAGTAGCGATTTTTATGCGGATTTCAGTAGCTGATATAACTGGGGCTATGAGCTTAATCTTAATTTTAATTATAGTAGGTTTAGGAACATTATATGGAGTGAGGATTTTTTGGAGGGAATCACTATATGATTGAGGTTAAAGATTTAAGAATAGATTTAGGTAGTTTTGTGGTTGAAGATATTTCATTGACTGTAGAAGAAGGCACTTGTCATGTGATTATTGGCCCAACCGGAAGTGGGAAAACATTAATTTTAGAATCAATGATTGGTTTTAGGGAGTTTGATACGGGGGCTGTTTTTGTTGATGATAAAGAAATTAGTGAACTTCCTGTTGAAAAGAGGGGAGTTTCTTATGTTCCGCAGGATTTAGCTATTTTTCCTCACTTAACGGTTAAAGAGAATATTATGTATAGTTTGAATGTTAATAAAATTAAGGAGCAAAAAAGATATCAATTTGTGATGGAATTGGCTGATAAGCTAGGGATTACGCATTTATTAAATAGGGCAGCTAAGAATCTCAGTGGGGGAGAAGAACAGCGAGTAGCTTTGGTAAGAGCATTAGCTGTTGGAAATAATTTTTTGTTATTGGATGAACCCTTTTCGGCCTTGCATGAAGGTATGAAGAAGGATTTATGGTTGTTATTAAAAGAGATACAAGCAGAATATAATTTGACAATTTTGATGATTACTCATGATTTAGAAGAAGCTTTCTTTTTAGGTGACCAGTTGAGCTTAATGATCAATGGCAAAATTCATCAGAGTGGTAATAAGAAGTGTATTTATCAACGACCAGCTACCATAGAAGTAGCTAATTTTTTTGGGATTAAGAATCTGTTTTCAACTCGAGTTTTGGAAGTGCAAAGCAAGAAGCTAATTGTGGAATCTGATGAATTAGCTACGAAACTAGAGCTACCTTACTTAGAAAAGGATAAAAATAAATTAACAAGGGAAAATAAAGTACAAGTTGGGATTAGGGCTGAAGAGGTAATGATTCTTAAAAATAAATCTGAAAGACCTGATAGAGATAATTTATTAACTGGAGAAGTAATAAATATTTTTGAAAAAGGAGCTTATAATACTGTGTTGGTTGAACCCCGAGATTCTAAGCAACAGATAGAAGTAAGTATTCCTAACCATGCTTTTCAACAATTAGAAATTGAAAGGGATAAACAAGTGATTGTTTCTCTCAAAAGTAAGAGTTTATTTTATATTTTGGACTAAAAAGAGCACGTATTATGAACAATGGAGTAGAAATTTTTGTTCATAACACGTGCTTGTGGGAGGTGAAAATAGATAGTATTTATTTCGCTTTTTTATCTGCAACAGCATCGTATTCATTGCGCTGTTCATAATTAGTATGCAACAGTCGGTGAGCTTCTCCACTGAGTGGTTTAACTAAGAACTCATCGTATAGCTTTTGTACTTGCGGATTTTCGTGAGACTTTCTAATTTCGTCGCTTTGATCTATACTGTAAAGACCTTGAGCCCGCTTCAGTTTAATCTCAGTATTGGTGGGTAAAGGCTGACCTCCGCCACCTACGCAGCCAGTAGGGCAGGCCATTACTTCTATAAAGTGGTATTCTGCTTCTCCGGCTTGGATTTTATCGATTAGTTGAGCCGCATTGGCTAGACCGTGAGTAGCTGCCACTTTAATTGTTCTTTCGTTGATCTCAATTTCTGCTTCTTTAGCACCTTCGATACCTCGTACTTCTTCAAACTCTAACTCCTTTAATTCATCCTTAGTTAAGACTTCATAGACTGTTCGCAAAGCAGCTTCCATTACTCCCCCAGTAGTACCAAAGATAACCGAAGCACCACTGTGAGTTCCCATCAATTCATCAAACTCTTCATTTTCTGCTTCCAGACTACTAAAGCAGATTCCTACTTCTTTGATCATTCGAGCTAATTCACGAGTAGTTAATACAGCATCAGTATCCTTGTAGCCGCTATCGTTCATCTCAGCGCGATCCTTTTCAAACTTCTTAGCTGTACAAGGCATAATAGCAACGGTATAGATATCTTGCGGGTCAATTCCGGTTTTTTCAGCATAATAGGTCTTAGCTAAGGCTGAAAACATCTGCTGAGGTGATTTAGCTGTAGATAGATTAGGCAGTAGTTCTGGGTAGTTGTGTTCACAAAACTTAACCCAGCCTGGACAACAAGAGGTCAGCTGTGGTAATTTGCGACCTGTTTGAAAGCGATTTAATAGTTCGTTTCCCTCTTCCATGATCGTTAAATCAGCAGCAAAATCAGTAGAAAAGACCTTATCAAAGCCTAGCTTTCTTAAAGAAGCCACCAGTTTATCAGTGACTACGCTACCAGGGGTTAATCCAAACTCTTCTCCTAAAGTTGCTTCAATGGAAGGAGCTGTCTGTACTACTACGTGCTTGCTATCATCTTCTAGCGCCTTCCAAACCTGGTCTATCTCTCGAATTTCAGTAATAGCTCCCGTAGGGCAGACAGTAGCGCACTGACCACAGTTAGCACAGTTAATATCCTTTTTGGGTAGATTAAAAGCAGTAGTTACTACCGAATTGAAGCCCCGATTAGTAAAGTCTAAAGCCGAAACTCCCTGTATTTCTTCACAGAGCCTAACACAGCGACCACAGAGTATGCATTTGCTGGGCTCCTGCTTTAAAGAGGGCCCGATTTTAATAGCCGGATGATTCTTAGGCTCAATAGGTAGATCTATTTCGCTGATCCCTAGATTATGAGCTATATCCTGTAGCTCACAGCTTCCGTTTCTATCGCAGGTCAAACATTCATTAGGGTGGCTAGCTAATAAGAGCTCTACATTCATTCGGCGAGCCTGTCTGGCTCTAGCACTATTTACTTTTAGCTTCATTCCTTCCTCAGCTAAACTTACGCAGGAAGCTAATAAGTTACCACTTTCTAAGTCTTCGACGTCGCAGACCCGACAAGAACCATACTCAGTCAAATCAGGATGGTAACAGAGAGTAGGTATTTCAATACCTAACTTACGAGCAGCTTCCAAAATAGTAGTTCCTGACTCTACTGTAACCTGTTGTCCTTCAATAGTTAAAGTAATTTCACTCATCTTTTTCTCACTCCTTTGCAGTATAGGTTCATTATTCTCTAAATATAGCGTCAACCGGACACTCATCCACACAGTTTTCACAGGCAATACAGACTTCACTTCTGATTCTATGGGCTTCTTTTTTTGCTCCAGCAATTGCTTCCACCGGACAGGCATCTTTACAAGAAGTACAGCCTACACAGGCCTCTGCATCGATTTTAAAGTCGCCTAATAACTCCGGACAGACTCCTCCTGGACATTTGCGTTGTTGGATATGAGCTTCATACTCATCTCTAAAGTACTTTAGAGTACTCAATACTGGATTAGGAGCTGTCTGACCTAAGCCACATAGAGAAGTATCTTTAATATTATAACTTAATCTCTCCAAACGCTCGATATCTCCAGCTTGACCTTCGCCAGCAGTAATTCTATTTAAAATCTTCAGCATTAGTCTAGTACCTTCACGACAAGGAGTACACTTACCACAGGATTCGCTTTGGGTAAAATCCAAGAAAAAGCTAGCTACATCAACCATGCAGGTATCTTCATCCATTACCACTAAACCACCAGAACCCATCATTGCTCCCGCTTCAATTAAGGAGTCATAGTCAATAGGTAACTCTAATTTATCTTCAGGTAAACAGCCACCGGAGGGCCCGCCTATCTGTACTGCTTTAAACTCTTTACCATCACTAATTCCGCCCCCAATATCATAAATGATTTCCTGCATACTAATTCCCATCGGTACCTCCACTAAACCGGTATTATTGATCTTACCAGTTAGAGCAAAAACCTTAGTTCCTTTACTATTCTCTGTACCAATAGAATTAAAGGCTTCAGCTCCTTCCAAAATAATATAGGGAACGTTAGCTAAAGTTTCTACATTGTTAATATTTGAAGGCTTTCCCCATAATCCTTTTTGAGCTGGAAAGGGAGGCCTAGGTCTAGGCATACCTCTTTCTCCTTCAATAGAAGCCATCAAAGCTGTCTCTTCACCACAAACAAAGGCTCCAGCTCCAGCTTTAATATGCAGTTCAAAGCTGAAATTACTGCCAAAGATATTTTCACCTAATACCCCTTCTTCATTGGCTTGTTCAATTGCTCTTTGTAGGCGTTCAATAGCTAAAGGATATTCAGCTCTAACATAGACATATCCTTCATCGGCTCCGATTGCATAGGCATTAATCACCATTCCTTCTATGATGCGATGGGGATCACTTTCTAATAAACTGCGATCCATAAAAGCACCCGGGTCTCCTTCATCAGCATTACAGATAACATACTTTTTATCTCCTTGAGCATCACGAGCAAACTGCCATTTCAATCCAGTCGGGAAACCACCTCCGCCTCGACCTCGTAAACCAGACTCTTTAACTTCTTGAACTACTTCCTCAGGCTCTAATTCTGTTAAAGCTTTTTTAAGTCCTAGATAGCCATCTTGCTTTTTATAATCATCGATTTCAAGAGGATCTATATAACCACAGTTTATTAAAGCAATCTGTTGTTGTTTTTTATAAAAATCTATTTCCTTATAATTAGCTATTTTTTCTTTGCTTATTGGATCTTGATAGAGTAATCGTTCTACAATATTATTTTCTTTAATATGCTCTGTTACTATTTCTTCAATATCCTCGGGCTTAATTTCACAGTAAAATACACCATCAGGATAGGTAATTACAATCGGCCCTTTTTCACAAAAACCGTGACAGCCAGTTTGAACTAACTTTATTTCTTCACTTAGATTATTTTTATTTAGTTCATCTTCTAGAGCGTTTTTAACCTCTTCACATCCAGAAGAAATACAACCAGTACCTCCACAGACTAAAATTTGTGAACTATGAATAGTTTCTTTCATTTTTTTGTCCCCCCTTGCTTATAATTATCCTTAACTTAAACTGAACAAGAAAGTCTTCACTTTCACAAAGTTTCTAAGCATACTGAGTTATAATCTCAGGTACGTCATCAGGTACTAAACGACCGTGAGTATTATCGTTGACCATGATTACCGGAGCTAAGCCGCAAGCGCCTATACAGGCTACCGATTCCATAGTAAATTTCAGATCTTCAGTAGTTTCATTGGCTTCAATATCTAACTCCTTTTTAAACTTCTCCAAAATCTTAGTACCGCCTCTAACGTGGCAAGCAGTACCCATACAGATTCTAATAATATTTTCACCGCGTGGTTCTAAATGAAATTGAGAATAGAAGGTTACTACTCCGTATACTCGGCTAAAAGGTAAGTTTAAACCTGCTGCTATCTCTGCTAAGACTTCCGCGGGCAAATAACCATATTCTTCCTGGCTATTCTGTAAAACAGGAATTAAATCTTTTTGTGTTCCTTCATATTGCTTTAGTATTTCTTTTAAAGGAGCAAAATACTTTTCTCTGTTTTCTTCACATGTACAGTTCATTTTTATTCCCCCTTTATAGTTGATAGCTTTATAGTTCAAATATCAAGGTTGTTCTTCGCTTCACAATCATTATATTACACTTAAGGATATTTGTAAAGGGGAAAAGTAAGTTTTTTGGGAAAAATTTCTCAAGGATCTATAAGTTTAGACATAAAAAAAATAGCACCTATTATACTTTGAATATAACAGGTGCTAAAGAGAGGGAGAGGAAAACTTAACATCAAACTTGTTACTTGCTTCACAATCATTATACTATAATTTCTTTTCTTTGTAAAGGGGATATCGATACTTTTTTCACATTTTAAGTTTTTATTTTTAATTGATAAAGCTAAATGGTATAAAATGAAGGAGTAGCTTGGCTATTTATAGAATAATATCTATAACATATTTATAAATCTAGCGAAGGACGGTTTTGCTAATAGTGAAAGATTATAAGCAAGATAAAGATTTTTTGAGAAGGGAAAATAATAAGTCGACTGTCAATAAGAGTGGACTCAGGATTACTAAAAAAGTATTTAGACTGTTTTTCATTATTTTAATTTTAGTTTTTTTAGTTAATCTTTTTATTTATAATCCTGAGGAAGTAGTAATGACAGAATATGGGCAGGTGAGAGAAGAATATCAAACTACAGCTTTATTTGTTAGGGATGAGACTGTAAAGTATGCTCCTACTTCTGGAAAGTTAAATTTAAAAGTTGAAGCAGGACAGAGGGTACGTCCTGGTACTTTAATTGTGCAACTTGAAGGGAGAGGTGAAGATTATCGATTATATAGTTATCAAAGTGGTTTGGTTAGTTATCAGTTAGATGGTTTAGAGTCTACTTTAACTCTTAGTAATTTAGAAAGTTTAACTTACCAAAAGTTTCAGGAATTAAGCTATAAGTTTAAACAGGTTGAAGAGGAGGAGGTTGTAAATTCAGGTAGGCCTATTTTTAAAGTAGTAAATAACTTTGAGCTTTATCTAGTTGCTGCTATTCCTAAGGCAAAAGTAGATCTTTTTAACTTAGGGGCTGGAATTAAATTGGAGTTGTTAAATTTTGAAGGTCATAACTCTTTAGCTAGAGTAGAAAGGATAATTTCTAGTGAGCCTAAGAGCTTAGTAGTTTTTAAAGTTAGAAGTTTCTTGCCCCTATTTACCAAACTAAGAAAAGCAGAAGTGAACTTAATAAGCTCTACATATAACGGTATTGTAGTTCCAACTTCGGCTTTAATTAAACAAGATGATCGCTTAGGTGTAGTACTTTTAGAGGGGAATACGCCTGAGTTTAAAGAGGTAAGAGTTTTAAAGGTAGGTGAAAATAAAGCTGTAGTGCAGGGGATTGAGTTTGGACTTAAAGTTTCTACGAATCCTAGTGGAAAGGTGGAGTGAGAATTATGAAAAAGACTTTTGTATTAGATACCAATGTATTAATTCATGATCCAACGGCTCTCTTTGCTTTTGATGATAATGATGTTGTAATTCCTATTGTAGTGATTGAGGAGATAGATGCCTTAAAGAGTCGTCAAGATACTGTAGGTAAGAATGCTCGGGCCGTTTCTCGTTATTTAGATGAGTTAAGAGAACTTGGTAGACTCTATGATAAAGTTAAGCTCAAAAGTGGTGGCACTTTGAAGGTAGAGTTCAATCATCAAGTGGAGGACTTATTACCTTCAGGCTTGGAGGAAAAAGAGGATAATAGAATTTTAGCTACTGCTTTGGGACTTAAGGAAGCTGTTGCTGACGATGCGCCGGTTATCTTAGTGACTAAAGATATTAATATGAGAATTAAGTCCGATGCTTTGGGAGTTGTAGCAGAGGACTATGAAACTAATAAAGTGGATATTGAAGAGCTATATAGTGGTTTAACTAATTTGCAGGTAGATGCTGAAAAGATAGATCAATTTCATGACCAGGGTAAACTGAGTAGTCAGGCTGAGCTATATCCTAATCAGTTCGTATTATTAGAGGATAACTTAGGAGGCTCTCAATCTGCTTTAGGTAGGTATGATGTGGAGTCTGATTCTATTAAAAGTTTAATGATCCAAAATCCTAACATTTGGGGAATTAAGCCTAGAAACAAAGAACAGCATTGTGCTTTTGAGCTACTTTTAAATGATGCAATTAAGCTAGTTACTTTAGTGGGGAAGGCAGGGACAGGAAAGACTCTTTTAGCCTTAGCTGCTGGTTTAGAAAAGGTAGTAGAGGAGAGAATTTTCAATAAATTATTGATAACTCGTCCGGTGGTGCCGATGGGGAATGATTTAGGTTATTTGCCTGGGGATATAGAGGATAAACTACGTCCTTGGATGCAGCCTATCTATGATAATATGGAGTTTTTAGTTAGCAGTGATTCTGAAGACGATAAAGCAAGTAATATGATCCAAGACTTGCAGCAGATGGGCTTAGTAGAGTTGGAAGCTTTAACTTATATTCGTGGGCGTAGCATTCCTAAACAGTTTATTATTATTGATGAAGCTCAGAACTTAACTCCTCATGAGGTAAAGACGATCATTACTAGAGCTGGGGAGGATACTAAGATTGTATTGACTGGTGATCCTTATCAGATAGATCATCCTTATTTAGATAGTTGTAGTAATGGTTTAACTTATTTAGCGCAAAACTTTAAAGATCAGGGAATTGCAGGGCATATTACCTTTAATAAAGGAGAACGTTCAGAATTGGCAGAGATAGCAGCTTCGATTTTATAAGTAAATTTTTAATGAAAATATATCTTTAAATTGTATTCCTTTTTTCATTGATTAAGCAGGATAGTTATTCTATTTCAAGAAGTAATCATTTAGGAAGGGGTTGAATATGTCAGTAATAGAGAAAAACTTGAAAAAACTAAGAGATAAAATTGAAACTGCAGCTTCTAAAGTCGGTCGAGAAAGTAGTGAAGTAAAGTTAGTAGCTGTTACTAAAGGCAGAAGTTGTGCTGAAATTGAAGAACTTATTAAGTTAGGAGTAACTGATTTAGCAGAGAGTAGAGTACAAGAATTACGAGATAAGTATTTAGAATTAGCAGCAGATATTAACTGGCATATGATTGGCCATCTTCAGAGAAATAAAGTTAAGTATATTGCTCGAATGGAAAACTGTAACTTAATTCATTCTTTAGATAGCTTTCGTTTAGCTAAAAGAATAAATAAGAGAGCTGAAATGGAAAATAGAATACTGAATACTTTAGTCCAAGTTAATATAGCCAAGGATGAAAATAAATTTGGTTTAATGCCCGAGAAACTAAAGGAATATTTAAAAGAAATTTCAGTTTTTGAGCATCTTCAGGTTAAAGGTTTGATGACAATGGTGCCTTATGTGGATGATCCTGAAGAGGTAAGAGATTACTTTAAAGGTATGAAGGAGCTGTTTGAAGAAATTAAAATAGCAGCAATTCCAGGAGTCGAGATGCAGGAACTATCAATGGGAATTAGTAATGATTATCAGGTGGCTATTGAAGAAGGAGCAACTATGGTTAGAATTGGTTCAGCTATATTTGGGCCCCGTAAGTATTAAGTTGTTAAAATAAGTTAATTATTGAGGTGGAAAGAGGTGAAAGAGAAGATATTACAACAAATAGCTGATTTTTTGGGCTTTAAGGAGTTATATGAAGAGGACTGTGTAAATGCAGTTAATGATAAAAGTTTGCAGGGTCAAGAGCAGAATAAGGTAGTTAAACTTCATTCTTATGCTGAGAAGGAATTATTTGTAGTTAAACCTAATAAGTTTGAGGATGCTGCTACTATTGCTGATAAGTTGAAAGAACAGCAACCGGTGATTCTTGATTTACAAGAAACTGATGTACCTTTAGCTGCTAAGATAATAGACTTTATAAGTGGAGCTTCTTATGCTTTGGATGGTCATCGGGAAAAGTTAAGTGATAAAATATTTTTGTTTACTCCGCAGAATTTAAAGATTAATAATCAAGAACAGAGTATTAAAGAGAAGTTAGATTTGAAATTTTTGACTGACTAAGTATAAATTATAGATTTAAATAGTTGGAGATAAGGTGGGAAAATTAGTGAAGAGTAGTAAGATTGGCTTTATAGGTACTGGTGCTATAGCTGAAGCTTTAATAAGTGGACTGCTAGAGAGTAATAGATTTAAGGCTGAACAGATAATCGGTAGTGATATTTCTAGTTCTAGACGGGAAGAATTAAAAACAAAGTACGGTATAGAAGTAACTGCTGATAATAGGTTAGTAGTTCAGCAGAGCGATTATTTGATTTTAGCTGTTAAACCTCAAGTTTTGACAGAGGTCTTAGCGGAGATTAGTGAGTTAATAACTGTTGAACAGCTTATTTTATCTATTGCTGCCGGAGTTAATATTGATAGAATTGAGTCAGCAATTAGTGAAACTAGAGTGCCGATAGTTAGGGTGATGCCCAATACTCCTGCTTTAGTAAAAGAGGGGGCTATAGCTTACTCCTTGGGTAGCTATGCTGATCAAAACTTGGCTGAACAGATTGAAAAATTATTAGGTGCTGTTGGTAAAGTAATTCAAGTTAAGGAGAGTTTAATGGATGCTGTGACTGGCTTAAGTGGGAGCGGGCCCGCTTTTGTACTGCTGATTTTGGAGGCTCTAGCTGCCGGAGGAGTTAGAAATGGATTGACTCATCAACAGGCTGAAGAGTTGGCTATACAGACATTATTAGGAACTGCTAAGTTAGCTTCAGAAAGTGAAGAACATCTGGCTGCTTTGCGAGATCAGGTTACTTCTCCAGCGGGAACTACTGCTGAAGGACTTTATAGTCTGGAACAAGGAGGAGTTAGAGCAGCTATTATTGAAGCCGTAAGTGCGGCTTGTGAGAGATCTAAAGAACTATAAATATTTAGGAGGGACGTGAATGCACGGAATAATTCAACTGATTCGCTTTGTGTTTAGAATATATACTTGGATTTTAATTGCTAGGGTAATTTCTACTTGGGTGAGTCCGCCTACACATAATCCAAATGTAAGGAAAATTTTGCGCTTTATTTATCAGGTTACTGAGCCAATATTAGCTCCCCTAAGACAGCTGTTACCTACTAGGGGAATTGGGATTGACCTTTCTCCAATAGTGGCTTTTATTTTAATCAGAATTATTGAAACATCTTTAATTAGAATTCTAATGGGAGTATTTATATATTAGCTATAACTGTTGAAAGTGGAGGGAATGCTTTTGTTTAATCAGGAGAAACTGTTAAAGCAGGTTGATGATGAAAATGAAAGGATAATGGCAGCTAATATTCTAGATAAAGCAGAACAAACTTTACGTAGTCATGAGCCCGTTTTTAGTAACTTTTTAAATCCTTATCAGCGTAGCTTAGTAGAGCCAGTTTTAGATAAAATTCATGATTTGAAATACAGGAGCTATGGTGCTTTTAAGAAAGCGGAACGTAAAATATTAGCTTTAGCTCCGGACTACTATATGTGGGAGCTATTAACAGAACCTTTAGTTATCTTAGAGATTAAAGGAAACTTCAAGTTTGAAAATGTTAATCATCGTGATTTTTTAGGAGCAATTTTAGGAACTGGAATTAAGCGGGAGTTAATAGGTGATTTGCTGGTTGCAGATGATGGTTGTCAGGTAATTGTTTTAGCTGAAATTAAGGAGTATTTACTGTTAAATCTAGAACGAGTGCATAAGGTTCCAGTAGAGATTGAAGAAATTAGTGCTGAACGATTATCTTTACCGACACAGAGAGTGAAGAAAATTAAGAGTACAGTAGCTTCTTTGCGCTTAGATTCGGTGGCTAGTTCTGGTTTTGCTACTTCTAGAACTAAAATGGCGCGAGAGATTGAGGCAGGTAAGGTGAAATTAAACTGGCAACAGGAGACAGATCCGGCTCAAAAGATAGACTTAACAGATGTGATTTCTATTCGCGGGCGAGGTAGAGTAGAAATAGATGAGATATTAGGTGAATCTAAAAAAGGGAGAATTAAGTTAGTTACTAAAAGATATCTTTAAGGAGATGATTTAAGTGGAAGAGTTTTTAACGCCGTTGGATATCTATAATAAGGAGTTTAGTCGCACGTTTTCTGTGTGGTCTTATAACGATAAAGAAGTGGATGCTTTTTTAGACTTAGTAGGAGAATGTTATGAACATTTATATACTAGTAATGAAGAATTAAAGAAGGAAGTTTCTGAATTAAAGAGGCGTTTGCAGGATTATAAGGATCGAGAAGAGACTATTAATAAGACTTTGGATACGATTAAAGATACTGCCGATAGCCATCAACAGACTGCTCGGGAGGAAGCTAGATCAATTATTAGAAATGCCCAGGAAAAAGCGGTTAATCTTAAAGAAAAAGCTGAAACTGAAGCTAATAAACTAATTGAAAATGCTGAGGCAGAGGCTGAAAGAATTCTCGATAGAGCTGAAAATGAAGCTGAGAAGTTATTAAGCAATGCTCAGGCTGAATTTGAGCAGAAATTGGAAAGATATAACGCGGAATTGGAGAAGCAGCGTAGTAAGTATCAGGACTTAATTGAACATAAAGAGCTATTTGAGATGAAGTTTAAAACTTTGCTTAGAATACATCTAAATATGTTAGAAGAAGAACAAGAAGTGGATGAGTTAGCTGAGCTAAGTCAGCAAGAAGATCTAACTTTGAATGATTTGCAAAAAGAGTTTGAGACAACTCAGGAAATGGATAAGTTAACAGTAGAGAACTCAGAAAATGATGATAAAGATGATGAAGATGAGTTTGAAAAGGATACTGAAGATAAGAGCTGGGAAGCTGAACAA
Organism: Fuchsiella alkaliacetigena; assembly: GCF_023227765.1. Lineage (GTDB taxonomy): Bacteria > Bacillota > Halanaerobiia > Halobacteroidales > Acetohalobiaceae > Fuchsiella > Fuchsiella alkaliacetigena. Next base: position 20,941 of record NZ_JALKBZ010000003.1, read on the forward strand.
GGAGAATCGGAAAAAGCAGAGCAAGAAGTAGTTTCAGAAGTTAATGAAGAGGTGCAGGAAGCTAGTCAAGAGGTAGCTAGTACTGAAGAAAAAGTGGAAGCGGATAGTCAAGAAAATCAGAAAAATGAAGAGCAGGATATTGAGCTAGATAACGAAGAGATAATATCTATTTTGGAGCAGATAGATAATTCTGATCAGGAACAGCTAGAAGATTCAAATAATTTGGATTTAAAAGAAGCATCGGATTCTGAGGTTGACGAGTGGGATGAAGAATCCTTAGAGGCTAATAAATTAAATAATATTGACCAGGCTGGAGAAGAAGCAATGAATGTTTTAGAACAGACTAATAAATTAAATGATTTATCTGAACTTGATGTAGATGAATTAGAGCAGAATGCTGGACTCAATGAATTAAAGTCAGGTTTTAAAAAGAACTTTAATGTGGACTTTGATGTTGAGGAGCAGGGAGAAGCTGCTAATGAAGAAGAGGATGAATAAAGCTAGAGTTGGAGTGTGATGAGGATGAAAATAGGCATTATTGGGGCAATGGAAGCAGAAATTGAGTTATTGAAAGTAGATTTGGAGTTAGCTGAAGTATTAGAGAAGGCAGGAATGAAGTTTTATACAGGAACTTTGCAAAATAAAGAAGTTGTATTAGTTAAGAGTGGAATTGGCAAGGTGAATGCTGCTTTGTGTGCTCAAATTTTAATAGATCACTTTCAGGTAGCTCGGGTTATCTTTACTGGGGTTGCTGGGGCAGTGGATGCCCAGTTAGAAGTAGGGGATATAGTAATTTCTGCTGATGCTGTTCAGCATGACCTCGATGCTACAGCTATAGGTCATGAGTTAGGTGAGGTACCTAATCTGGATAAAACTGTTTTTAAAGCCGATGATGAGTTAATAGCTGCGGCTAAAACGGCTAGTGAAAAGTTAGCTAAAGAAGATGGATTGAAAGTGATTACTGGTCGGGTTCTTTCCGGTGACCAGTTTATAGCTGAACGGGAAAAAGTAGAATGGCTTAGAGAAACCTTTGCTGGTCACTGTGCTGAAATGGAAGGAGCTGCTGTAGGCCAGACCTGTTTTTTGAATGAAACTCCCTTTGTGATTATTAGGTCTATGTCTGATAAAGCTGATGGAGGAGCAGAGGTTGATTATCCTACCTTTATGAAGCAAGTAGCTAAACATTCGGCACAGATAGTTAAAGAAATGCTGGGTCAGCATTTATAGTATTAAAAATATCCTTGACGGATTTTAAAAACTGTAATATAATATAAAGCAAATTAAAATAATAATCCTAATTGCTATGATAGAGAAGAGTAAATAGGTTGAAAGTGCTTAGCGAGCCGGAGAACTGGTGAAAGTCTGGCCACGGACAACTTATTGAAGATCATCTCTGAGCAGTCTAACTGAAATTAATAGTAAGTTTGGACCGGTAGCTACCGTTATCAGCTTTAGAGATAGAAAGGTTGGCTCAATAGCAGCTTTTCTAATTAGGGTGGTACCGCAGGTAAACCTTGTCCCTTAGGGGATGAGGTTTTTTAAATTTTAAATTTAATTTGGAGGTGGAATTAGTTAATGGATTATAAAGAAACATTGGATTTACCACAGACGGAGTTTCCGATGCGAGCTAATCTATCGGAGCGCGAAGAGGACTTTCAGGAGTTTTGGCAGGAAAATGAGGTTTATGAACAGGCCTTGCAGAAAAGAGAAGGAGCTGAAAAGTTTATTCTTCATGATGGCCCGCCTTATGCTAATGGTGATATACACATTGGTCATGCTTTAAATAAGATTTTAAAGGATATTGTAACTCGTTATCAGACCTTGAATGGTTATCAATCACCTTATATTCCGGGCTGGGATACGCACGGATTACCTATTGAACATCAGGTGACTAAGGAATTAGGGGAGCAAAAGAAAGAACTGAGTATAGCCGAGTTGCGTGAAGAGTGCAAAGATTATGCTTTGAAGTATGTAGATCGTCAGCGAGACCAGTTTAAGCGTTTAGGCGTTTGGGGAGATTGGGAAAATCCCTATATTACTTTAAATCCTGAATATGAAGCTAAGCAAATTGAAGTTTTTGGTGAAATGGCCAAACAGGGTTATCTTTATAAAGGTCTAAAACCGGTTCATTGGTGTGTGGACTGTGGAACTGCCTTAGCTGAGGCTGAGGTGGAGTACGGTGAAGATAGGGCTCCTTCTATTTACGTTAAGTTTCCAGTTAAGGAGTCTTGGAAGGTTGGTGATACGGAATTAACAGCAGCCGAAAGTTATGTAGTTATTTGGACTACTACTCCTTGGACTATACCTTCTAATATGGCTATCTCGGTTCATCCTGATTTTGAATATGTAGTAGTTGAAGCTGAGGGAGAGCTGTTGGTGTTGGCTAAGGAGTTGCTGGATGAAGTAATGGAGATTTGTGGTATTGATGATTATAAAGTTTTAGAGAAGGTTAAAGGAGCTGATTTAGAAGGTTTAATAACTAAGCATCCTTTCTTTGATAGAGAATCGCCGCTTATTTTAGGTGAGCACGTTACTTTAGAACAGGGTAGTGGTTGTGTGCATACTGCTCCGGGCCATGGTCATGAGGACTATGTAATTGCTCAAGAGTATGATATTCCGGTTTTTGCACCTATGAATGATCAAGGAGTATTTACTGAAGAAGCAGGGCCCTTTGCTGGCATGTACTATGATGATGCAAATATTAAGGTAACTGATTTATTAAAAGAAGATAATTTATTGATGGATTTAAGTTTTATTGATCATTCTTATCCTCATTGTTGGCGTTGTAAGAGTCCAGTTATCTTTAGAGCTACTGAGCAGTGGTTTGCTTCAATTGATGCTATTAAGGATAGAGCGTTAGCAGCTGTTAAAGAGGTGAATTGGTATCCGAGTTGGGGAGAAGAGAGAATTTCCAATATGATTGCCGATCGTTCCGACTGGTGTATTTCTAGACAGAAAGTCTGGGGGGTACCGATTCCTATATTTTACTGCTTAGACTGTGGGCACGATATAATGAATGAAGAAAGCTTAACTGCTGTCCAAGAGTTATTTGCTGAGCAAGGCTCTAATGCTTGGTTTGAGCTGTCAGCTGAAGAAATTTTACCGACTGGATTTGAATGTGCAGAGTGTGGAAGCAGTGATTTTGAAAAGGAAAGCGATATAATGGATGTCTGGTTCGATTCTGGAGCTAGTCACGCAGCAGTATTGGAGAACTATGAAGAACTGCGCCGACCGGCTGATCTTTACTTAGAAGGTACTGATCAGTATCGGGGTTGGTTTAACTCTTCCTTATTGACTTCTATTGCTTATAAAGACGAAGCTCCTTATCGAGCTGTAGTAACTAATGGATTTACTGTAGATGCTAAAGGGAAAAAGATGTCTAAGTCACAAGGGAATGTAGTTGCTCCGCAAGAGGTTATAGATCAGTACGGAGCCGATATTCTCAGACTTTGGGTAGCTTCTTCGAACTTCAAAGAAGACATGCGGATTTCCGATGAGATACTACAGCAGAATGCTGAGGTTTACAGAAGGATTCGCAATACTTTAAAATATATCTTAGGAAATCTAAACGATTTCGATCCAGCTGTGAATAGAATTGATTATGCTGAATTACCGGAGTTGGATCAATGGGCCCTACACAAGTTACAACAGTTGATTAAAGGGGTTAATGCTGCTTATGAGGAGTATGAGTACCATAAACTCTACCATCAAGTGCATAACTTCTGTTCTGTAGAGATGAGCTCTTTTTATATGGATGTCTTAAAAGATAGATTATATACTTCCGGTACCGATTCTGAGTCTCGTCGAGCAGCGCAGACGGTAATGTATGAGATTTTAACTACTTTAGTTAGAATCTTAGCTCCAGTATTAGTCCATACTGCTGAAGAAACTTGGCAGCATTTACCGGAAAGCTGCAAAGAAGAAGCTAGTATTTTCTTAACCGATTGGCCTAGTGTAAAGGATGATTATTTAGATCAAGAGTTAGAAAGCAAATGGAATAGATTATTAGCAGTTAGAAAAGATGTATCTAAAGCACTAGAGTTAGCTAGAAATGAAGGTACTGTTGGTCATTCTCTTGATGCAGCAGTAGAGCTTTATACTGCTGAAGAGGAATTAGCTGACTTTTTAAAGCAGTTTGATAACTTAGCTGATCTGTTTATAGTTTCTAAAGTGGAACTGCTTGAGTTCGAGCTTGAGGATTCAGCAACTTATGAAGGGGAAGAGACAGCAGTGGAGGTAGTAGTTAAGTCTGCTCCCGGTGAAAAGTGTGAACGTTGCTGGAAATACTGTGAGACGGTTGGTGAAGATGCAGAGCATGCTACTATTTGTAGTAGCTGCTTAGAGGTAATAAAATAGTTGTAGATTAAAGAGCCTGAGTTGTTATTTAACTTAGGCTTTTTTTATTTTGCAACGATTTTGGTGTAAAGTTTAGTTAATAGTTGATAATTGGAATTCAAAAACTTAATTTTATTACCACAATATTGGTATATTGTTACGGTTGGTGCGGGAGGTCAAATGGGTGTTTAACGCTAGAAAAGTTTATTTTAGTACTTCTAAGACTCATCTCCACTAAAATAAGAACCTGCCAATTTTAATTAGAAAAATTGGCTAAACCAGTTCTTATTTTAGCTCCGATTCGTCAAGAAGTACTAAAAAACAAACTTTAATGTCGCTTATAAACACCCATTTGACCGTGCTGATAACGAAAAATATATTTGAGGCGTCTTCCGCTAACATAATTCTGCGCTTTATATCCCAGTGGGGGTTGTTTCAGAGTGGAATTCAGGTTTTTCGTCGAAATTGCTAATCTCTTTTCAAAGTGCTTCTGTCAAATCATAATATATCAAATAATTTGTAAGTAGCACTAAGCTAGAAAAAGGTGTTGGAACGGCGAAACTTCCCCCACTGGGTCATTAACGCAACATTAGAACGATAATGTTACATATAAGCTAGTGGAAAAAACTAATTAATATTCCATATTTAAAAACTACATATTTACTAACTCTTTGGCGAATAACTATTAATGGACTCAATATAAGCTAAGGAGGAAAAATAATGAAAGAGATGCAGCAAAAGACGACTAAGGATCAGGATATAGAACTAATTTCTACTAATATGAGCAACTTTGAAGGAACGTTTAACCTAGATAAGTCAGGGTTTGATCAAAACTTGCCAGGCCACACCACTGAGCATAAAATGATTATGCGTCAGGAGCCTCGAACAGTAAAAGAGGAAGGAGTAGGAATTGGCCTACCTCAAGATGTTCGTTTGGAAATGGCGCAGATGTTAGATGACCATCAGTGTGCCTTAACAGTTGCTTTACACCAGTATAATAAACATCACTGGTTGACTGAAGGCGCTGAAGCCTTTCACAGTTTGCACCATCTATTAGATGAGCATCGGGATAAGACTCAGGATCATATCGATATGGTGGGTGAACGAGTTGCTCGCCTAGGATGTGTGCCTACCGCTCATCCGGTTACTCAGCATGAGCTTTCTTATTTAAAGCATGAAGTTGAAGGACGTTATACGATGCGTGATTATTTGCGCAATGATTTAGAGCATGAGCTAAAAATACAGGAGATGATGAGGCAGACTATAAGTCGGGCCCATCAGCTTGAAGACTACGGTACTGCCGAAGTCTTACAGGAGGTTCTTTTAGATAGAGAAGACTTTGGCTACCATATTCTTAGTGTTTTAGAGGATGATACCTTAGTCCGCGGAATGAATCATTTATTAGATGAAAATCAGGATTTAATTAGAAATCAGCCTGCTAATTCCGAGGACAAACTACAATAATTGAATAACTATTTAAATAAGAGTTTGGAGCTTAAGCTCCAAACTCTTATTTAAATTTTAAACCCCCTCAGATTTTTTCCGATGTATAATCAGATAACTTTTCTTTAATACTAATAGCAGAAAGTAAGTCTCATCCCTTAAATTAGAAATTAAGATTTTCAGCAAAAAATACTATCTTTGCGTCAGATGAAGCTTCTGTTAATGATTTTAGATAATAAAAACTAAAAATTTACTTATTTTGATATATATTACAAAATAAAACGTATAAACTAGTAATTTACTGTAAATAATGATAATAAGGCTGGTTAGTGGAAAAAAATGGGAGGGTCGCTAGTGGGGAAAAAGGTAGACATTTCAGGAGTTAATACTTCAGAGCTGCCTGTTCTATCTAACGAAGAAATGAGAAAGCTATTTAAAAAGATGCAAGCAGGTGATAGAGAAGCTCGCCAAACTATAGTAGGAGGTAACTTAAAGTTAGTTCTTAGCGTTTTGCAGAGATTTAATAATAGAGGTGAGCCTATTGATGATCTTTTCCAAGTGGGATGTATTGGTTTAATGAAGGCTATCGATAACTTTGATTTAAGTAAAAATGTTAAGTTTTCTACTTATGCAGTGCCGATGATTATCGGTGAAATTAGGAGATACTTAAGAGATAATAATCCAATTAGAGTTAGTCGCTCTTTAAGGGATACTGCTTATAAAGCTTTGAAGCTTAAAGAAAATTTAGAGAATAAGAACTCTGAAGAGCCTACTTTAAGTGAGATAGCTGAAGAGTTAGATATTCCTCGGGAAAAGATAGTTTATGCTCTGGATGCTATTCAGGATCCTATATCTTTATTTGAACCAATTTATCAAGATGGAGGAGATCCCATCTATGTGATGGATCAAGTCAGTGATGATGAGAGCGAAAAAGAGACTTGGCTAGAAGGAATTGCTGTTAGAGAAGCTTTGCGTAAATTAGAAGATAGGGAGAAACTGATCTTAAGTTTAAGATTTTATGAAGGTAAAACCCAGATGGAAGTAGCAGATAATATTGGGATTTCTCAAGCCCAAGTTTCTCGCTTAGAGAAAGCTGCTTTGCAAAATCTTGAAAAATATGTTAGGGAGGAATAGTATGCAACGTTTAAGATTGATATTTATTACAGTAATAACTTTAATTATTTTAACCGGATTAGCTTCTACTTCAACTATAACATGGGAAGAAAATATAGATAGTTCAGTTTCTAGAGCTGAAGACTTATTGAGACTCCATGTAGTAGCCAATAGCGACTCGGTCTTAGATCAAAGAATAAAAAGAAGAGTTCGCGATAGAGTAATTGAAGAGACGGAGAGTTTATTAGCTGGAGTAGAGGATCAGTCAAAAGCTAAGCAATTAATTACTCACAAATCTGATTATATAAAAGGTATTGCTAAATCCGAGTTAAATAAATTTGATAAAGACTATTCGGTAGAGGTTGAGTTAGGAAATTTTGAATTTCCTAAGCGAACTTATGGCGATCTTACTTTATCAGCAGGGAATTACGAAGCTTTACGAGTAAGTTTAGGCCGAGGTCAAGGTGAAAACTGGTGGTGTGTACTATTTCCTCCATTTTGTTATATAGATTCTAATCATAATCATAAGCAGGATTTAGAAAAGGTTGATGAGGAAGAGTTAGAAATAAAAATGAAATCTCGGGTTGCAGAGTATGTAGAGGATAATCCTCAATTAGCTGAGCAAAAAGAAAACTTAGTTGAACTGTTAAGAGTTTCTATAACTGATTTTAATAGTTTAGTGGATAATATAATCAAAGATGACTAAAGGCTTCTGTTTTGCAGGAGCTTTTTTCATTATAGTTTACTTATTTTCTTAAGTAAATACTCACATAACTTATTATTTGTGCATATAATAAACTATAAAGGCAGTCTGCATATCTAGGGGGAATTAGAGTGATTAAGACCTCAGAATTGAAGCAGAAGGAAGTTATTAATGTTAATAATGGAGAAAGATTAGGTTTAATTAGAGATATAGAGCTTGATTTAAAAGCTGGTAAGATAGAGTCTATAATTGTTCCCGGTGAGAAGAAGGTTTGGAGTTTTTTTGCTAAGGATAATGATTTAATTATTGCTTGGGATCAGGTAGAAAAAATAGGAGAAGATGTAGTTTTGGTGAATTTATATGATCTTAAAGAGTTTAATAACGATACTTAATTAGCTAATTAAATTGAGCTGTTAACAGGAAATTTTAATGGAATCGAGAACTTTTAATATATAGTATTAAATTTTAACCATTTAAATTACTAGCTATTAGGGGGAGTTTAATGAGTAAGAATAATTTAATTAGATTCGGTATTTCTATGAATGAAGATTTATTGGAAAATTTTGATGACTTGATAGTAAAAAAAGGCTATTCTAATCGCTCAGAAGCTATTAGAGACTTAATTAGGAATAGGTTAGTAGAGAAGGAATGGAAAGATAATGAAAAGGAAGTAGCAGGTACAATTACTTTAGTTTATGATCATCATGTGAGGGGTCTAAGTGGTGAATTAAATGAACTGCAGCATGACTATCATGATCTATTCTTATCAACTATGCACGTTCATTTGGATCATAATAACTGCTTAGAGGTTTTAGTTGTTAAGGGTAAAGCAAGGGAAACTAGAGAGGTAGCTGAAAAGTTAATTGGACATAAAGGAGTTAAACATGGTAAGTTAACTATTACCTCTACTGGTAAAGACTTAACTTGAAAATTGAATTGTGAGAACTCTTAATCGGGCTATTAAGGGCCCGATTAATTGCTTAACGCATTGTGAAAATAATAACATTATCTTTTTGACAATAACCCTTTTTTATGTTAAAATTATTATGTAAATTAGGGTTTTGTATACTATATAAAATTGGGAATAAGTGGATGATAAATTTTAGTTTAATTAACTATACTTTAGAAATAGATAGCATCTATCTCTCATCTATCTCTAAAGTAATTAAGTGTTGCTTGAAATAGTTTATTTAGTTGAATTAGTGTTTTTAGTTTACTGAGGAGGTTAATAAATGGATAAGTCTTATGAGTATCAACAATTAGAAGAAAATAATGAACTAGGTGTTTCAAATTCAGAACATAGTTATGGGCAGGAAAGTATTTCTCCCCAAAATAACTTAAAACTTAAAAAAGATAGTGCTAAAGATATTTTTATAAGCGTATTGCCTATTATTGGCTTGCTAGTCATTTGGCATTTGATAGCTATTTCTGTAACTAGAAGCAGAGGAGTTCCTTTTCCTACTCCAGGACAAACCTTTATTAGGTTTTATGAACTATTAAGAGGGGATATTTATTTAGAGCACACAGTTTATAAGCATTTACTGGATAGTTTAATTAGATGGGGTTCAGGTTTTTTATTAGCAGCTATTACTGGAATGATAGTTGGAATTTTAATAGGTTGGTCTAAAATTTTCGATAGACTTTTAATGCCTATTGTCTATATCTTACAGCCAATTCCTAGTCTGGCTTGGATACCAGTAGCGATTTTGCTTTTTGGTTTAGGAGGCCAGTCTACTTTATTTATTATCTTTTTAGCGTCTTTATTTCCAGTAATTATCAACATGGCTGCTGGAGTCAAAGGAGTTAATAAGATGTATATTAGAGCGGCACGGATGATGGGTTTAGAGGATAGATCACTTTTCTTTAAGGTATTGTTGCCAGGCTCTATACCTCACCTGTTGAGTGGTTTCAGAGTTAGCTTAGCTAATGGTTGGCGGGCTTTGATTGCTGCTGAGATGATAGCAGCTGCTGGCTCTGGAGTTGGTTACTCTATATTTCAGTCCCGTTGGAATTTAGATTATGCTTCGGCCTTTGTTAATATAATTTTAATCTGCATTGTAGGTTTGATTATTGAACGCTTAGTATTTACTACTATTGAAAGTCAGACTATTCAAAAATGGGGAATGAAACGAGAGGAGATATAGGATGACGCAATCGGTTAAGATTAAAGGAATTTCTAAGAAGTTTGTGGATCAGGAGACTGGAGATGAGCTCTTAGCTCTTAATAATATTAACTTAACTGTTCATGAAGGGGAGTTTGTCTGTATCTTAGGCCCAAGTGGGTGTGGTAAGTCTACTCTTTTAAATTTAATTGCTGGTTTTTTGGAGCCTAGTGCGGGAGAAATTTTAGTGGGCCCTGAAAAAGTGAAAGAGCCGGGCCCGGATCGCGGAGTAGTCTTTCAAGAATATACTCTTTTCCCTTGGTTGACTGTAATTGATAATGTGAAGTTTGCTTTAGATCAGCAGCAGTTGACTAAGCAGGAAAAAGAGGAAATTAGCAGTAAGTATCTTTCCTTAGTAGGACTAGCAGACTTTGCTGATGCTCGTCCGCATGAACTATCGGGGGGAATGAAACAGAGAGTAGCTATTGCTCGAGTTTTAGCTATGGACTGTGATATCTTATTGATGGATGAACCGTTTGGTGCTTTAGATGCTCAGACTAGACAGATGCTGCAAAAAGAGTTATTGGAGATCTGGGAGCAAGAAGAAAAGACGGCTATTTTTATTACTCATAATGTGGATGAAGCCGTTTATTTAGCCGATAGAGTAGTGGTTTTTTCTGCTCATCCAGGTCAAGTAAGAGCTGATGTGCGAATTAATATTCCTAGACCTAGAGATCGTTTAGCTAAGGAAGTGGCTGAAGTCAAAAGAGAGCTTTTAGATTACTTAACTATTGAAACTTATAGTGCTTAATTAAAAAAGGGGAGAGAGAACTATGTTTAAGTTGAGATTTAAAAAGTACTTATTAATTAGTTTAGCTTTAGTTTTTTTAGTAGGAACTTTGTTAACAGGCTGTGGAGCTGAAGATGATGATACTGTTACTTTAGGCTATCAGACGGCTTTATCCCATACAGCAGCTATCGTGGCTGTTAATCAGGATTTCTTTGCTGAAGAAGGGTTAAATATAGATGCCAAGCTTTTTAGTAGCGGGCCCGATGTTAATGAAGCAGTGGCGGCTGGCAGTGTTGACTTCGGCACTATGGGTGATACTCCAGTAATAATGGCTACTGCAGGTGGTTTACCAGTTAAGGTTTTAGCAGGTATTGGTGGTGGAGCAGAACGACAGCGTTTAATGGTTAGAAAGGATAGCGATATAGAGTCCGTTCAAGATCTAGTTGGTAAAGAGGTAGGAGTTCGACGGGGAACTAGTGCTCACGGTGGCTTTTATCGCTTGCTTGAAAATGAAGGCTTAGCTGATGATGAAATTTCTGTGGTGGATATTCGACCGGAGGATATGCCTGATTCTTTAGCTACAGAACAGGTAGATGCAGTATTAATCTGGGAGCCTACGCCGACAGTTATTGAGGGAGAAGGAATTGGTCGGCAGATAGCTAATTTGGTAGGTACGGGCAATGAATATCTCAGTTTTGCTTTAGTTAATCAAGCTTTTGCTGAGCAAAATGAAGAACAGGTACTTCAGTTCATGAGGGCCTTGGATAGGGCGGTAGACTTTATTGAGGAAAATCCCGAAAAGACGGCTCAAATAGTAGCTGAGGTAACAGGACTTTCCGAAGACTTAGCGGCCAGTGCTGTGGATAATCATTACTTTAGATTAGAATTAGATGCTGAAATTAAGGCTAGTTTAGAGGATACAGCAGAGTTTTTGTATGAAAATGGTGATATCTCTACGATACCAGATTTTGATGCTGCTTTAGATAAATCATATCTAGATAAAATTCAATAATATCTATAAGTTTTTATACCCCTGAGTGATGAGCTCAGGGGTATTTTTTATGTATTTTATTTTGTTCTTATGAAAATTGGGTTAGTATAATCAAATCTGTATTTGACTTGGCGTTAACACTTTGCTATAATCATTTTGTAATTTATTCTAGCTGGACAAGTACATTTATTAAGTATACCTCATAGATAAGCTATTATACATAGATGAACTTTTAATATGATTTAAACAAGGAGGAAATTTAATTAGTATTTCATGTGCGTAAACTTAAGCTAAATTTTAGTAAAATACACCTTTATTAATGTAATGTTCATTCAAGTCCAAAGTCAAATTCAAAAACAGTTTAACACAGACTAAAATCTGACTAAGTTCTGACTAAACCTTAAAACCATTAATTATTTAATTATTTTAATTTTTTATGTTTTAGTCAGATTTTGTCTGAACTTAGTCTGTGTCAAAATAGGTTTTGAACTTTATGTTTTCATGGTTTCTATTGCAACAATATGTCTATAAAAGAACAAATTAACTAGAAAAATATGTATTAAGTTAACGCATATGATTAGTATTTATAAAGTTACTTCATTTATGTGAACAAATAAGTGAAGATATGGATTTGCTTCCTTATTATAAAAGAGTTTTAGGAGCACTGTTAGTAGAGTAGAAATATCAATTTTTTGAAAAATGATATATTTGACCTGAAGTTTCTATTCTGCTATAATTTATTTGGCGTTTAAGTCTGTATTTATTAAGGTGGCTTATCAACTGTAATGTTTATATAGTAATTACTAATTGACAAGGAGTGATTTAGTGGCTAATTTAAAGAATAAAATCGCTAGTAAAGAGTCTGAAAAGCGTTTAGGAAAAACTATTGGTTTTTGGCAAGCATTTGCTATTGGAACTGGGACAATGATTGGAGCAGGGATATTTATACTTCCTGGTATAGCTATTACTGCTGCCGGTCCTAGTGCTGTAATTTCTTTTATTTTAGGTGGTTTAATTTCATTGGCAACAGCTTTAAGTATGGCTGAGTTGGCAACTGGTATGCCTAGAGCTGGTGGAGACTATTATTTTATAAGTAGGGCTATGGGCCCGCTTTTTGGTTCTATAATTGGCTTAGGAGCCTGGTTTGCTTTAGTCTTTAAAGGTTCTTTTGCTTTAATTGGTTTAGCAGAGTATCTAAAAGTTTTGTTTCCTGTTCCAATTTTGATAACAGCAGTTACAGTAGGACTACTATTGCTGTTTATTAATTATCGCGGTGCGGAAAGTAGTGGGAAATTACAAAATATTATAGTAGGTGGTTTATTTGTAATTTTAATAACTTTTATTTTAAGAGGCCTATTTATGATAGAAGCTGATAATCTTACTCCATTTTTTGTTGAAGGATATGGAGCCGTTTTTGGAACTACTGGTTTAGTATTTGTTTCTTATTTGGGGATTACTCAGTTAGCAGCTATTTCTGAAGAGGTTAAAGAGCCTGCTAAAAATTTACCTAGAGTTTTTATAGCGTCTGTATTAGCAGTTACTCTCCTCTATGTGGGGATAATGTTAGTGATTAGCGGTGTTTTTCCACAAGAAAAAGTAATAGTTATGGGTACTCCACTAGTAGAAGTTGCTAGATTGATGGTGGGGCCAGTAGGAGGAATTGCTATTGTAATAGCTGGTTTTTTAGCCACTGTATCGACAGCAAATGCTGCTTTATTGTCTTCTTCTCGTTTTCCTTTTGCTATGGGACGAGACAAATTAATGCCGCAGTGGTTTATTGAAATTCATAGTAAGTATTCAACTCCCTATAAAGCTATTCTATTTACCGGTTTAACTATGATTGTACTTTTATTACTTTTTAATGTAGAAGATTTAGCTAGATTAGCTAGCAGCTTTAACTTTCTTGATTTTATGCTGGTTAATTTATCGGTTATAATTTTACGTAGAGCAAGCCATAAATGGTATAAACCTACTTTTACTGATCCTTTGTACCCCTTTACGCAGATTATTGGTATTGGCGGAAGCTTTTTATTATTATTACAAGTAGGTTTAATGCCCTTATTATTTGTTGCTGCTTTAATACTCTTAGGAATAATATGGTATATAACTTACGGTGGACGAGACTCCTTGCCTAAATATAATTTGCTCGATGTTATAGAAAAAAGAGAGGCTTCAATTGAAAAGTTAGATGAAATAGCTCAAGATAAAAAAGTATTGGTGCCAGTTTCTAATCCCGACCATGAACATGATTTATTGCATTTAGCCGATCACTTAGCTGATAAAGTTGTTGGTTTAAATGTAGTTCATGTCCCTTCTCAAACCTCTTTGAGAGCAGCTCGTCAAGCTTATGAAGAAGATGAAGCTAATACTGATAATATTTTGGAAACTAGATTTAGAAAAAATATGGAGCAGATGAATAAAAAATCAGACTATATAATTAGCTTTGATCATGATGTGCCTAGTTCAATTTTGGAACAGGCTGAAAAGGAAAAGGCTAATTTAATTATTATGGGCTGGCAACGAAAAGATAGATTTGATTATAGAATAGGTGGCTTAACAAGTAAGGTTTTGGCTCGCGCTAAAAGTAATGTAGCTATTTTAAAAGGACATTTTCCAGACTTAATTAATGAAATTGTGGTAGCTTATGATGGAGGAGATAATTCAACTTATGCTCTTTATTTAGCTAAAAGGTTAGCTTTTGATGCTGGAGCTAAAGTAAGGGTTTTAAGGATAATTAATCCTGATCTATCTACAGAAGAAAAAGAAGCTATAACTTCTGAATTGGAAAAACTAGTTGAGGTAGCCGAAGGTTATGAGATGGATTATGAACTTAAAGAGCGCTATTCTACCGTTGATGGGATTTTAGAGTCTACTAAGGAAACTGATTTAACAATCATGGGAGACTCTAATCGGCGATTTAGAAGAGCATTACTGGGTTCTACTCCGCAACGAGTAGCTAGGCATACTGAAAACTCTATTTTAATTGTTAAAATGTATAAACCTATTTCTTCTGAAAGCTTTAGAGCTTTTATTGGTAAATTTAAATAATTATTTAAAATAAAACCCATAAGTATCTCTTGACAATAAAGGTTACTTATGATAGCATTAGAGCAGTTTAAAATGAATAAATCGCTGAATCTTCCGATTTCAATTGGAAGAACGGAATGAACAGATAATCAAAGGGTGAATTTCTTCTTGAAGAAGAATAGGGATACTCCCAAGTCCGAACCCAAATGTTCAAAAATTCGTAAGCGTTCTGGGGGAATAGATAAAGGAAGTAATGCCTACGGAGAATTCTATTCTCTCCGTAGGTTTTTTGTTTTTGGATATTTTTGGAGGAGGGGATAAATAATGGCCGAAATTCAATCAGAAGAACGTTTAGGTAAAAGTTTAGGTTTTTTCGCAACTTTTACTATCGGGACTGGGACAATGATTGGAGCAGGAATATTCGTTTTGCCAGGAATTGCTTCAGCTACAGCCGGGCCCGCAGCTATATTTGCTTTTCTTTTAGGCGGACTAATTTCTATAGCTACCGCTTTGAGTATGTCAGAGTTAGCAACCTTAATGCCCAAGGCTGGCGGAGCCTATTACTTTATTAGTAGAACTATGGGCCCGCTTTTTGGAACAATAATTGGTTTAGGAGCTTGGTTTGCTTTAATTTTTAAAGGTTCCTTTGCTTTGGTTGGTATGGGTGAGTACTTAGAAGTTTTGTTAGCTACACCTGTTTTAATTACAGCGGTTGTAGCAGGCTTACTTTTATTAATTCTTAATTATCGCGGTGCAGAAAGTAGTAGTAAGTTACAAAATCTCATAGTAATTGGGCTTTTTGTAATTTTATCGTTGTTTATAGGTAGAGGATTTTTCATGTTAGAAGTCGATAATCTGACTCCAGTAATGCCCTATGGAGTTTCATCGGTATTTGCTACTACAGGACTGATTTTTGTTTCTTATCTAGGGATCACTGAATTAGCAGCCGTTGCTGAGGAGGTTAAAAATCCTTCTAAAAATCTACCCCGAGCCTTTCTGGCTTCCGTAGGAGTGGTTACCTTTCTTTATGTAGGAGTTATGTTAATAGTTAATGGGGTTATCCCTTTGGAAAAGTTAGTTGATATGAATGTTCCTTTAGTGGATACAGCCGGCTTGATGGCAGGAAGTGGAGGTAGATTAGCTATAATTTTAGCTGGTTTTTTTGCTACTGTTTCTACAGCCAATGCAGCAATCTTTTCATCATCCCGTTTTCCCTTTGCTATGAGTCGTGATAACTTGATGCCTAAGCCGATTATAGCTATTCATTCTAAGTTTAAGACTCCTTATAGAGCAGTTTTGCTTACCTGCTTACTAATGATTGGGCTACTATTCTTCTTTGATGTACAAGGTTTGGCTGAGTTAGCTAGTGCTTTTAATGTATTGATCTTTATTTTAGTTAATTTAGCAGTGGTATTTTTGAGAACAGTGGATACTGAAGACTATAAATCATCTTTTAAAGATCCTTTGTATCCAATTTCACAGTTGATAGGGATCTTTGGTAGCTTCATTCTATTATTTCAACTAGGTATTTTACCTATAATTTTTGCAATCGGAGTTGTAGTCTTAGGAGGAGTTTGGTATAAGGTTAGTGATACCAAAGAGGTTGAGGTTGAATACGATATTATTGATGCTTTAGAAAAGGATGTTTTGCGAAAAGAAGAAGTTCCTGACTCACCTATTGGAAAGAAGAAAAGAGTTTTAGTACCAGTTTCAAATCCTTATCATGAGAATGATTTATTGCACTTAGCTGATCATTTAGGAGATCAGGTTATTGGTTTAAATGTAGTTAAAGTTCCCACTCAGACTAGTCCTTATGCAGCTAGAAATGATTTTGAGATTAATCCGGGGCATATTCATAAACTACTAAGGGAACAGTTTGAAGAAGTTGTTGAAAAATTAAATACTACTGGAAAGTATATAGTTAGTTTTGATCATAATATACCGAACTCTATATTACAACAGGCCGAGGAGGAGAAAGCAGATTTAATCATAATGGGCTGGCAAAGAGCTAATAGATTACATTATACTATTGGTAGCTTAGCTAGTAAGGTTTTCTCTAGTGCTAAGAATCATGTTGCTATATTAAAAGGAGAATTCCCGGAAATTATCGAAAAGATTACTGTAGCTTATGATGGTGGTGATAACTCTACTTATGGACTTTATTTAGCTAAAAGATTAGCTCTTGATGCTGGAGCACAGCTAAGTATTTTAAGAGTAGTTGACCCCGATTTATCTGCTGTGGAGAAAAGAGAGATAAGAGATGAGTTAAAGAATATTGTTAAGGTTGAGAAGGGTTATGATATTGATTATCAAATTAAGGAACGCTTTTCAGTTAGCGATACAATTTTAGAAGCTACTCAGGAGTCTGATTTAACTATTGTAGGTGTTTCAAATAGAAGATTTAGCAATGCCCTTTTAGGAACAACTTCTCAAAGAGTAGCTAGGCATAGTAAAGCTCCTGTTTTGCTTGTCAAGAGATATAAGCCTCTTTCTTCTGAGGGATTAAGATCCTTTTTAGATAAGTTTAAGAATAATAAAGAAGAAAAGCTTCCTATTAAAAATGAAAATTAGCTATAAGCATGATATACTTGCTATAAAAACATAAGTTGTTTGTTATATAACAATAACTTATGTTTTTCTTTTAGCATTTAGGAGGGTAATTATGAGTAATGGAAAAGTTTTAGTGATAGATGATGATCAAAATATCTGTCAGATACTAAAAGACTATTTAGAATTTGAAAACTTTGAAGTAATAGTGGCTCATGATGGTCAAGAGGGATTAAGAAAAAGTAGAGAGGAAAATCCTGATATCATAATTCTTGATATTATGCTCCCAGAAATGGATGGGCTAGAGGTTTGTCAACAATTACGGCCTCAAAATGATACTCCAATTATAATGCTCAGTGCTAAGAATAAAGATACTGACCGAATTACTGGTTTAGAAATGGGGGCTGATGACTATGTAACTAAGCCTTTCAGTCCTAAGGAAGTAGTGGTTAGAGTAAAGACTATTTTAAGAAGGACTGAAAAAAGTGCTGAATATACTAATACTATCTCTTTTCCTCAACTTGCTATTAACCAAGATCATAGAACAGTTAAGGTTAAAGGGGAAGAGGTTGAGTTAACTCCTAAGGAGTTTGACTTATTATGGCACTTTGCTTCTTCTCCCAAACAGGTATTTAAACGACAAGATCTATTGAATAAGGTCTGGGGCTATGACTATTATGGTGATATTCGCACGGTAGATACTCACATTAAATCTTTAAGAGATAAGCTTGGAGAACCTGTTCAAAATTATATAAAGACTATTTGGGGTGTTGGATATAAATTTGAAGCAACAGAAGATTAGACAAAATACTTTATTCAGACGTTTGTTAATCAGATTTTTGCTGATTAGTCTAATTATAATTGTAGTATTGGGGTTTTCGACAATTTATTTTTTTGAAAATATTTACTTTGAAAAAAGCGAAGAGGAAATAGTTCAAAATAGTCAAGTGATGATTGACTTTGTGGCTCAAGCTTTACAGAGGGAGGATCAAACAACAGCTTTTAATTGGTTAAAAATAATTGCTCAATTGAACTCTGGTCAAGCTTGGATAGTCGATGAAAATAGCAGATTAGTGTTAAGTTATCCTTCGGTAAGGGAAGAGCAAGGAGAGCAGATAGAACTGCCGGAGTTTGAAAAGGTTTTAGCTGGAAATATTATTTCTCAACGAGTTGATTCATCTTATTTTGAAAGACCGATGCTGTTAATAAGTCTACCGATTTATCAAGGAGAAGATATTGATAATGTTTTATTAGTATTTACTTCAGTAGCTGGGATTAACTCTACTGTTAATCAGGTGCAGAAGTTAATGTTAACTTCTTCTATTATAGCTGTTTTATTAGCTATGTTGATAGCTTATAACTGGTCAAGATCACTTTCAGATCCCTTACGCAAGATGAGCAAGACTGCTATTGAGTTGAGTCAAGGTAATTTTGGAAAGCAGATTTCTACCGATGAACAGGGAGAAATTAAGACTTTGGCTGAAAGTATGAACTATTTATCGACTAAGTTAGAAAGTACCATAGAAGATCTAGTAAAAGAACGTAATAAGTTAAAGTATATTTTAACAGGGATGGAAGAAGGGGTCTTAGCAATTGATGAGCAGCATCAAATAATCTTAGTTAATAGTGCTGTGAAAGAGTTATTTAACTTATCGGCAGTAAAGGGAGCTAATTTTACTGAAGTTATAGAGCATAGTGGGACTAAAGAGACTTATTTAGAGTCTTTAGCTACTGGTCAATCATATCACGAAGAGTTTTCTCTTAATAAAAATGGTACCCCAAAAAGGTTGTTACTTCATTGTACTCCTATATATACTGAAAAAGAAGAATTCTGGGGGGTGGTTGGTCTTTTTCAAGATATCAGTGAGCGTTGGCGCTTTGAACAGTTGCAAAAGGACTTTGTAACTAATGCTTCCCATGAACTTAAGGCCCCCTTGACTTCGATACAAGGTTCTGCTGAGATTTTACTGGATGGAGTTGTAGATTCTACTGTAGAAGAACAGGATTACTTGCAGATTATCCTTCAAGAAACTAATCGACTTACTAAACTAGTAGAAGAGATATTGGAGTTGTCGGAATTTGAGGCTCAGGCTGGAGAGCTAGTAATGACTGAAGTTAATGTTAAGCAGTTATTAACTGATGTTAGTACAGTCTTTAATAAGATCTTAATTGAAGAGGAGATTAAACTAGAGGTTGAAAAGCCGACTAGCGAACTTTATATTTGGGCTAATCAGGAAAAGATAAAACAGGTACTACTGAACTTGCTAGAGAATGCTTATAAATATTCTCAAGGAGAGGACTTAATAGTATTAGCAGCTGTTGCTGAAGGAGAGAGAGTGAAGTTTTGGGTGCAGGATTATGGGATTGGAGTTCCGGCTGATGAGTTACAGAATATCTGGACTAGATTTTATAAAGTTGATAAAGCTCGGACCCCTACTCAAGAAGGTAGTGGACTAGGTCTTTCCATCGTTAAGTGGATAGTAGAAGCCCACGGAGGAGAGGTTTTTGTGGAAAGTGAACTTGGTCAGGGTTCAATCTTTGGTTTTTATTTGGAAAGGCATGACTTGAATTCTTGATTATTCTTTGATTTTTTCTCAAAGTTTTATCACAAAAGAAGTTTATAATTAATTGTGTAATCTTAAAGGACAGTAAAATTCTTCTGTCCTTCTTTATATAAATAATTTTTGTTAGTTAAAATCTAAGAAGGGGGAATTAAAGATAATGAGACATAAGAAAAAAATAGCACTTGTATTAGCTTTAGCACTATTCGCTTTGGTTATTGTTGGTTGTGGAGCTCCAGATGTAGAGGAAATGGAAGAGATCGAGCAAGAAGAGATTGAGCAGATGGAAGAGGAAAGCTTTGATGAGGGAGCCGAAGAGGACTTTGATCCTTTTGAAGAAGAGCCAATGGATGGTGAAGAAGAGCCGATTGAAGAAGACTTTTAAATTTAACTAAATATTAAGCTGGTATATATCAATTTGTAGATTAAATTGATCGTTAAAACAGAGCAGCAATGTTAACATTGCTGCTCTGTTTTTATTTTTTCAATTAAAGATTAGTAATTTTTGTTAAAGTTTAAATTTGAGAGGTTTTTTTCTTTTGTTATAGAAATATATGTTAAGGTAGTGTTTTTAGTTAACTTGAGCTATTATCAAAGGATAGTTTAAAGGCTAGTAGACTATTTATATTTTTAAATTGAGGTCAGTTAGGGGGAGTATAATGAGCTTAAAAAAGAAATTATTTATTTTAATTTCAGCCTGTATTTTGATATTATCGTTAATTATTTTGTTTTATATAAGAGGACAGGTTATTAACATAGTTGAAGTTAATGAAAATCGACAGTATAATGCAATAATTAATACTGTTGAAAAAAGGATGGCTAAACAGCTTGAAAAGGCCGAACTTACTGTTTTGAGTATTGCTAATAATCCAGAAGTTCAGCGAATATTTGCTGCTGGTCAAAGAGAAGAACTCTATCAGTTTTTGGCTCCTACCTATGATTCAATTAAAGATAGCTTTGATCAATTTCAATTTCATTTACCAGATTCTACTAGCTTTTTGAGAATGCACTTACCTTCTCAGTTTGATGATGATTTGAGTGGGTTTAGAGATACGGTTAATGAAGCTAATCGGACTCAACAGTTGACTACTGGTTTGGAGGGGGGAGTGGGAGGTTATGGTTTTAGAGCAGTAGCACCTGTTTTTTATGAGGAGCAACATATTGGTTCAGTGGAATTGGGGGCAGAGTTTGGGACAGGCTTTATCCAGGAGTTAAAAGATGATTTTGGAGGAGAATATATTGTATACACTTTCAGAGAAAATAATATAGATTCCAAATTGGAGAATTTTGAAGTTGAAGATAATAGATTAGTTGCTACTGTTGAGGAAGATAGCTGGCGGGTTGATACAGAAGTAATTCAAAGAGTAAAGCAAGGTGAGAAAGAAATTAAACGGTCTGCTAATGGCTCTGAGGCTACTTTGTTATTCCCAATTAAAGATTTTAATAATGAAGTTATAGGTTATTTGAAGATTATTCAGGATAGAAAAGAAGTTTTAAGCTTATTGAGTCAGACTGGCGGAAATGTATTCATATTAACCTTAGCCGTATTGTTAGTAACTGCGGTAATTGTTTTTAAATTAATAGAATATGTATTTGAACCTCTAGATAGATTTAAGGAAGTGTTAACTCAGGCTTCTTTAGGTAATCTGAAAAACTATTATCCTATAGAGCAAGTGGACTGTGTAGAGCTGATGAACTGCGATAATTCGGACTGTCCGGAGTATGAGGAAGGTAAGACTCTATGTTGGTTTGAGGTGGGTAGTTATGCTCCAAAGTTTGGGAGAGAGATAGTTTGTCCTCGAATCATTAACGGTGAGTATCAGTCCTGTCAAAAATGCAAGGTTTATCAGCGAGTTTGTAAGGACGAAGTACTTACTCTAGGAGCTTGGTTGAATAAATTTATTGAGGTTGCTAATGATATGGTGGTTGAAATTGAGAAGCATCAACAACGATTAGGGAATGTTTTTGAAAAAGTAGGAATAGTATTTTGGTCACAGGATTTATCGGTTGATGAATTGAGCTATGTTTCTGATTCTTGTCAACAACTATTTGGCTACTCAGCAGCAGAGTTTTATGAACAGCCTGAACTTTGGCAGGAGATTATACATCCTGAAGATGTAGACTTTGTATTAGCAGAACAGACATCGTTATACGAAAGTAAAGAAGGGGTGGAAACTGAGCATAGGGTAATTAAAGCCCAGGGAGAGGTAGTCTGGATTAAAAACTTTGTAATCCCTATTTTAGATGATGAAGAACAGATAGTTCGTTTAGACGGAATTGCTTATGATATTACTGAATTAAAGCTTACAGAGCAGGAATTAGCTAAGTCCCGGCAGTTATATAGTAATATAGTGAATAGTCAGCAGGAGATGATCTGTCGTTTCGATCCCGATACTACTTTAACCTTTGCTAATCAGGCTTATTTAGACTATTTTGGAGTAACTGAAGAGGAATTGATTGGAAATAAGTTTTTAGATTTAATTCCTAGTGAAGACCATGAACATGTTTTAGCTCAATTAGAGGAGTTGGCTGCTACGGGAGAGCCAATAACTTATCAGCATCAAGCCGAAGTTAAAGGAGAAATTAGATGGCAGCAGTGGACTGATTATCCCATTTATGATGAAGAGGGAGAATTCTTAGAGTTTCAGTCTATTGGAATTGATATTACTGAAAGAAAGCGGGCTGAAGAAAGAGCTAAAAAAATTAAAAAGCGCTATCAAAGTTTAGTTGAAGCTCAGCAGGATTTGATTGTTCGTTTAGACTTGGAAGGTCGGTGTACTTATGTTAATGATATTTTCTGTGAAACTGTAGGTAAGTCTCGCAAGGAGTTACTAGGTCGCAGCTTTGCAAATTATATATACCAAGCCGATCTGTCTAAGTTTAAAGAAGAGTTTAAACAGCTAACAGATAAGCCCTTTAAGTCAGAATTTGAGATTAGATTAGAGACTATTGAAGGTTTAAATTGGTTTAATTGGAAGGTTTATGCTATTGTAGATCAAGAGGGAGAAGTGGAGGAAATACAGGGGGTTGCACGGGATATTACGGAGCTTAAAGAAGCACTAAGTCAGGCTGAAGCAGCTAATAAGGCTAAGTCACAGTTTTTAGCTAATATGAGTCATGAAATTAGGACTCCACTTAATGCAGTGATTGGTTTTAGCGAGATTTTGGAGTCACAGGTGGAGGATGGCCAGCAGCGGGCCCACTTACAGGCCATCAAGGCTGCCGGAAGAAGTTTATTAAACTTAATAAATGATATTTTAGATATTTCCAAGATAGAAGCTGGGATTTTGGAAGTAGATTTAGTAGTAATGGATCTCAAAAGTCTTTTAGATGATATGGAACGGATATTTTTACAGGAGGCTGAAGAGAAAGGCTTAAGTTTGATGATAGATTATGAATCTTCATTGCCTTTAATTGAGTTTGATGAAGGTAGATTACGACAGATCTTATTAAATCTAATTGGTAATGCTATTAAGTTTACTCAACAAGGCCATGTTAAGATAACTGTAAAAACAGAAGCAGAATCCAAGGCAGAGCAACTAAAGCTGATTATTGAGGTTGAGGATAGCGGAATAGGTATAAATGAAGAAGACCAAGAAAGAGTTTTTGCTCCCTTTACTCAGCAAAAAGGACAAAAAATTGAAGATTACGAAGGGACAGGCTTAGGTTTAACCATTACCCGGCGTTTAACAGAATTGTTAGGTGGTAAGATTACCTTAGATAGTGAATTAGGAGCAGGGACAGTTTTCAGACTGGAGTTTCCAGAGGTAAATATAGTTGAAGCTACAACTGAAGATGAAGAAGAAAATTTTAAGGAGAATATTTATTTTACTGGAGCAGAAGTTTTGGTAGTAGATGATGTAAATTCTAATCGCAAACTCCTAAAGACTAAGTTAGAAAATAAAGGTTTGACAGTAATAGAAGCAGCTTCAGGTACAACAGGAGTAGCTAAGGCAGTGGAGTTTGAACCAGAGTTAATTTTGATGGATATTAAGATGCCTCAAGTTAATGGCTACCAGGCTAAGCAAAGGATTAGAGATAAAGGTTTGGAGATGCCTATAATTGCTCTTACTGCTTATGCTACTAAAGCTGAAAGGGAACGAGCTAAGGCAGTTGGTTTTGATGGTTTTATTGCTAAGCCGATAGAGGATGATAAGTTGAATAGAGAGTTAGCTAAATATCTAGACTTTGCTGTTCAGGAGGAGCTTGATGAGCAGTCGGAAAATTTAGAAGAAATAGTTAATTTAACTGAATTGCAGAGAAGCTTAAATAATGATTTTAAAGAGGAATTTGAAGAGCTACAAAAAGCTTTTGTAATTAATGAAGTTGAAGACT
This sequence comes from Fuchsiella alkaliacetigena, assembly GCF_023227765.1. Taxonomy (GTDB): domain Bacteria; phylum Bacillota; class Halanaerobiia; order Halobacteroidales; family Acetohalobiaceae; genus Fuchsiella; species Fuchsiella alkaliacetigena. Next base: position 44,888 of record NZ_JALKBZ010000003.1, read on the forward strand.
TTGCTCAGCAATTATATAAATTAGCTAAGCAGCATCAGGCTACAGAGTTAGCTAAATATGCTCAAGCTTTAGAAACTTATGCTAATAACTTTGAACTACAAAAGTTAAAGGAAAAATTCGAATCTTTTCCAGCAAAAGTAGAAAGCTTACTTAATTCTTAACCCATTATATTTTGACGGAACTGCTAAGTAAAGCAGGATAACTTTGGTTAAATATAGAATATTGCTATAGTAGTTGAAGAGGGGTTGAATTGATGAAAGATTTTACTAAGGTGTTTTTTATAGTTTTAATTTTATTTTTTATTCTGTTTGTTGCTGATGGAGTAGAGGCCGCTGTTAGAGATTGGAACTACTATGAATCGGAGCACTTTGTAGTTTTTTATCCTGAGGGTTATGAACGACAAGCTGAAGAAACTTTATATTACTTAGAAAAACATAGAGCAGAGGTGATGGAGTTAACAGGAAACGAGGGAGATTTTCAAACCAAGGTGGTGATAGAGGATATTGGGATGCAGCCTAATGGTTATGCTGACCCTATTACTAATAAAATCGGTATCTTTACTAATCAACCGGAGAGTAGTTCTGGATTAGCTAACTATGAAAACTGGTTTAGATTAGTAGGAGTTCATGAACTGACTCATATTGGCCATTTAAATAACCACTCTGGGCAGAGTTCTATGAATGTTTTTTTATTCGGGAATCTTTTTTCTCCTAACTTACATTCTCCATTGTGGTTGATAGAAGGAATAGCTGTTTATGGTGAATCACAGTTTAGTGATTATGAAGGTCGTTTAAATGATGGTTATTACGATGCTGTTTTGGCTAGTAAAGCTCAGGCTGGGGAACTTCCTTCTTTGGCTGAATCTACATATATGCACGATCATTATCCTTTAGGACATCCTTATCTTTATGGAGCTACCTTTTTTCGTTATTTAGCCGATACTTATGGTGAGGATAAGTTTGCTGATTTTTTTAATGTTTATGGTTCTTATCACTGGGTTCCTTTTATGGGCAATTTTTTCCCCAGGATGGGCTTAGATAGTGCTGCTAAGACTGTTTATGGAAGTAGCTTTGCTGAGTTATTTGCCGAGTGGCAGGCTTATGAGACGGAAAAACATCAGCAGTGGGAGATAGTTGGAGAGCAACTTAGTGATTATCAACGAAGTAGCTTAAACAGTTTAGTTGCTACTGAAGATAGATTATATTATTTTAGACGGAGTTCCTTAAACTCTTACCCTTTTCAGCATTCGCAACCTTTAGTGCAGTTAATAGAGTATAATCCGCAGACTGGAGAGGAGCAGGTGCTAGTGGAGCACGGTGCTCAAAGTAACGGCAGTATTGAGGTGGTGGATGCTAAGTTATACTATTCTGTACAAGGGATTAGTGAGGACTATGCTAATGTAGGTCAATTAGGTAAAGGAGTAACGAATATTTTATATACTTATGATTTAAGTACTGGTGAACAGGAACGACTATTAACTGCTGATTTTAAAGATTTTACAGTATTGGCAGCAGGAGAAGTAGTTTATGCTCAGGATAGCGCTGCTACTTTAGGTTCTGAACTTTGGAGTTATAGTGAAGCAGAAGGTAAACAGAAATTAGGAGAAACAGAGCAGTTGATTTCTGAGTTGAGGGAGTATCAAGGTGATTTAATTGTAGTCAGTCAAGATCGCTCTACTACCTGGAGTATTAATCTTTTACATTGGGTTGACCTAGAGTTGGAGCCGCTGGTGGATACTTTGTGGGCTGAAACTTCGATAATGGTAGCTGAAGATCAACTTTATTTTGAAGCTAATTATGAGGGGCACTATGCTCTTTATCAGTATGATTTGCTCAGTGAAGACTTATTTAAACTTAGTCAGGGCGATTATGCTCGGCAGGGGGTTCCTTATGGAGATGATATCTATTTTGTAAGTATAGATTCTCAAGGAGAGAATCTATATAAAAAGGATAAAGTAAAAACTCCTTATTCAGTAACGGAGCTAGAGGAACAAAAAATTCAAAGGAATGAAGAAGTTCCGGAGTTAACAGACTTAGACTTAACTGCTGAACAGGAATCAGGGAAGATTAAAAATTTGAGTTATTTATTTAAACCTCATACCCGATTTTTTCCAAATCTTTTAGCGGGAAGTGATGCGTTAGGAAGTAACTCTTATACAGTTAACTATTCTCAATATGAGGGTTTTGATTTTCATTTTACTTCGCGTGTTTTTAGTCCTTTAGCAGTATCTGTTAGTAATATCAAAAAGGAAGAGGGACGCCAAACAAATTTAGCTGCAGCCTATCCGCTTTATCAATCAGTAAGTGAAGGCTTTGCTAGTGCTTGGCTGGATTATAGCACGAATTTTGATGATTCAGTTCCGGGATTAAATCTAAACTTTACTTATCCTCGCCATGATTTGGACTTATACTTTCAATATAATATAGCTAATGATGGTTATAATAGTGAGTTTAATTATAAGTATTTACGAGAAGAAAGTAGTTTGATATTTAAAGGTAGTTATTTTGAGAATTTTGATAAAGATAAACAGTTGCGAGGTTTTGCTCCTAGCACTATTGAAGAAGCTCAGGGCCATACTTTGAGTGTAGACTATATACATAAATTATTTGAACTGCGTAAGGGTGCTTGGAATCCTAACTTTTTTATTGCTGATGTTTACGGTAGTCTTTTTGTAGATTATGCTGATTTTGATTCGGAGTCTGTTGCTTATGGTTATGAACTATTATTTGAGGCTGGAGCTGGAAACTGGCTTTATTTGGTACCTAAGCTAGGTGTATCTTATTCGGAAGGAGAGGCTCGGCCTTATTTGGGAGTAAAGATGGAGTTTTAAATTAAGAAAGGGGATTATATGCCTAACTTAAAGGAAATGCAGATCTTTGTTCAGCAAGTAGCCGATGCTTTTGCAGCAGTTTTGGACTATGAAGTAGCTATTATCGATGATAACTTAGAGGTTATAGCTGGTACTGGTCGGTATAGAGAGGAAATAGGTATTAAGTACGGCCCGGGTTCTATGACTCATCGTTTAATATCTAGTTCGAGGAGAGAGTCTTTGTTAGTTAGGAATCCTAAGCAGAGTGAGATATGTTCTGACTGCGTAGATAAAGAGGACTGTCCGGTGTGGGCCGTAATTATGTCTCCGATTATTTTTAGGGAGCAGGTTATAGGCAGTATTTCCTTAATGGCCTTTAATGGTCAGCAGCAGATGAATTTAGTTAATAATAGCTCTAAATTAATTACTTTTTTAGATAAGGTTTCTACATTTATCGGTAGTACTTTAGGTGAAAAGAAGATACGGAATCAGATGCGGGTGATGGCTGATCAGTTTAAAGCAGTAATTAACTCAGTTCATGAAGGAATTGTGGCCATTAATGCTCAGGGGAAGATTACTCATATTAATCAGTCAGCTCAAGAGATACTATTGATTGACTCTGAATATGAAGGAGAGCATATTAATACTCTTTTTTTTGGTTTAGAACTGGAAGATATATTTTCCGGTTTGGAGATGCTTGATAGTTCTAAGCAGTACTTTGAAAGAAAGATAAACTATCGGCAGGGAAATAGAGAGTTTAAACTGCTCTGTAATATTACTTTAATCAAAAGTGAAACTGGAATAATTGGAGCTACTATTTCCTTTAGGAAGCTGAAAGAGATTAAGGAGTTGGCTAATAAGATTATAGCTGAGGATCAAGAGACTACCTTTGCTAAGATTAAAGGGACTAGCAATCAAATGGTAAAGATAAAGAAAAAAATGAAGCGAGTTGCTACTACTGATTCTACTATTTTGATACAGGGTGAAAGTGGTACCGGGAAAGGGATGTTTGCCGAAGCTATTCATCAAGAAAGCTGTAGGCGAGATGCTTCCTTTGTTAATGTCAACTGTGCAGCCATCCCTCAGTCCTTATTGGAAGCAGAACTTTTTGGCTATGAGGAGGGAGCCTTTACTGGAGCTAAAAAAGGGGGTAAGCCGGGTAAGTTTGAATTGGCTGATCAAGGAACTATCTTTTTAGATGAGATTGGTGATATGCCTTTAAGTTTTCAAGTAAAGCTATTAAAGGTAATAGAAAATAAAAAGATAGAACGAGTAGGGGGAGTTGCAGAGATTGAAGTAGATGTGAGAATAATTGCTGCTACTAATCGTAATTTAGAAAAGATGATTAAGGAAGGTAACTTTAGAGAGGATCTTTTTTATAGGTTAAATGTGATTCCAGTTTATATTCCCCCGCTACGAGAACGACAAGAGGATATTAATTTATTGCTCCATTTCTTTTTAGAAAGATATGTTGATCGTTTAGATAAAAATATCAGGGGCTTTACTGCTGGAGCTAAAAAACAGCTTTTGAATTACTCTTGGCCAGGTAATGTACGGGAGTTAGAAAACTGTATTGAGTATGCAGTTAATATTGCTACTGCTAACTATATAACTAAGGAGAATTTACCGGAAAGGATTGTTGATTGTGATTTAGAAATAAAGTCTAGTTCAACTGTTCCAACTTTTGATGAGTTAAAACGCCAAGCAATAATTAAGGCTTTGCAGGAGTATGGAACTAGTAGTAAGGCTAAAGAAAAAGCAGCTGCTGCTTTGGGAATTAGTAGAGCTACCCTTTATCGGAAGCTTAAAGAGTTTGAAATTGATTTTTCTCAATTTAAGACAAGTTCTCAAAGTTAGAAAAAGGCCGTTAAGCCTTGTTTTAATAAAGAAAATAGAGTTTTGAAAAAATATCTATCTCATTTTGAGATAGATATTTTATATTTTTAAGCTAAATTACTAAGCTAGTTAGTGTTAATAGGGGTTGATTTGGTTTTTTAGCTGTGCTGAGTTCAGTTTTAAGTTAAATATAGAGTTTTAAGAGCGTTAATTTGGATTTATAGCAGACTTTTTGAAGAAATATTAAGTTTTGGAATAATACTTGCATTTTTAAAATAATGAAAGTCAGAATATTTATAATTTTATTATCAATAACTTCAAAAAGGGGGAGTTACTAATGGCAGACTTTGAGAGGTTAAGTGAAGAAGTGATTGCTGGTAGTGTGGATGAGGTAGCGGAGTTAACTCAGGAGGCTATTGATGGTGGAGCAGAACCTAAGGAGATTATCAATCAGGGTTTGATTAATGGAATGAGCATAGTTGGACAACGCTTTAAAGAAGGAGATATGTTTGTACCGGAGGTAATGATGGCGGCTAAAGCAATGAAAGGTGGAATGGAATTAGTAGAACCTTTATTGGCTGAAGGAGATACTTCTACGGTAGGAACAGTAGTTTTAGGTACAGTTGCTGGTGATCTACACGATATCGGTAAGAATTTAGTGGCTATGATGATGGAAAGTGCTAGCTTGAAGGTAGTGGACTTAGGGATCGATGTAGACCCAGCGGAGTTTGTAGAAGCAGTTAAGGAGCATCAGCCGGATGTATTAGGGATGAGTGCTTTATTGACTACTACTATGCTGGAGATGCAGAATACTATAGAGCTGTTGGAGGAAGAAGGCTTACGTGACTCATTGAAGGTGATAATTGGCGGAGCACCGGTAACTCCTGATTTTGGGGAAGAGATTGGTGCTGATGCTTGGGCACCTGATGCAGCTTCTGCTAAGGATAAGGTTTTAGAGTTAATTGATTAATTAATTGATCATTGCTTAGCTAGATATTTGTAGAAAGGGGAGATTAGCTTATGGAAGAGATGGTAAGAGCTAATTATATGGCAAATCAGAGTGTCAACTTTTCGATGTTAAGTGAAAATGAAAGAGAAAGAATTTACTTAGCAGCCTTGGAGATTCTTGAAAGAACGGGAGCTGTGGTTCACGATGAAGAGACTTTAGAGGTTTTGGCAGATGCAGGCTGTTGGGTTGAGGATAATAGAGTTAGGATTCCTTCGGGAGTTACTCAAGCAGCAGTTAATTCTGCACCTTCAAGAGTTGTTTTTTGCGATCGGAATGGCGAGCGAAAGATAATTGCGGAAGGAGATAAGGTTTATTTCGGGCCCGGGCCCACTAACAACTACTATATAGACCCTCATACTGGAGAAAGACGTGATCCTAAAAAAGAGGATAAGGTAGATGTAGCTAAGACCTGTGATTACTTACCTAATATCGATTACGTAATGGACTTAGGCACGCCTAAAGATGTACAGACTGGAATTTCCGATATCCATTCTTTCGACGCTATGGTGCGCAATACTACTAAACCGATCTTTCACTGGGGCTTTGATATAGATCAGTACGAGGATATTATAGAGATGGCAGCAGTAGTAGCTGGAGGAATGGAGGAGCTACAGAAAAGACCTTTTATAGCTCTTTATTCGGAACCGACGCCGCCTTTGGTTCATTCGGAAGAGGCAATTGCTAAGGCTACCTATGCTGGCAAGCATAAGCTACCTATTATCTATACTCCCTGTGTAATGTCCGGTGGAACTGCGCCGGCTACCTTGGCTGCTACTTTGGCTTTGGGAGTAGCCGATAGTTTAGTCGGCTTAGTAGCTAATCAGCATTTGAATAAAGGCAATCCCTTTATTATGGGTGGAGTTTATACCATTATGGATATGAATACTACGGTCTTCTCCTATGGTTCACCGGAGTTTTTAGCTTTGCAGGCTGGGATTGCTGAAGTAGCTAGCTATATGGAGATTCCGGTCTTTGGTACTGCTGGCTGTACCGATTCCTGTACTTTAGATGGGCAGGCAGCCGGGGAAGCAGCTATGAGTATTCTGATTGCTGCTCAAGCTGGAGCTAATGTAGTTCACGATGTGGGTTATACTGAGTATGGTTCTACTGGTTCTCTTTATCAGCTGGTAATGGGTGATGAGATTATCGGCATGGTGAAGAGATTTATGGAAGGAATTAAGGTTGATGCTGAGCATCTAGCTATTGAAGTAATAGATCAGGTGGGCCCGGGTGGGCATTTCTTAGGCCAAGAACATACCAGTAAGCATTTTAAAAATGAAACTTGGTTCCCCGATTTAATAAATCGTCAACGCTATAGCGGTTGGCAGGCTGCTGGAGCTACTACTATGGGAGAGCGGATTATAGAAAAGACCCAACGTATTTTAGCTGAACATGAGCCTGAGCCTTTGGACGATGCTGTGCTTAAGGAGTTGGATAGAATAGTTGCTCGAGCTGAAGAAAGAGAAAGGCAGCGGACTAAGAAGTAAGGAGGAGTTGATTATATATTTAGCTGACAGTGATGGTGGATATCTTTGGAAAGGAGAGATTAGTTTATGATAAATAGTAACTTAAAGGCTAATGCCTCAACTGTCTTAGAGGTGCTGAGCGATGAGCAGTGTCAGGAGATCTTATCGGCAGCAATGCAGGTTTTAGAGCAGACGGGCGTAGTCTATCACTATCAGGAAGCGTTGGAGATTATGGAGGATGCTGGTTGTTATGTAGATGGAAATCGAGTTAGGATTCCTACTAAGTTGGTAGAGAAGGCCTTAAGAACTGTTCCGTCCCGAGTAACCTTATATAATAGTAGGTCTAAGCAGCCGGCTTTGAGATTGGAAGGGAATAATGCTTACTTCGGTACTGGTTCTGATACTCCTTTCTTTATCGATCCTTATACTCAAGAACGGAAGAAGGCTAGCAAAGAAACGGTAGCTATGGCTACTAAGGTGATCGATGCCTTAGCTAATCTGGACTTTGTGATGTCTTTGGGAATTGTGCAGGATGTACCGCAGCCTATTTATGACCGACATCAGTTCCAGGCCCAGATCTTAAACTCCTCTAAACCGATTGTAACTACTGCTACCGATGTCGATGGTTATGCCGATATTATTGAGATGTGTGAGGCAGTAGCCGGAGGAGAGGACGAATTAAGACAAAAGCCCTTTATGACTCTTTATGCAGAACCTATTTCACCTTTGCAGCACGATAACGATGCTGCTACTAAGTTAGTCTTAGCCGGTCAGAAGTCCTTACCGGTGGTTTATACTCCCTGCATTATGGCGGGCGGAACAGTGCCGGCTACTTTAGCGGGAGCTATGGCTACTGGTTTAGCGGAGAGCTTAAGCGGTTTAGTGCTTAACCAGCAGGTTAACGAAGGTAATCCCTTTATCATGGGCGGAGTCTTTACCATTATGGATATGGAGACTACTATCTTTTCCTATGGAGCACCGGAGTTTAACTTAATGCAGGCTGCTTTGGCAGATATGGCTCATTATTTGGAAATTCCTATGTTTGGTACTTGTGGCTGTACCGATTCAAAGGTGGTGGATGAGCAAGCTGCTATTGAGGATGCACTGTCGATACTGATTACGGCGCAGTCAGGAGCTAATTTAAACCACGATGTAGGTTATATTGAGCACGGCAATGCTAGTTCTTTAGAAAACTTAGTAATCAGCGATGATCTAATCGGTATGGCTAGGCGAGTCGTGAAGGGAATTGAAGTTACTGAGGAAACTTTGGCTTTGGATGTGATCGATGAAGTCGGGCCCGGAGGTCACTTCTTAGCTCATCAGCATACTATGGATAACTTTAAAAAGGAAACTTGGTATCCTGATTTATTCAGACGAACTAGGTATGGAGAATGGGTAAAGAACGGAGAAAAAACCTTAACTGAACGAGCTAACGACAAGGTAATTGATATTTTAGAAAACTATGAACCTGAGCCTTTGCCGGCTGAGGTAGAGGAGAAGATAGCTGCAATTGTCAAGCGAGCAGAGGATAACTTATAGATACTGGCTAAAGTTAGAGAGCCTTGGATTGAAGTTGGGAGGATTTCTATGCAGACTGCTTTGGGAATCGATACCGGAGGAACCTATACTGATGGAGTAGTAATCGATATAGATGAAGGAAGATTATTAAGCAAGGCTAAAGCATTTACTACTCGACAGGACCTTTCCTTGGGAATTAAAGAATGTATTGATAATTTAGCAGAGGTAGACTATCAGCAGATTAAGCTGGTTTCTTTATCTACAACTTTAGCTACTAATGCTATAGTTGAAGGTCAAGGCTGTGAAGTAGGATTAATCTTGATTGGTTTTGAAGCTGAAGAAGAGTTACCTACGGAGCATATAGCTGAGATTAAGGGTGGTCACGATATTAAAGGTAGCATTAAAGAAGAGTTAGACTGCTCAGAAGTTAAAGAAATAGTGGCCCAATTAGTGGAAAAAGTAGATGCCTTTGCCGTTTCTGGTTATCTCAGTGTTCGTAATCCGGAACATGAAGAGAGAGTTAAGGAGATAATTAAGGAATTAAGCGATTATCCTGTAGTATGTGCTCATGAGTTAACCTCTTCTTTAGGAGTCTATGAACGAACAGCAACAGCTGTGTTAAATGCTCGTTTAATACCGATTATTGCTGAGCTGGTGGAGGCAGTTGAAGAGAGCATGGCGGCTCGGGGGATAACTGCTCCTTTAATGATTGTCAAAGGAGATGGCAGTTTAGTTAGTAAAGAGGTAGCTTTAGAGAAACCGATTGAAACTATACTTTCCGGGCCCGCTTCCAGTTTAGTAGGAGCTACCTATTTGACTGATTTGGAAGATGCAGTAGTGGTAGATATGGGAGGAACTACTACCGATGTAGCCTTATTAAAGCAGGGTAGCCCTAGTCTTAATGAAGCAGGAGCTAAAGTTGGGGGTTGGTTGACAAGAGTTCAGGCTATAGATATGGAGACTATTGGTATCGGCGGTGATAGTCGGATACAGGTTTCGAAAAAAGGTGCTTTGGAAATAGGGCCTCAGCGAGTATTTCCCTTAAGTTGGGCTGGCGATAAGTATAGTCATTTACTGGCAGAGTTAAGAGAGGTTAAGCAAGCTGAGTATTTTCCAGTTAACTCTCAACCTAGCGATATTCTCTTTTTTATCAAAGAGTCCTATCGAGTTGACTTAACTAGAACCGAAAAAGAGATTTTGAAGGTGATAAAGGAACAGCCGCACACTCTTTATCGACTAGGTCAAATTTTAGATAAAGATCCTAACTTATTACCTTGGGAGCGCTTAGTAAATGTGGCTGCTGTTCATCGAGCCGGTCTCACTCCGAGCGATATACTTCATTTCTTAGGGGAAATGGAGTGTTGGCAATGTGAGATGGCCGAATTAGGAGTGGAAATAGCTGCCCAGCGTCATAGGAGTGAAAACAAAGAGTTTATTAACGAGGTACAGGAAAGGATTTATTATAGATTAGCTTTAGTAATCTTGCAAAGTCTATTATCGGCCCAAGGGATAGAATTAGAATCTGTTACTGACTCAGAAGTAGAATTCTTATTGACAGAAATTTTAAAGAAGCCTGCTTCGACAGAGAAAGAATTAATAAACTTTTTTGTGGAACTGGAACTACCTATAGTTGCTATTGGAGCTCCAGTTAAAGCTTATTTTCCTACAGTAGCTCAGAGGTTGAATACCGATTTAGAAATTCCCCCTCACGCTGCAGTAGCTAATGCGGTAGGAACTATAACCGGTCAAATAGTGGAAAGGGTTAAAATACTGATTAAACCTGGGCAAAGAAGCGGTTATCTACTCCATGCTCCTTGGATTAAAGAAAACTTTGCTCATTTAGAAGAAGCTGTTAGTTATGCTGAAAAAAAGGGAGTTGAATATGTTAAAACTAAAGCTCGCAGATCAGGAGCAGTTGATTTAGAAGTATCTGTAGAACACGAAGATGTATATAGTAGTCTCTCAGCTGGGCAGGGAAAAGAAGATATGTATTTGGAAAGTAGAGTAGAAATAGTAGCTATGGGTAGACCGGCTCTAAATTAAACGAAAATTTGAGACTTGTTTTAACTCAATTTGGGGAGGGATTTAAAATGATTATTATTGGTGAATTAATTAATACCAGTCGAGAGGAGGTGGAGCCGGCGGTTAAGGAAAGAGATGTAGAGTTTATTCAGAATTTGGCTCAAGAACAGGAAAAGGCTGGAGCTGACTTTATCGATGTTAACTGTGGAACTTTGATTAGAGAAGAGGCAGAGGCAATGGAGTGGTTGGTAGAGACGGTTCAGGAAGTGGTAGAGGTGCCACTGTGTATAGATAGTCCTGACCCGGAGGTGATTAGAGTAGGTTTAGAGACTCACCAAGGAAAGGCTTTAGTAAACTCTATTACTGCTGAGGAAGAAAGATATCAAGAGACCTTGCCTTTATTACAGGAATACGATGCTGAAGTGGTGGCTTTGGTGATGGATGATGGGGGAATGCCTAAAGATGCTGAGGATAGAATTAGAGTAGCGGCTCAACTAATCGAGGATCTCACTGCCGACGGAATTGATATTGATGACATCTATGTAGATCCTATTATTCAGCCTATCGGTACCGATGAAAAGATGGGGATTCAGATTTTAAATGCTATTCAGGAGATTGTTACTGAGTATCCAGGGGTCCATATTACCTGTGGTTTGAGTAATATATCTCACGGTTTACCGGAAAGACCTTTATTAAATCAGGCTTTTATGCTGTTGGCTATGAGTAGAGGAATGGATAGTGCTATTTTAGATCCTTTAGATGAAAGAATTATGGCTTTGGCTACAGCTGCCGATACTCTCTTAGCTAATGATCAGTACTGTGCTAACTATATTAAGGCAGCTAAGAGTGGTCACTTGGATGTTTAGATAATGATTAAAAATTAAAGGGGAGTGGTAAAAATGCCGGATACTGAAAAAAAAGTAGAGAATGAAATGAATAGGGGTACAGGTTTAAAGAGTATTGACCCACCGATATTTTGGATTTCAGTGATCATTTCAGCTATTTTGGTTATTTGGGGAGCTATGGCTACGGATCATTTTTCAGGAATAATAGACTCAGTTTTTAATTTTCTAGTGGGAAGCTTTGGTTGGCTGTATATTCTTTTCGTAGCGGCAGTATTGTTGATTACAGTTATCATAGGTTTTAGTAGGTTGGGAAGTATTAGATTAGGAAAGCCAGGAGAAGAGCCTGAGTTTAGTACTCGTTCTTGGATAGCTATGTTATTCAGTGCCGGAATGGGAATTGGGCTTGTATTTTGGGGAGTTGCTGAACCGATTATGCATTACGTTACTCCGCCGCCGTTAGGAGGATTGGAGGGTGAGACTGCTGAAGCTGCTGTAATGGCTGGAAGTACTTCTTTCTTTCACTGGGCGCTTCATCCTTGGGCCCTATATGCTTTCTTTGGTTTGGTTTTAGCTTACTTTGGGTTTAGGCGGGGCATGCCTCAACTGCCTAGCTCTACTCTTTATCCTCTCTTAGGTAAAGAAGGAGTAAGAGGAGCTCCGGGGAAGGTATTTAATATTTTAGCTGTATTTGCTACTTTATTTGGAATCGCTACTTCATTAGGCTTAGGTGCTCAACAGATTAACAGTGGCTTGGGTGAATTGATAGGCTTACCCGTTAATAATACTATAGCTACAGTTATTGTCTTAATAATTACTGTACTCTTTATACTTTCTGCTGTGACAGGTATCGATAAAGGGATTAAGTACTTAAGTAATATCAATATTACTATCGGCGGTATTTTACTTGTTTTAATGCTCATCTTAGGGCCAACAGTCTTTATCCTGAACTTTATAATGGATGCTTTAGGGAGCTATCTGCAAAACTTCTTTGAATTAACTTTCATCACTAGTGCTGTTGAACAGAGTGATTGGCCGGGTTGGTGGACTATCTTCTACTGGGCTTGGTGGATTTCTTGGACTCCTTTTGTAGGTGGTTTTATTGCCCGAATTTCCAGAGGGCGTACCATTAGAGAGTTTGTAATTGGAGTATTGATTGTACCTTCAATTATAGGAATAATCTGGATAGGAACTATGGGTGGTTCAGCTATCTGGTTAGAGCAGTTTGGGCAGGGAGGTATTGTGGACCCGGTGATGGCCGATGAAGCAGTAGCTTTCTTTGTTACTCTAGCTGAGTTTCCGCTGGGGACACTGATGAGTGTATTAGCTACGATTCTGATTGGAACCTTCTTTATCACCTCTGCTGACTCAGGTACCTTTGTGATGGGGATGCTGACTTCTAAAGGTGAACTGGAGCCTTCCAATGGAGTTAAGATTACCTGGGGAATATTTGAAGGTTTAGTTGCTGCTATTTTAATATTAGCTGGCGGGCTTAGTGCTTTACAGACTGCAGCTATTGCGGGAGCCTTCCCCTTTATGTTGTTGATGATTTTAACTGTAGCCGGTATTCTAAAGGCGCTTAATGAAGATTATATTTTGCATGAACAAGGAGAGTTTATTGGTACTATAGATTTAGATTAATAATTTGTGTAACTTCCCTTCTAGGTTATATAGTTTTCCTGGAAGGGAAGTTAATTTCAGACTATATTTTAAAGGGGGTTCAAAAATGATAGAACGAAAGATCTTTATTAAAGATATTCTCAGTGCTGAAGACTTAGAGATGATCCATCAAGCATCTATAGAGCTGTTAACAGAGACTGGAATAGAAGTTTTACATGAAAAAGCACGGGAGATTTTTGCAGAAAATGGGGCCCGCGTGGAAGATACTAGAGTTTATTTAAGCGAAGAACTACTTGAAGAATATTTAGCCAAGGCTCCTAGTTCTTTTACTCTTCACGCTAGGAATCCAGATAATAATGTAACTATTGGCGGCGATAATTCAGTCTTAGCTCCCGGCTACGGAGCTCCTTATGTAACTGATTTAGACGAAGGAAGGCGAGATTCTACCTTTGAAGACTATCAGAACTTTACTAAGTTAGCTGCTGCCAGTGAGAATATCGATGTTTTAGGTGGAGTAATTGTAGAACCTACCGATATTGCTGATCAGCTGCGTCACGTGAAGATGCTTTATGTTGCTGCTAAATATAGCGATAAGTGTTTAATGGGTAGCGCTTTAGGTAGTAAAAAGGCTAAGGAAGCTTTTCAGATGGCTAGTCTTCTTTTTGGTGAAGAGGATATTATTGACGATAGAGCAATAGTGATTTCTTTAATCAATACCACTAGTCCTCTCAAATATGATCACCGCATGTTGGATGCCTTAATAACTCATGCAGAGTATAATCAGGCAGCGGTAATTGCTTCTTTAATTATGGCTGGCTCTACAGGGCCGATGTCCATTGCTGGAACTTTAACTTTGCAGAACGTAGAGGTGTTAACGGGGGTAGTATTGGCGCAAATGATTAATCCTGGTACTCCGGTAGTTTACGGTTCGGCTACTACTATTACCGATATGAAGACGGCTAACTTAGCTATTGGTAGTCCCGAGTATGCTAAGTTCGTAGGTTCTACGGCTCAACTAGCTCGTTATTACGGTCTTCCTTGTAGAGCAGGTGGTTCAATTACTGATTCCTTGCTAGCTGATACTCAGGCTGGTTATGAATCGATGATGACCTTTATTTCCTCCATCAACCACGGTTTGAACTTTATTCTTCATTCAGCAGGTTTATTGGAGAACTATATGACTATGTCTTATGAGAAATTTATAATTGATGATGAGATTTTGGGAATGATTAATAACTATCAGGCCGGAGTTGAAGTAAGTGAAGAGACAGTAGCCAAGGAAGTAATTCAGGAGGTGGGCCCTGGTGGTCATTACTTATCCCACGCCCATACTTTAGAGCATATGCGAGATTTTAGAGAGCCTATACTCAGTCAACGAGCTGGCTTTGATGGGAGCTCAGAAATAGATTCTACAGTAGAAAGAGCTAATCAAAAGTGGAAAGAAGTTTTAGCTGACTTTGAAGCCCCTCCCTTAGATCCTAAAATTGAGAATAAATTAAAGGAATTTATGGAGCAGGTAGCTAATAATTAAATAGAGGATTAATTAACTAAGCTCTTTGATTAAATTTCAGAGAGCTTAGTTATTTTATTTTTAAAGAATGCAGGACATGTTAATCATAATAAATAAGAAAACTGTTTGGATAAACAGGGAAAATAGTTAAGATGTAGAAAAGTATATATAGGTCATACGCGTCAACTTAATACACATTTTTCTAGTTGATTTGTTCTTTTATAGATAGATTGTTTTAGAGCAAATGATAAAGGTCAAAACCTATTTTGACATGCCCCGTAGGAAATGCCCTTGGGGTGCTGACTAAGTAATGACTAAAATCTGACTAAATCATAAAAAATTAGGAAATTAATTATTTTATCCTCCAGGGCGCTGTGTCAAATTGCTCTTGACTTTGAACTTAGTTGTTAATTATTAATTTAACGAAACAATTCATTAATTTAGTTTCAATAAGCTAATCAAAGATATACCTGAGTAGTTACAAAATCAATAATCAGAATAGAAAATAGCAGGAGGGACAGCAATGAACTTAATGATTTTTGTAGTTAGTCCAATGGTAGGTTCAGTAATCGGTTACTTTACTAACTGGGTAGCTATTAAGATGTTATTTAGGCCTTTGACAGAAAAGCGAATATTTGGTTTAAAGCTTCCTTTTACTCCCGGAGTAATTCCTCGTCGACGTGGTAAGTTAGCCGAAAGTATTGGTGATATGGTAGGTAGACAGCTATTAACTGCTGATGCCTTTCATAATATATTACAGAGCGAGAATATGAGGTCTAAGTTAAAGGAGTTTATTCAAGAGCGAATTAGGAGCTTAAAACAAGAAGAGCGAAGCTTAGCGGAAATTATGGAGAAAGTTATTGCTGATCGTCAGCAGAGAGAAACTTTAGCTAAAAAGATAAAAAAAGTATTTTTTAAAGGAATTAAATCTTTACTTAAGGAAGATAAAATAGTAGAACTATTAGATAAGCAAGTAGATAAATTGGAAGTTGAGGATTTAGCAGCTTACTTTAATAGTTCAGACTATCAGCAGTTAAGATCTGAATTAGCAGAGGCGATCGCTGCTTCTTTAGACGGGGAGGCTAGCCAGGAAGAGTTAGCTAAGCTAATTCAAGAACAAGTAAATAAGCTGGAGAATAGTGAGCAGACCTTAGCAGAACTGTTACCGCAGGGACTGCAAGTAGCTATTAAAGACTGGTTGGCTGAGCAGGGCCCGCAGTTAGTAGAAGAGCTAATTAATTTCTTAGGCTCGCCGCAAACTAGAGAACGGATTAATCAAAAGCTAGAAGAATTTTTGGAAAATAATTCGCTAATGCAGATGATAAGCGGTTTTATAGATAAGGATAAGATTATCGATCAATTGATGGAAAAGATGGTTAAGTTTTTAAGAGAACCGGCCAATCAAGAAGAAATTGTAGAGCAGGTAAATCAATTTTTGGACTCTATACTGGAAACTGAAGTTGCTACTATAGCAGCTAAGTTAGATGAAGAAGCTGTAGCTGAGATTAGTGAATTTTTAATAGCTAATCTGGCTTCGGTAGAGGTATCTGAGCAGCTATTAAGCCTTTTAGAAGGAGTAGCCTTAGAAAAAATAGCTCAGTTACAGGAATTAACTACCCAGCAGCGGCAAGCTTATAAAGATAAATTGGAGGCTGTGTTAAATAAACTGTTGAGCAAAGAGTCTTTATGGGAAGCTTTGGAGTTGTGGAGTAGCGAACAGCTTGATCAGCTCGGTAGTAAGCCAGTAACTACCTATTTCAAAAAGTTAGATTTAGAGACTATTGAGCAGTTGGAAACAGGAATTTTAGCTGCTTTAACTTATACAGTTAAGAATCATCTAGGGAAGGTGTTAAGTACTTTAAACTTTAAGGAAATGGTGAAAAGAAAGGTTAATTCTTTTGATATCTTAGAAGTTGAAGCTTTAATATTAAATGTAATTGAGACGGAGTTAAAAGCTATTACTTGGTTTGGAGCTGCTTTAGGAATGATAATGGGTTTAATTACTCCACTTATTAATCTATTGATGCAGTAGTAGCTATTTGCCACCAGCAACTGTACTTCTGGTGGCTTTTAATATATAGGCTTTCTTAAAATATACTATTGCTTTTGCTTATGTATTGTTTTTAATAGGCTTTCTACTTTTTCTTGGTCGTAATCTGTTAGCAGCTTTAAGGTTATATTTCTATAAACCATTCTTTCGTAACGTTTAAAGAGGAGGGAGAAAGCTAGCCAGGCTATAATACCAGTCAGGATAGCTAGTTGATATTTATTGCTGATAATATAAGTAATCATAATTGAGGTAGAGAAGATACCTATAAAAAAGGAGAGTAAGTTTATAAATTCGTGTTTAAAGTTTATTTTTTTGAGTAACCCTGTAAATATACTTAACATAATTTTAAATTCCCACCTTTCACATTCTTAATTGGCTCGTATAAATTATTCTAGACTTTAGTTTAAATACCTTTAATAAATCGTCTTTCTTTTAAATTATTATCTAAATTGAGGTGAAGGTTATGGCTATAAAAATTATAATTAATCCTTGTTCTGGACGCGGTAGAGGAAGATCTTCTTTAAAAACAATAGAGCAGCAGTTTGCAGAAGCAGGACTGGACTTTGATATTGAACTTACTTCTGCTGCTGGAGAGGCTATAGAATTGGCTAAAGAAGCAGTGGAAGCTGATTATTCTCTGGTAGTTGCTGGTGGGGGAGATGGGACTTTAAATGAAGTAGTAACTGGAATTTTGGCTGCTGAGTCTCCTTATCCTCGATTAGCTTTAATTCCAGTAGGAACTGGTAATAACTTGGCTCGAGCTTTGGATATTCCTTTGGAGGCAGAGGGAGCCTGCCAAAGAATTATCAAGGCTGAGAAAGTAATTAAACTCGATGTAGCTAAGGTTAATGATCGTTACTTTCTTAACTCTTTAGGGATTGGCTTAAACTCACAGACCGTCTATAATGCTAACCAGGGCTTTGATAATATGACGGGCAGCATAGTTTATATGTTGGCTGCAGTGCAGGCTTTATCCGATTATGAGAGTGTGGAGTTAGAGATTAGATTGGATAGCGGTGAGCTGATTGAAGGTGCTTTTTTAATGATGGTGATTGGTAATGGCAAGGTGTATAGTAGGGCCCTAGATTTAATTCCTGACTATAGTATTAATGATGGTTTATTGGATCTGTGTTTGATTGAGGAGATGTCTACTCCAGAGCTAATAGCTAAGTTTCCTAAGTTTTTGGCTACTCAACATGAGGATTTGGCGGAGGTAACAATGAGAAAGATTAAAGCAGCTCAGATAAGAGTATTGAACAGCGATAGATTTCAGGTTGACGGAGAGGTGTTAACTGGTGAAGAGTTAGAAATCAGTATTTTGCCTCAGGTTTTGGAGATGATAATTTAAGTGAGGTGGAGATTGTGGAGTATAGAAAACAGCTACAAAGCTTTGTGGATTATTTTAAAAGTAGCGAAAAGAATAGGGCTGAAGAAGCTATTGGAGTAGAGGTTGAACACTTTATTGTTTGGGCTACAGACTTACAGGCAGTTAACTATTCAGAAAGTGAAGGAATAGCAGCTATTTTGCAGAGGCTGTTGGAGCAAGGTTGGCAGGGCCAGAATGAAGGAGATTTTTTAGTCCAGTTAAGCAAAGAAGAAAAGATAATTACTTTGGAACCTGGAGGGCAGTTGGAGGTTAGCATTAATCCACAGCAGCAGATTAGTGATTTAGCTAATATATATCGTTCTTTTTTAGCGGATATAATCCCAATTTTGAATGCAAATGATCAGTTATTATTGACTACAGGCTGTCAAGTAGAAAGTAAGCTGGAGGAGATTGAATGGACTCCGAAAGCAAGATATAGGATTATGTCCCGTTATTTAGCTAAGCGTGGTAAGTATGCTCATCACATGATGAAAGCTTCGGCGGCCCTGCAAGTTGCTATAGATTATAGAAGTGAAGCTGATTTTATTAAAAAGTTTAAGATAGCTAACTCATTATCACCAATAATTTCAGTTTTAAGCGATAATTCACCCTTTTTTGTGGGGCAGAGGTATGAGCAGCATGCTGCTCGAACCTTGATCTGGTCTAACTGTGATGATGAGCGATGTGGAGTGGTTGAGGAAGCTTTTAGTGATCATTTTGGCTATCAAAAGTATGCTGAATATATTTTAAAACGTCGACCTATTTTGTTAAATGAAGGAAATGAATTTAAGTTTACTGGAGAGCAGACTTGTAGAGAGATTTTTGCAAATGAGGGGATGTCGTCGGCTAATTTAGAACACGTATTGACTATGTTTTTTCCGGAAGTTAGAGCTAAAAACTTTATTGAGTTGAGAATGATGGATACTTTGCCGCCAGAGTTACTTTGGGGAATAGTAGCTTTTTGGAAGGGTTTGCTTTATGATGAAGAAAATTTGCAGGAAGTTTATGAATTAGTTAAGGACTGGTCTTATGCAGAAGCAGAACAGGTTAGGGCTGATATTATTAAAGAGGGTTTAGAGGCTGAATTAAGAGGTCAGACATTTTTGGAATTAGGAAGAAAGCTTTTTGAAATTTCTGCTCGCGGACTATCAGCAGAGGAACTTGAATACTTAGCTGATTTTAAAGAATTAATAACTTCAGGTCAAAATCCAGTAGCTGTGACTAGGGAAAGTTTAGAAGCAGGTAACGACAAAAAGCGGGCCCTAGAATGGTTAACTTTAAATCGGAAACTTTAAAAGGGGGTTAGTAGATAAGTGTTAGCAAAGCTTAATCAGCAGTATCAGCGCTTATTAGCTACTAAGCCTAGCTTATACGCTGAAGATTTAACTAAAATTTATCAGGATTTAGAGGAGCAAGAAATCTATTATCAAGGTCAGGTAATTCCTATTCTTTATCAACCCTTTTTCTTCAGTTCAGCTGAGATAAAACAGTTTACTGAGTTAGGCTCTAGACTGAGTAGCATCTTAGTTAAGGTTATTGAGCGATATTTAGAGAAGCCGGAGTTTAGATCTTATTTTGCTTTTAGCCCGCAGCTAGAGGAGCTAATTTTAGTTGATCCGGGTTATTCTGCTTTAGCGCCTATGCTGAGGGCTGATATCTTTTATTACGGGCTCGATGATTTTAAGCTATGTGAGCTAAATACCGATGGTTCTTCAGGAATGGTAAAAAGCAATGTGCTAGAAAAACTGTTCTTGCAGTCAGCAGCCGTTGAAGACTTAAATGAAGAATTTGGCTATAGTTTTGCTTATAATGAGCTAATCCAGAGCTGGATAGATACCTTACTCAAAGCCTATAGTGAGTTTGATCCTCATAATACTCAACCTAATATAGCTATTATGGACTTTGATAATTTAGGAATGGTCAGTGAATTTAAATATTTTCAACAAGCATTAAGGGAAGCTGGTTATCAAAGTGTGATTGTTGATCCTAGAGAACTGGAGTATCGTAATGATGCTTTATATTATCAGGATTTAAAGATAGACTTAATCTATCGACGGGCCGTAACTCCAGATTTAATGGAGCGCTACTCAGAACTTGATGATCTATTAGCTGCCTATCGCCAGCAGGCAGTCTGTTTAGTGGGCTCCTTTAGATCACATATTATTCATAATAAAGTTTTATTTGCGCTACTGCACGATCGGCAAAAGACCGATTTCTTGAGTGCGGCTGATAGAGAGTTTATTGAGCAGCATGTTCCAAAAACGGAGCTTTTAAGCGATAAAAGAGTTACCCGAAAGCAGTTGTTGAATAGACAAGAGGAGCTAGTGCTGAAACCTCTAGATCTCTATGGAGCAGAAGGAGTCTACATAGGAGCTGACTTAAGAAAAGCAGAATGGAGGAAGATAATAGATGAGATAGACTTTGATGATTACTTAGTACAGGAGTTTTGTCCTTTGCCGGAGCTAGAACTAGCTGTTTTAGATGGAAAGAGTTTAGAACTGCAGAGTTATAAGTATATTTTAGGTCTTTTTATCTACGATTTTTCCTTTCAAGGAATCTATACTAGAGCTGGACAGCAAAATGTAATTGCTAGCTCTACCGGTTGTGTTACTTTACCTAATTTAATAAGCTATTAAGCTGATAAAAAAGCTACTTTCATCGGAAAGTAGCTTTTTTATTATTTGAACTTCTAAATTTTCTTTTGTTTCATATAATTAATTGATAGATGCAAACGATTTGCAAAAGGAGGCCTGGAAGGATGAAAAAGCTTTTTTTAATCAGCCTACTACTATTGTTCAGTATAGCTTTATTAGGCTGTGGACAACAGGAAGAGGCTGTGCAGTTGGATGAAGCAGAGGAAGTTTTACAAGTTTATAGTAGTTTTTATCCTTTACATTATGTTAGTGAAGAAATTGGGGGAGAGTTAGTCAATTCTCAGTCTATAGTTCCCATAGGAGATGAAGTACATACTTATGAAATATCACCTCAACAGATAGCCGAGTTGGAAAATGCAGATTTATTTTTTTATAATGGTTTAGGCTTGGAACCCTGGGCTAAAAGAGTTAGTGATAATATTGAAAAGATGGGAGTAGAGGCTGTTAAAGTAAGCGAGGTGATAGACTTATTAGAGTTTGAAAAAGACTCTCACCATTGTGATCATTCAGAGCACGGAGCTAAAAAGAGTGAACATAGCAAAGCTCATAATGAAATAGATCATCACCACCATGGAGATTACGATCCTCATATTTGGTTGAATCCAGTAAATATGAAAGAAATAGGTCGCTTGGTTTTAGATAAGTTTGTAGAAGTAGATGCTGAAAATGAAGAGTACTATCAAAGAAATTATCAAAACTTTGCTGAGCAGTTGGCAGAGCTAGATCAAAAGTACCAAGAAGCTTTGGGGGAACGAGAACAGGACCATATATTGGTTTCTCATTCTGCCTTTGCTTATTTAGCAGATAGATATGGCTTAGAAGAGTTAGCTGTAGCTGGAGTCTCTTCACATCAAGAACCCAGTACTGGTGGCTTAGCTAAGTTATCCGAAAAGGTAAAAGCAAAAGATTTGGAGTATATCTTTTTAGAAACTTTAGCTAATCCTAAAACAGCTGAAGTTTTAGCTCAAGAAGTTGAGTTAGAGGTACTAACTTTAAATCCTATTGAAGGATTAACTGAGGCAGAGCAAGAAGCTGGCGAAGACTATTTATCAATAATGAAAAGCAATTTAGATGCTTTAAAGAAGGCGTTGGTGAATTAACTTGAAAGCAATAGTGAAAATCAAAGATCTGTGTTTTAGCTATAATAAACATACTGTTTTAACAGGAGTAAATTTAGAGATTGATAAAGGCGACTTTGTCGCCTTTATTGGCCCTAATGGCTCTGGCAAGAGTACCTTAGCTAAGTTGATAGTTAATATATTAAAAGTTCAAAGTGGTGAAATAAAAATTTTTAATAAATCAGTGTCTTCAATTAAGGATTGGACGAAAATAGGCTATATTTCTCAGAAAAAAGACTTTAACTTCAGCTTTCCAGCTACTGTGGAAGAAGTAGTAGGAGCTAATCTCTACCAGGAGATGGGTTGGCCTAAGTTTTTAACTTCTGAATTAAAAGCTAAAGTGAGTCAAACATTGGAGTTAGTGGGGATTTCGGCTCAAAAGAAAACTTTGCTGGGGGAACTTTCTGGAGGGCAACAACAGAGAGTCTTTATTGCTCGAGCTTTAGTTACAGAGCCGGAGATTATAATTTTAGATGAACCCTTAACAGGAGTGGATTCTCAATCACAGCTTGCTTTTTATAGACTAATTTCTCGTTTGAATCGTGATTTGGGAATAACTATTATCTTGATTTCTCATAATATTGAGCAGATAGCTGGAGTAGTAAATAAAATATTCTATTTTAAGGATCAACGAGTGCTTTTAACTAAAAATAAGCACTTGGAGAATATTAGTTATAAGTTTGCTTTAAAAGCTAGGGAGGGCCCTTTAAAAAATCAACCGCAGGCGGTGGATGCAGAATGAGCTTGGAGATATTTGCTTACTCTTTTATGCAGCGAGCCTTTATAGCAGGCAATATTATAGCTATTATCTGTCCGCTGATTGGAGTTTTTTTAGTTTTAAAAAGATTATCGTTAATTGGGCATACTTTATCTCACATTGCTCTCGCTGGAGTAGCTCTAGGTATGTTATTAGGTATTTATCCCGTTTATACAGCTTTAGTAATCTCAATATTAGCAGCCTTGGGGATTGAATCCTTACGAAAAAGATATAATGATTATGCTGAATTATCCTTAGCAATTATTTTAGCTGCTGGTTTAGGAGTAGCTACTGTCTTGATCAGTCTAGCTGGAAATACTTCGGGTATTTTTAGTTATCTCTTTGGAAGTATTTCTTTAGTTACTAGTCGAGATATATTTTTAGTAATTCCTTTGGGGATTTTGATATTAGGATTTGTATTTTTCTTTTATTATGCTTTTTTTCTCTTAGCTTTCAATGAAGAAGAAGCTAAGTTAGTAGGGGTGCCTATTGGATTTTTGAACTCATCTTTTATGGTTTTAGTTTCAATTACTGTTTCTGTGTCAATGCGAATTATTGGTGGGCTTTTGGTTTCTTCCTTGATTACTTTACCAGTGGCTACTGCTTTACAGATAGCTAAAAGCTTTAAGCAAGTGATATTATATAGTCTGTTATTTAGTTTGTTAGCTGTAAACACAGGTTTGCTTATTTCATTTTACTATGATTTAGCTTCGGGGGGAGTGATAATTATCTGCAATGTTATTTATCTATTGGCAGTAATTATCTATTCTTGGCTAAAAAACTACATTAATGCTAACTTAAGTTTTAATCATTAAAGCAGCTATCGTTATTTAACAATAAAGTTATATTTAGCTCTGTATTTTAATAGAAATTAGTTTAAGTTAAAGTTTATGATTATTTAAATAGGTTTTAAAAGAGGGATTAATATGGATGAAAAGCTATCTATTTGGAAACAAAAATTAAAGAAAAAAGGTTTGAGATGGACTAAACAAAGAGCAGCTATTTTAAAGGTTTTATTAGCTAGTGAGCGTCCCCTTTCTGCTCAAGAGATATTACTTAGATTACAGTCCCAAAATTCTAAGTTAAGACTATCTACTATCTATCGTAATCTTAACTACTTTGAGCAGGAACAGGTAGTAAATTTATTACAGATTGACCAAAAGGAGAATAAATTTGAGTTAAATAACGGTCATCATCATCATTTGGTATGTGCAGACTGTGAAGAGGTTCTTGTTTTAGACTGTCCTTTGCAGAATTTTGAAAAGCAGCTTAGTGGGAAAACGGATTATACTATTTTGGAACATCGTTTGAATATATTTGGAATCTGTCCAGACTGTAAAAGTAAATAATCAGTAATTAGTTATTATTATTAAAAAACTTTATTATTAATAGCAGGTAAATTTATATGTTTTCTAGAAGACTATATTTAAACCGAGGATTTTGATACTTTGATATAATATTAGGAGGTTAGCATTGCTATGTTAAAAAAATACCAACAAGGTAATATTTATATGGGTCGTTTAGATTATGAAACAGATTTATTAAAGGAATTAACTGCAATAGTAAAAGATAAAAATATTAAATCTGGTCGCATAAATGTGATTGGAGCAGTTAAGAAGGCTACTATTTCTTTTTATGATCAGCAAAAAAAGGAGTATCGAGATTTGACTTGGGTGGAAGAGATGGAGATAGTAAATTGTGTAGGAAATATATCTTTGCGAGACGGCGAAGCTATTATTCATGCTCACATTACCCTAGGTACTTCAGCTGGAAAGCTAAGAGGTGGTCATTTAGCCGCTGGAACTATTGTTTTTGCTGCTGAATATATTATTGAAGAGTTTATCGGGGAAGCTTTTGAACGGGGGACCGATAAAGTTACTGGTTTACCGTTGTGGCAGGAGTAATATTTATAATGTTGTTTTTGAAAAAGGAAAATTCTTATTGAGTCCAGAAAGTACACTAGGGGGTATATAATTTATTAGTTTTACAGAAACTAATGCCAACTATATTAAATTAACTAAAAGGAGTTGGTATTAAGTGGAGCAGGAAGAGGTTCAGTTTGCTCAGTTAAATGATGAAGAAGTAAAAAAATTGACTAAAATGGAAACAACCTTGAGTAATAGAAAAGGAGAAAAAATAATTCTCCTGGCTTATACTGAAGAATAAATACTAACTAAGATATAATTTTAAAGGTCTGCTTAGAAGCCTCGGGGATAGAAAGTAGTTGATTAGTTTTAGAACTTGCCCCGAGGAGAGAGCAGACCAGCTAAGAAAAGTTTTTAAGAAGGAATTTAGTACTTCTATTAGTTACTTATTTTTTGAGCTTATTATTATATTAATCTTAAAGAGGTTGAATAAAATGGATTTAGAAAAGGAAGCAAAGGATAATGAAATAATTGAAAAACTGAATACTCTTTATAAAATGATTAAAGAAGTTTATTCTGTAACTAACCTTTATCAGACTTTAGAGTCTATAGTAGATATAGGTTGTGAACTATTACTTGCTGATGCTGGTGGTATTATGACTATAGAAGAGAATGAACTGAAGAAAAGTGCAGTAAGAAAAAGCAATCAAAATAAACTTTTTGTTAGGGTAGCAAAGAACTTAAATAAAAAATTAGTTCCTGATCGGTATGATATTAAAGATACAGTTTTGGAGTCTGTGTTTGAGGAACTTCAAGCAGTACTAGTTAAGGAAGCTAAATTGAAATCGGAGCTACCTTTTGTTCAACAAAGCGGTTATAATGAACTTTTGGCTGCTCCCTTAACTAAAGGTGATGAAATTTATGGTCTTCTTTTCTTAGCTAAGAGGAAAGAGTTTAAGCAAGTAGAGCTTCAATTAATTAAGCCTATTGCTATTCAAGGCTCTATTTTGATTAAAAATAATCAGCTTTTTGAAAAAATGCAAAGGAATGTAGCTGAACTATCTACTTTACAAAGGATAAGCAAGATAATTAATTCTACTTTGGATCTAGAGCAGGTTTTAGAATTAACTGTGGATGTAATTATAGGTACTATGGGGGTTTCGGCTTGCGCAGTAATGTTAGTTGATAAGAAAGATCAGAATTTGAAGCTAAAGGCTAGCTGTGGACTACCGGATAAATTTAAAGAGTTAGTTAGTAATATAGATATAAAAGCCCAAAATAACATTTTTACTGAGATAGTTAAGAGTAAAGAAGCTACTATATACAATCAGATTGAGCCGGAACTAAAAGAAAAGTTAGGTTTTAGAGATATGAAGTCGATTATATCTTTGCCGCTTAAGGTGAGAGAAGATGTTATCGGGATTGTTACTGCTATTAATACTTTCATGGTTAATAGTTTTAATGATGAGGATAAGCGTTTTTTAATAACTTTATCTAATCAAGTTGCTATTGCTATAGAGAATGCTAGAATGTATAATCAGATGGAGGAAATGGCTATTAGAGATGGATTAACTCAGCTGTATAATCATAGTTATTTTCAAGAAGCTTTAAGTGATGAAATCGAGAGAGCTATTCGCTATGAACAGCAATTATCCTTACTTTTATTAGATATAGATAACTTTAAAAACTTTAATGATAATTACGGTCATCAGTTAGGGGATCAAGCTTTAAAAAAGTTAGCTAATAATTTAAAATCGATTACTAGGGGGATCGATATTGTAGCTAGATATGGAGGAGAGGAGTTTGCTATTATCCTACCGGAAACAGGATTAGCAGGTGCTAAAAAGCTTGGTGAGAGAATAAATAAGTCTGTTCGGGAAATGGTTATTCAAAAGGAAGATGCAAAATTACAGATTACTATTAGTGTAGGAGCAGCAACACATGAAGAAGATTTAACTCAAGAAGAACTGATTAATAGAGCTGATCGGGCCCTATATAAGGCCAAGGAAGAAGGCAAGGATAGAACTTGTGTTATTGAATAATTGATTTAATAAGCTTCGGAGGGGAATTATATTTTATTTAGATAACTCTTGACTTTTGTATGCTTATTTGTTACCATTATAAATAGATTGTGAACTTTTGCACATTATTTTTAGAGGGTTTTAAATTTTAGATTTAAGAAGCTAATAATTGTTTAATCTGTAGTTAAAGAATAATCTCATTTCTGCTGAATAAAATTACTGTGGGACTGCTTTTATAAGCTTTAAGGAGGGTGGAGATGAGAGTTAAGCATAATATTACTTTATTGATAATTGTGGTTTTTTTATTAATAGCTATTACGGAAATTACAGGTTTACCAGAAAAGCATATAACTGAGCAGGAAGAAGAAATTCAATTAAGTGAAGAAATTAATAATTTAGGGATAGTTTGGGATGTATCAGCAGACTTCCAAGAGCAAAATGATAAAAGCAATCAAGAAATTTTAAATAATATAGTAGATGTTGTTCCAGAAAGTGTTAACCTTAGCTTAAGACCGATTAATCAGCAAGGCTTGCAGGGAGAACAGGTCTTTGTGTTGAATATGAATAATGGCTCTTCATTAACTAGTATAGATCAAGTAGATAAGTTAAGCCGAACTGAATACTCTTCAATTGCTCAATCTTTAGTTCAAACAGGTATTGATTTGATTAGTCGTGAAGGAGAGGACTATGTGTTATTGATTACCGACCGGGAGAGTGGTGATCAGCTTAATGATTTGCCTAGTAGAGCGGCTAATAGACTGCGTAAGCATAATATCCGCACATATGTATTACAGTTAGGTGAACCGGAAGAGGAGTTAAGTAAGGAGCTAAAACTTACTGCTGAGTTAGGTGGTGGAGAGTACTTTAGTTACTCTGATAAAGATAGAGTGATTCCGGTGATGACTCTTCTGGAGAGGTGATTGGGAAATTGGGATACTATAACTTAAAGTGAAAAAAAAAACTTATCTTTTTGAAGGAATTACTGCAATAAAACAGAAATACTATAACTGGAGATTGTATTTTGATGTTTATTAAGGCTAATTTTAAATTTTAAAAATAAAGTTTAAATTTTTGAAGGAATTATTATAGTTAAACAGAAATACTATAACTGGAGATTGTATTTTGACAATTTAAAAAATTGAAATTTTAATCAACTTAACGAATATAGTTTTGAATTTAAAATAAAATAGACTGTCTTTTCTTATGCAAAAATTTAGAAGATAAATTAAGTAATAGTTAGGATTCAAGATAAAGAGGAGCTGGAATAAATGAAAATAGCGATTTCAGGAAAAGGCGGTGTAGGTAAAACAACTATTGCCGCTAACTTAAGCAGAATTTTTAATCAAAATAATTATCAAGTATTTGCTGTAGATGCTGATCCAGATGCTAATTTAGCTACTACTTTAGGGATTCCATCGGACGAGGCTGCAAAACTGAAGCCTTTGGTGGAGCTAGAGGATGTAATTGAAGATAAAAATGCTGGCGGAGGAGCTTTTATCAGCTTAAATCCGAAGGTGGAAGATGTATTAGATGATTATGCTTATAGTTTAGATAATATAAAGTTTCTGCGGATGGGTGAAGCCAAGCAGGGTGGTTCTGAGTGTTACTGTAAGGAAAACAGCTTTTTACGTTCTTTGATAGAATCTCTTTTGGTTGACAAAGAGGAAATTGTAATTTTAGATATGGGGGCCGGTATTGAGCATTTAAGTAGGGGTACGGCTCAGGATGTAGACGTTTTAATTATTGTGATTGAGCCTAGTCAGGTGAGTATTGAAACTGCTAAGAAGGTTCAAGAAATGGCAGCCGATTTAGAAATACCGGCAGTAAAGATTATTGCTAATAAGGTTTATAATGAAGAGGCTGAAAGTATGATTAAGGAAAACTTTTATGCTCAAGATATTCTAGGCTTTATACCATTTAGTCAAGAGGTAGTTAGCTCTTCTATGTCGCAAGATAGGCAGAATAAGGTTTTGAGCAGCTTAGAAGCGAGCATAAAAGATATATATAATAACCTTTTAATGAAGGTAGGTGATGTAGAGGGAAGTTAATTAGAGCAAACTGAAGGTGTAGTTTAGAAGTAGGCTTTAAAGTATTTAGGAACCTAGTAAGACCATAGTTGTTATTGACGACTATGATTCATTTTCTGAGGTAGGTATTTCAGAATTATAAATGCTTTAAAATTCAAAAGAAGAATGAGGAGGTTAGGAAAATATGAGTTTTGAAAACAAGAGTTTTGATGAGGCAAGTCAAGAACTATTACAATTAGCCGAAGATAAAGGGCATGCAACGTGTTGGGATAGGTACGAAGATATGAAGCCGCAGTGTGGTTTTGGGAGCACAGGAGTTTGTTGTACTATGTGCTTACAAGGGCCCTGTAGAGTAAACCCTCATGATAATGACAAAGGGAATCAAGAGGCGATCTGTGGAGCTAGGGACTATACAATTGTTGGTCGTAACTTGATAAGAAGTGTTGCTGCAGGTACTGCTTGTCACTCTGGTCACGCTAGACACGTAGCTGAATTATTAAGAGAGGTGGCAGATGGTCACGTAGACGACTATGAAGTAAAAGATGAAGAGAAATTAGAGAGAATAGCTAATAAGATAGGTATTGATACTGATGGAAAAGATGTAGGTGAACTAACAAAGGAAGTAGCTGAAGAAGCTATTAGTAACTTTATTGGTTTCCACGGTGAAGAGATGAGCTGGTTGAAGACAATGGTGCCAGAAAGCAGATATAAGTTATTGCAAGATTGCGATATAATTTCAACAGGTATTAATGATGCTATAGGAGATGCTATGCATAGATCAGCAATGGGGATGGATTCTGATCCATTGAACTTGATTTTTGGTGCTTTAGAGACTTCATTAGCTGACTTTTTAGGATGTACTTTGGGAACTGATTTATCTGATATTCTCTTTGGAACTCCAGAAGTAATTGAATCTGAAGCTAACCTTGGAGTATTGGATGAAGATGCAGTTAATATTATAGTACACGGTCACGAGCCAGTATTGAGTGAAAAGATAGTAGAGGCAGCGAAGAGGCTAGAAGATGAAGCGGTAGCAGCTGGAGCAGAGAATGGAATTCAGCTTTCTGGTATTTGCTGTACAGGTAATGAGCTATTGATGCGTCAAGGAGTTCCTTTGGCTACTAACTTTGTAGCTCAGGAATTAGCAATTATGACTGGAGTAGCAGACGCAATGGTAGTTGATATTCAGTGTATCATGCCAGCGCTTAGAGAGATTACTGGTTGTTATCATACTGAGTTAATTACAACTATGCCAATTGTTAAGATTCCTGGAGTTAGACATATTCCATTTAATGATGCTACAGCTAACCAAGATGCTGACCAAATTGTTAGAACTGCAATTGAAGCTTATAAGAATCGAAGTGGAGAAGTTAATATCCCTGAGCATAAGAGTGAGATAATGGCTGGCTTTAGTGTAGAAGCTATGGTGGATGCTTTAAGCCAAATTAATGAAGAAGAGCCATTGAGTGTAATTACTGATGCGCTTGCTGAAGGAGATATTAGAGGTATTGTTCACTTTGCTGGTTGTAATAACGTTAAAGTTGCTCAGGATGAGAGTCATATAGCTATAGTTAAAGAAATGTTAGCTAATGACGTATTATGTACTGCAACTGGTTGTGTAGCTAATGCTTTTGGTAAGCACGGATTCTTGACTCCAGAAGCAATAGAAGAGTATGCTGGTGAAGGCTTGAAGAGATTCTTTAAAGCAGCAAAGGAAGCAACTGGCTTAGACTTACCAGCAGTATTCCATATGGGATCTTGTGTAGATAACTCTAGAGCTATTGAGTTAGTTACTGCTATAGCTGACTATTTAGGTGTAGATATTGGAGATCTACCAGTAGTAGCTAGTGCTCCAGAGGCAATGCACGAAAAAGCTGTATCTATCGGTACTTGGGCCGTAACATTAGGACTACCTACTCACGTAGGAGTAGTACCACCAGTAACAGGAAGTACGCTAGTAACAGAGGTTGCTACTAAAGTTGCTAAAGATGTATTTGGTGGCTACTTTATTGTAGAGACCGATCCTGAAGCAGCTGCTGAGAAGATAATAGCTGAACTTGATGAAAGAAGCTGGTTGATGGAAATGAAGGCTAAAGCTCAAGAGGCGTAGGTTGATTTGAGTTTCCAATAAGATAGTATTTGTTGATCGAAGCAAATCAGAAATTTGCAAGTAAAAAAATATTATTACCTAGGACGAGGAGGAGATAAAATGTCTATAGATGTATGTAAAGCGGCTATGGAAGGAACTATTGTTGCTGCTAATTTTGCTGAGACAAGACTTGAAAGAGCAATTAAGGACTATGGTCCGGACAAAGAGATAGCATATCCAGATACTGGATATGAGCTACCAGTTATCTCGGGTTTAGAAGGAACAAAGGTAAGTAAAATTGGGGAATTACCTGCAATTCTAAACAAGTATAAAAAGTATATAACTCATGACTATACTTTCGAGAATGCTAAACAAGCTGGTGAGTTAACAGCAGTAGCAGCTGAAATAATTGAAGCTCTAAAGTATGTCGATGGTGAAGATCCTTATGAAGATGAAGTTTATACAGGCTTTATCAGCGATGTTGTACTAAGAGAGCTAGGAGTACCGCTAGTTGATGGTACTATTCCGGGAATTGCTATTATTATGGGTAAGGCTCGCACAAGTGAAGAGGCTGCAGAACTAGTAACTGATCTACAGGGTAAAGGTATTCTAACTATTCTGAACGATCAAGTTATTGAGCAGCTAATTGAAGAAGATATCAAGATTGGTCTAGACTACTTGACAGTACCTCTAGGTCACTTTACTCAGATTATCCACGTAGTTAACTTTGCTGTTAGAGCAGCCTTTGCTTTTGGTGGTGAAGAACGTGGAGATGCTGAAGCTGTACTAACTTATATCAGAGATCGAATTAAGGCCTTTATCTTGGCTTTAGGCGAGCCGGATGAGGTTAGAATTGCAGCTCACTTTGTAGCTAACCATCTAGGACTACCAATCATTACCGATCAGGAGGATGTAGAAGAGATTGAAGATTGGTATGTTGTAGAGACTGACTACGAAGAAGCAGTACAGTTAGGAATTGAGCTACGAGATATCCACATTGAGATAGTAGATATCCCAGTACCGATCACAGTAGGACCTGCTTTTGAAGGAGAGCAGATCAGAAGTGGTGATATGTACGTAGAGTTTGGAGGTCAAAGAACTCCTGCTTTTGAGCTAGTAAAGAAAGCAGATAAGGAAGATGTGGAAGATGGTAAGGTAGAATTAGTTGGCCCCGATATAGATGAGGTAGAAGAAGGCGGTCAGCTACCATTAGGTATTATGATTGAGATTTATGGTAGAGATATGGAGGAAGACTTCGAACCTGTATTCGAAAGAAGAGTTCACGATTACTGTAACTATGGTGAAGGTTTATGGCACATGGGTCAGCGTGACATTAACTGGATTAGAATCAGTAAGGAAGCCGAAGCCGAAGGCTTTACTATTGGTGGAATCGGTGAAATTATCTATGCTAAGCTTAAGTCAGAGTATCCATCAATTATAGATAGACTACAGGTAACGCTATATACAGATGAAGATAAAGTAAATGAGATGTTAGAAGAAGTAGCTAGACCAAGATATCAGAAGCGTGACGATAGATTGAAGGATCTAACTGATGAATCAGTAGATACTTTCTATGACTGCCTACTATGTCAGTCCTTTGCTCCGGATCACGTCTGTATCGTAACTCCAGATCGAGTAGGATTATGTGGAGCAGTAAGTTGGTTAGATGCTAAGGCAGCTTATGAGATCGACCCTGCTGGAGCTAACCAGCCGATCGAATTAGATGATCCAATTGACGAGCACAAAGGACAGTGGGAAGCAGTTAATGATCGTCAGCGCAAAGAGTCTGCTGGTAAGATCGAAGAGGTAAATATCTACTCTATGCTAGAAGCGCCGATGACTTCTTGTGGTTGCTTTGAGGCTATTATGGCAATGGTACCGGAGTTAAATGGAATAATGATTGTAAACCGTGAGTTTGATGGCGGTACGCCAGTAGGTATGACCTTCTCTACTCTAGCTGGTACAGTAGGTGGAGGAAACCAAACGCCTGGATTTATGGGAATTGGTAAGACTTATATTACTAGTGACAAGTTCATTAGAGCTGATGGCGGTCTAGGTAGATTAATTTGGATGCCAAAAGAGCTTAAAGAGTCTATGGAAGATGAACTAAACAGTCGAGCAGAAGAACTAGGTTTAGGAGAAAACTTCGTGGATAAGATTGCTGATGAAACAGTAGGAGAAACTACTGAAGAAATTATGCCTTTCCTAGAAGAAAAAGGACATCCTGCTCTAGACATGGATCCATTAATGTAAATAAAGTATTAATTAGCTATTAGGTTAATTAATTACTAAATAAGAGATTGGGCATAACTACGGTTATGTCCAATCTCAATAAAAATAAATTAGATAAAACAATATGAAAGGGGAATTGGAATTATGGGACTAACAGGATTAGAAATTTATAAGAAGTTACCACAAACAAACTGTGGAGAGTGTGGGCCACCCACTTGTTTGGCCTTTGCAATGCAGTTAGCAGAGGGGAAAGCAGAACTATCTGAGTGCCCAGATGTATCAGATGAAGCTAAGGAGGCTTTAGCAGCTGCTTCTAAGCCGCCGATTGCTACAATTACTATAGGAAGTGGAGAGTTTGAAAGAGAGATAGGTGGAGAGACAGAGCTATTTAGGCATGATAAAACATTCTTTAATGAACCAGGAATTGCTTTGACGGTTAGTGATGAAGAGGATGTAGAGGCTAAGATAGAGAAAATTAATGCGCTTAGCTTTGAAAGAGTAGGTCAAGAAATAGAAGTAGATATGGTAGCTGTTGTTAATGATTCTGGAGATGCTGATGCTTTTGCTGAAGCAGTAGAAACAGTAGCTAATAATAGCGAAAGAACTTTAATTTTAGTATCTGAAGATGCAGCAGCAATGGAAGCTGCTCTTGATATAGCTGCCGATGAAAACCCATTAGTTTATGGTGCTACTTCAGATAACTGGGAAGATTTATTAGCTCTAGCTGAAGAAAATGACTGTCCATTAGGAGTAAAGGGAGAAGACTTGGACAA
This sequence comes from Fuchsiella alkaliacetigena, assembly GCF_023227765.1. Classification (GTDB taxonomy): domain Bacteria; phylum Bacillota; class Halanaerobiia; order Halobacteroidales; family Acetohalobiaceae; genus Fuchsiella; species Fuchsiella alkaliacetigena. Next base: position 78,472 of record NZ_JALKBZ010000003.1, read on the forward strand.
TCTAGCTGAGTTAACTGAACAAATTACTGGTGAAGGTTATGAAAATCTAGTAATAGATGGTGGAGCTAGAGAAACAGCAGAGGTAGTAGCTCAACAAACAATGATCAGAAGACTTGCTCTAAAGAAGAAGTTTAGACCGGTAGGCTTCCCTACTATTACCTTTACTACTAAAGAAGATTCACAAGAAGAAGCTATGCAGGCTAGTAACTATATAGCTAAGTATGCTGGTATTGTAGTTCTTAGCAATGTGCTTGAATTAGCTGAAATGATGCCATTATTAACTGTTAGACAAAATATCTATACTGATCCAAGAGTACCAGTAACAGTAGAACCTAATAAGGTATATGAAATTGGAGAACCTGATGAGAACTCTCCGGTATTCATTACTACTAACTTCTCTTTAAGTTATTATAGTGTAGAGGGAGAGGTACCAGAGGATGGCTATATTATTCCAGTAGATACTGATGGAACTTCAGTATTAACAGCATTCTCAGCTGATAAGTTTGGTGGAGCTAAGATAGCTGAAGTTATGGTAGAGGAAACTGATATTGAAGATAAAGTAAGCCATAGAAAGGTAATTATTCCAGGTCATGTAGCTGTACTTAGCGGTAAGTTAGAAGAAGAATCAGGCTGGGATGTATTAGTAGGACCTAGAGAAGCATCTGGAATTGCAGCCTTTATTTCTCAAAGATGGGAAGAGGAACTAAATAGTTAAGAAAGAATGTAGTCTGCCTTAAGGAGGATTATAAATGCCACAAGTTAGGTTTTTACCTAAAGAGGTAGAAGTAGAATGCAAAAGCGGTACTAACTTAATGGAGTTAGCAGCCGATGCAGGAATAGAACTTAAGGCGGTCTGTGGTGGAGCAGGAAGTTGTGGAAAGTGCCAAGTAATAGTCAATGAGGGAGAAGTTGAGATACTTGATCAGGGGAATCTTTCCCCTGATAAGTTAAATCAAGGCTATGTATTAGCTTGTAAAACAGAAGTGGCAACAGATGTAACTATTGAGATCCCACCAGAGTCGCGCTTGAGTAAACACCAAGTATTTATAGATGAAAAAGCTGAAGAAGAAGATAAGCTCTTAACTGAAGAAGAGTTAGAGCTGCAAGGGAAGTTTGAAATAAGCCCTATCTATACTAGAATGAGTCTGGAGTTAGAGGAACCATCTTTAGTTAGTAATGCTGGTGATTTGGAACGCTTATATACAGAGCTAAATCGTAATCGAGGCAGCTTACCAGCTTTAAGAACTCCGCTGCCAGTTTTAAAAGACCTAGCTGGTCATTTAAGAGAAAACGATTGGCAGACTCAAGTTTCAGTGACTAGAGTGACTGAAGATTATGGAGAAATAGTTGAATTAAACCCGATAGATGATCAGCAAGCTGATTATGGTATAGCAGTAGATATTGGTACAACTACTGTGGTCTTAGAGCTAGTTGATTTAGAACAGGGGAAAGTTGTGGCTACAGAGGGTGCCTATAATCGACAGGCCAATTTTGGCGATGATATCATCGGTAGGATTAATTTTGCCAAAGAAAAAGATGGTGGTTTAGATAGGTTGCATCAAGCAATAATTAAAACTATCAATGAACTAATAGATCAGGCAGTTGAAAGTGCAGGAATAGCTCAAGATGATATCAAAACAGCAGTATTTGCAGGAAATACTACTATGGTCCACCTATTTTTGGGGATTGATCCTAATAATATTCGTATAGATCCTTATATTCCGACGGTTAACTTTGTACCTCCTTTAAGAGCACAAGAGTTAGGTATTAATATAAAAGACAACGGATGGTTGCACTGTTTACCAGGAGTAAGTAGCTTTGTAGGTGGAGATATTACTTCCGGAACCTTAGCCACTAATATTAGTGAGCAGGAAAAGATAACTCTATTTATAGATATCGGTACTAACGGAGAGTTAGTATTAGGTAATCAAGACTGGTTGATGACCTGTTCTTGTTCAGCCGGGCCCGCCTTTGAGGGTGGAGGAATCACTCATGGTATGAGAGCAATGGCTGGAGCTATAGAGTTCTTTGAAATAGATGCAGAAAGCTATCAGGTGAAGTACAGCACAGTAAACGATGCTCCGCCAATAGGCATCTGTGGCTCAGGACTAATAAATCTCTTAGCTATTTTAGAGGAAACAGGCATTATTGGTCGTTCTGGTCAGTTTGATATGGATCTAGATACTGACCGCTTACGAGAGACCGACTATGATAAAGAGTTTGTACTAGTCTGGGCTGAGGAAGCAGGAATAGATGAAGACATAGTAATCAGCGAAAACGATATCAAAAACCTATTAAGATCTAAAGGAGCTATTTACGCTGGAATTAGAATGATGTTACAGAATATGTCTCTACAAGAAGAGTTTATCGAACAGGTATTCATAGCCGGTGGTTTTGGGCATTACATTAACTTAGAGGATGCCTTGAAGATAGGGTTACTTCCGGACTTACCTTTAGATAGATTCACATTTGTAGGAAATACTTCCTTAAAGGGAGCTAGAATGAGCCTGTTATCGGAAGAGAAGTTTGAGGAAGTGCAGGAGATAGCTAATAAAATGACTTATCTAGAGTTAAGTGCCGAAAGTCAGAGCCAAGACTTTATGGATGAGTTTGTAGCAGCACAGTTTATTCCGCACACTGACTTAAGCTTATTTCCTTCGGTAACTGGGTAGTTAAGAGCTTTGAGGAAATAAATATAAAGTTTTTTATCTCACTTAGCAATAGCTGAGTTAGATAAAGACTTGATTAAATTCTTATATGTTTAGTTATATAACAAATAATAATAAAATTATAAAAATTATGAGAAAGGGGAGACTAAAATGGCAGTAGAAATACCAAAGGAAAAATGGGGTGGCCAGGTAAATGAGGTCACTATTGGAGCAACTGAAGAAGATGGAGGAACTAGAACGTCAACAGTAACAGTGGGAGGTTCAACTACTCTACCTTGTTTGAGCTTTGAAGGAGAAAATCCTAATAAAGCAGTAGTAGCAATAGAAATATTAGATGAAGAGCCACAGGATTGGCCTCAGCCTTTAGTTGATGTTTGGGGAGATGTTTATTCTGATCCAGCAGAGTGGGCTAAGAAAGCTGTAGATGAGTTTGGAGCTGAATTGCTTGCTATTAGATTGACTAGTGCTAATCCAGTTCGTCAAGACCGTTCTCCAGCTGAAATAGCGGAAACAGTTAAAGAGGTGCTAGATGCAGTAGGAGTACCTTTAATTGTAATAGGCTGTGGAGACGCAGAAAAGGATAATGAAGTATTAAAAGAAGTAGCTCAAGAGACTGAGGGAGAGAACTTACTGATTGGTTTTGCTGAAGAAGATAACTATAAAACAATTGCTGGAGCTTGTATGATCCACGGTCATACTTTAATAGCTCAATCTCCAGTAGATGTGAACATAGCTAAGCAGTTGAACATTCAGCTTACGGACTTTGGAATAGACAACGATCAAATAGTAATTGATCCTTTAGTAAGTAGCTTAGGTTACGGAATGGAGTATTCTTACTCGGTAATGGAGCGAGCTCGCTTAGGAGCAATTAGAGACGATAAAATGTTATGCATGCCGATGATTAACTTTATTGGTGATGAAGCTTGGGGAGTAAAAGAACCTGATACTCCTGAAGAAGAGAACCCAGGTTGGGGAGAGCAAGATACAAGAGGTATTATGTGGGAGACTATGAATGCTTCTACAGTACTACAGTCAGGAGCAGACATCTTAGTAATGCGTCATCCTAAGGCAGCTGAAAATGTAAATAAATTTGCTGCAGAATTAGTTGAGTAAATAATTTTGGATAATTATATCCATAGAAAAAAATCAGGAGGTAGATAAAAAATGATTATTATTGGTGAAAGAATTAATGGAATGTTTAACGATATTGCTGAGGCAATTAAGAATCAAGATCCAACAGCTATTCAAGAGTGGGCCGTAAAGCAGTTGGAAGCAGGTTCTCATTATCTGGATGCTAACGTAGGACCAGCAGTTGAGGACTCTCCCGAGGTAATGAAGTGGTTAGTAGAGGTAATTCAAGACGAAGTTGATGCACCGGTATGTCTAGATACAACTGATGTTGAAGCTATGGAAGCAGGTTTAGAGGTGCACGAAGGTACAGCAATGATCAACTCTACTACTGCTGAGCAGGAAAAGTTAGATGCTATTCTGCCTTTAGTTAAGGAGTATGATGCTGAAATAATTGGTTTAGCAATGGATAAGTCTGGAGTACCTAAGGATGCTGCAACAAGAACTGAAAAATCAATGCAGATTATAGCTAATGCAGATGCTCATGGTATTCCAATGGAAAATGTATTTATTGATCCATTAATTCTGCCAGTAAATGTAGCTCAGCCACACGCTCCGGAAGTACTAGCTACAATTCAACAAGTAAAGAAATTAGCAGATCCAGCACCTAAGACAGTATTGGGACTAAGTAACGTTTCTCAGAACTGTAATAACATGAAGTTAATCAACAGAACTTTCATGGCTATGGCAATGGCTGTTGGGTTAGATGCAGGTATCATAGAAGCTAATGATGAAGACTTAATCGATACTATTGCTACAGCAGAGATTATCTTAAATAACGATGTTTACTGTGACTCTTTCTTAGAGCAGTATAGAAAGTAAATAAATTAAAATAGTCTTTTTCAAGGAGTAGAGAATTAATTCTCTACTCCTTTTTACTTTATTTAAAATATTTGTGAATTAGGCAGGAAAAGTAGTCTAATAATAGAAACTAATAAACAGAAGGGAGAATTAGAATGAAAAAATTAACTACGGTATTAGCTTTAATTGGTTTAGCTTTTATCTTATTTTTTTTAATAGGTAATAATTTGTTTACTAACTGGTTGTGGTTTGAAAGTATAGGTTATCTTTCAGTTTTTACAACTATTTTACTTACTCAGAACTTGGCTAGAATTATCTTTAGTTTATTGTTGATACTTTCAATTTTTGTTAATTTATTATTTACTAAACAGGAAATTTTGGATTATAAAGCTAGAGATAAATTTGTAATGACTGATTCGGAGGAATTATTTGTTGATGAAAAAAGGTCTATTTTAGATTTAGTTAATAAAAAGAATTTAACTTGGATTTTTTTAGGGATTAGTATTTTAATTGGTTTATTATTTGCTTCTTTTAGTTCTAATCTTTGGCAGTTAATTCAGCAGTATTTTAATGCTGCTACTTTTGAGATTACTGATCCGATTTTTAACAATGATCTCAGCTTTTATATTTTCAAACTGCCTTTTTATGAGTTTATTTATAGATATTTAATGTTAGCTTTGGTAGTTAATGCTTTTTTAGCAGTTATAATTTATTTATTTATTAATTCTGATCATTTAGCCGACAGAAAAATAAATTTAAGTTCTCGGGTAAAGTACCACTTGACTATTTTGGCTAGCTTATTTATGCTACTCAAAGCAGGTGGTTATTGGTTAGCTAGATATGACTTATTATACTCTAGCAGCGGAGTAGTTTTTGGGGCTGGTTATACTGATATTAATGCTCAGTTATTAGCCTTAACTGTGTTAACGGTGCTTGCTGTATTGGTTAGTATTTTTATGCTGGTTAATCTCTTTACTGAAAACTTTAAGCTAGTGGCCGGAGGAGTTGGAGTTTTAATTGTAGCTTCTATAGTGTTAGGTGGTATTTATCCGGCAGTAATACAGAGATTTAGAGTAGAACCTAATGAATTAGCAGCGGAAATGCCTTATATTGAAAATAATATTGAACTTACTCAGCAAGCTTATAATTTAGCCGATGTTAAGGAAAGAAGGTTTTCATTTGATAATGAACTTACTGCTGAGGACTTACAAAATAATCAAGGGACAGTGAGTAACATCCGCTTGTGGGATCCTAGACCTTTAGCATCAACTTATCATCAGCTACAAGGAATGCGGAATTACTATAATTTTAATGATATTGATGTAGATAGGTACGATATAAATGGAGAGTATAGACAGGTGATGTTAGGAGCTAGAGAGTTGAATAAACAAAACTTGCCGGAGCGAGCTAAAACTTGGGTAAATGAGAAGCTTAAATATACTCACGGCTTTGGATTAGCAATGAGTTATGTTAATCTAGTTACTAGTGATGGACAGCCTGAATTTTTAATTAAGGACTTACCGCCTCGGTCTGAGTTTCAGCTGGAAGTTGAAGAACCCCGGCTTTATTTTGGAGAAGAAACTGATGATTATGTAATAGTTAATACTGATGTAAAAGAGTTTGATTACCCTAGTGGAGAGCGGGAAGTTAATCATGTCTATCAAGGAAGCGGGGGAGTTCAGTTAAGTTCTATGCTGAGAAGAGCGGCTTTTGCTTTGCGGTTTGGGTCTGCTAATTTAATTCTCAATGATGATATGCATGATGAGAGCCGTTTACAGTTTAGTCGTAATATTACTGAAAGAGTTAATAAAATAGCTCCCTTTTTGACTTATGATGGAGACCCTTATTTGGTTTTAGGCGAAGATGGTAAGCTATATTGGATTCAAGATGCTTATACAACTACTGATAGATATCCTTATTCTGAACCTTATAATCAGTCTATTAATTATATTCGTAATTCAGTTAAGGTGGTAGTTGATGCTTATGAGGGAGAGGTGGACTTTTATATTATTGATGAAGATGATCCAGTAGTTGAGACTTATAGTCGAATTTTCCCGGAGTTATTTACTGATTTTGCTGAGATGCCTGCTGATTTACAAAAGCATATTAGATATCCTGAAGATTTATTTAAAATACAGTCTCAAAAATATCAAGCTTATCATATGGAAGATCCAGCTGAGTTCTATAATCAGGAGGATTTATGGACAGTTCCAAATGAAAAATTTGCTGGAAATACAATTCAGATGGAGCCTTATTATATAATTATGGACCTACCAGGAGAAGAGGTAGGAGAAGAATTTGTGCTAATGCTACCCTATACTCCTGATAGGAGAGATAATATGATTTCCTGGTTAGCTGCTAGATCAGATGGTGATAATTACGGTGAGTTAGTTCTTTATGAGTTTCCTGAAGATCGTTTAGCCTACGGTCCAATGCAGATAGAGTCTAGAATAGATCAAGATTCGGAAATATCTGAAAGATTGAGTCTGTGGGATCAACAAGGTTCTAGAGTAATTCGAGGGAACTTATTAGTAATCCCTATTGAAAATTCAGTGCTATATGTGGAGCCGGTTTATTTAGAGTCTGAACAGAGTCAAATTCCAGAGTTAAGGAGAGTAATTGTAGCTTATGATGATCAAGTAGTAATGGCTAATAATTTGGACTTAGCATTAGCAGAGATATTTGGAGAGCAGCTGTTAGAGGATTCTGAAGAGCTTGTAGAAGAATTGGACTTTGATAGTCCGGAGATGGCTGAAGTAGAAACAGAGCTTAGAAGTATGCAGCAGTTAGTTGGGGATGCTTTAAGCACTTATAGTCAAGCACAAAGTAGTTTGCAGGAAGGAGACTGGGGTAAGTATGGTGAGTTAATAGATGAATTAGAAGGGATACTTAAAGAGCTAGAGAAAAAATCAGACTTATAAATAAATTATGAATAGGGTAGGGTGAATTTGATATGGATTCTAAGCTAAAAGTTATTCAAAATGCTACTAATTTGAATAAAGAGGAGGCTAGTTTAGCCCTAGATTTAGCTGAAGGGGATATTGAAAAGGCTTTGGAAATGGTAGATTATGTGGAAATGGTTTTTTTAGTTTTACAAATTAAGTTTCAGATTAAACAGTCTGGAGGTAAGGTTTACGGGTTAATTAGTATTATTGCTAATGGAAAGCAGGGAGATTTGTTAAGTCTAAATATTGCTACTGCTTATAATCGAGAAGTTCAAGAGACTAATATAGATATTAGCAATGAAGCCTTTGTGCAGACTATAAAACAGATTAGAAGAGAACAAGATAGTAGCTATAACCTTGAAATCAAAAAAGCTTTTAACAATACATTAAATTCAGCTAAAATTTTTGATTTATTTGCTAATGTTAAAGAGAATGAATTAGAGCTTGTTAGTAATCAATTAAGACAGATCTTAGGTAGTGTTTTTGAATCTCAAGTTGAGGTGGAGTTAAATGCAGAAGTAATCACTAAAGCTCAGGCTAAGCAAAAAACACATTTAGATTTACAAATTGAGACTGAAGATATTGAAGAAGGTGCAACTGAGGAAGAACAAGGAGAAGTAGCTGAGGAAAAAGAAGAGAGAGATAAGTTATCAATTTATCTCAAGTGTGCTCCAGTTATTTCAGCAATTGAAGGAGTCAAGACGGAAAATTTAGAGATAGGAGAAGAGATATTAGTTAGAATTGTAGATAAAAGAGAGATTGGTCGTTATTTAGCCGATTTGATCTGTACTGAAGAAAATCAAGTTGCTAGAGGAGTTATTAACGATATTTATTTTAATGAAGACTCTGGGAGATATACTGTTATGCTTGAGTTCGGGCCCAGTATTTTTGGTAAAGTACTAGCTGAAGGAGAAGTAAAGTTAGCTTTAGCTGAAAGTTTAGAAGTCGAAGAAAATGAAGAAGAGCCTGAAGAGGAGAATTTAAAAATTGAATTAGATTTACCTTGGCTTTTATTAGCTGTACTATTAGTATTAATAGTGATAGTAGTTTTTCTTTTAAATACTCTTATTTAATTTTATGGATTTGGAGTAGAAAAACAACTACGTTTTGATCTATTATTTCCCCTAAGATTAGTATTGGCAATTCTTTATTATTTACGAATTTTAAATCTTTAAACTCATAAACTATAGTTGCATCTCTATTAGGCGGCACATAATTAACTTTAAAAGAATGAGGATGTCTTTCAGTAACCTTTAATTCGCTTATTAATAAGGTGTTATATAAAGTGGAAGAAACTTGGCAAATTCCACCTCCGTAATCTGGTTGAAGCTCACCACCTATATAAACTGGTGCTTTTTGATAACCTTTTTCAGGAATAGGCTTGCCAAGTTGTTTATTCCAGGAGAATTCTTTTCCAGATTTAATAATTGAGCCGTTTAATTTATCTAAAGCAATTTCTATATTATTTACTCGTTCTTTTTGGTCGTTGTTTATTGGAGTAGTATAAGTGCTTAAAAAGCTTACTTTTAGTTTTTCTTTTTTATTTTTATCTTCAGTTTGGATATTGATCCATTGTTTTTGATTACTATTGATGAATTCAGCAGTTATTTGGGGTTTTTGCTTTTGGGAGCTTAATTTAACTTGGCTACCTTTAGTAGCTGTTAATAGTCTAGTTGCTGTTTCTTCAATATCTATACTTTCACCTTCTTTTTCAGGGATTATTTTTTTGCTATTAGGTGCTAGATAGGCATTTTGAGGGGGAGTGGACTTTTCAGCTTTAATTTCTTCTAAAAATTCAGATAGTTCATTTGAATTTAAGGGTCCTATTTTTTGGTCTTCTAATTTAACATCTGGACTCACTATCTCTTGCTGACAGTCATCATTATAATAAGAAGGGTTACTATAATTTACAAATAATAGAATTATTAGAATTATAATTAGGATTGAGGTAACTTTAATGATCTTATCTAAAATTTTGGCAGACATATAATCCTCCTCTTTTAATTCTATTATCGCCACCTGTTAAATCAGATATGTAACCAATATTTAGTCATACTTAAAGCTAAAGACTGTCAATATATGGGGTTGATGTTTACTTATTAGATTAATAATATTTTTTGATTTGAGAGGAGGCAGGAGTTTGGATACAAAAGAAATATTAGCAAAGCTTTCTAATTGTGACGGAGTTTCTGGAGCGGAAATAGAAGTTAGAGAAGTTATTGAAGAACTGTTAGCCGATTATGTGGAAGAATTTAAAACAGATGCTTTGGGAAATTCAATTTCTCTAAAAAGAGGAAATAAAGAATCGTCAGATATTCCTAGAGTGATGCTGGTTGCGCATATGGATGAAATAGGTTTAATGGTTAAGGAGATAACTGAACAGGGTTTTCTTAGGTTTACTACTGTAGGTGGTATAGATAAAAGAACTTTAATTGGACAAGAAGTTTTAGTTTATGGAAAAGATACTTTAGAGGGGATTATAGGTGCTAAACCACCTCATGTTCAGGAAAAAGCTGAACGAAAAAGAGCCATTAAGTTGGATGATATGTATATAGATTTAGGATTAGCTGAAGCTCGAGTTAAGGACTTAGTTAGTATTGGCGATATAGTGGTCGTTAAAAGAGAGTTTAATGAGTTAACTGGTAATAGAGTTAGCGGAAAGGCTTTGGATGATCGAGCTGGGATAGCTGTGATGATAGAGACTTTAGAGGAGTTAGAGCGGCTTCGTTATCAGGTCGATCTTTTTGTAGTTAGTACTGTACAGGAGGAAGTAGGAGTTAGAGGAGCAATCACCAGTACTTATGGAGTTGTGCCTGATATTGCTGTAGTAATTGATGTTTGTCACGGTAGGATGCCTGGTGTTGCTAGCGATGAAGCAGCTAAGTTAGGTTCTGGGCCGGCTATTACTTTGGGCCCTCAAGTTCATCCTCAACTGCACCAAAAATTCAAAGATATAGCTAAAGATTTAAATATTGATTATCAAATTATGGTAGATAATAATCCCCGCGGTACAGATGCCTTTGCTGTTCAGGTTACTAAGAGTGGAATTGCTACTTCTTTAATTTCAATTCCTCTACGTTATATGCATACTTCAGTAGAAGCATTGGATTTAGACGATATTAAATCGGCTGCTCGCTTGATAGCTAACTTTATTAATAGGGTCGATTCTGAATTTGTGGAGGGATTAGAATGCTTTTAGGTGAATTAGCAGATGCTATGGGAGTTTCAGGAGCAGAGTATGAAGTTCGGGATTTGATTAAAGAAAAGCTTGCCGATAAGGTTGATGAGTTGCGGACTGATACCTTAGGGAACTTAATTGCTTATCAAGCAGGTGATCCGGCCTTACCGACTTTACTGTTAAGTGCTCATATGGATGAAGTGGGTTTAATGGTTACTAAGATAGAAAAGAATGGTCTATTAAGCTTTAAAAAGGTAGGAGGAATAGATAGTAGAGTTTTAGCTTCTAAAAGAGTATTTGTAGGAACTGATAAAGTTCCTGGAGTAATTGGAACTAAGGCTATCCATTTGCAAAAGCCTAAACAACGAAAGAAGGCTATAAAAGCAAAACAGCTATACATAGATATTGGAGCTAAAAAGAGAAAAGAGGCTAAGCAATTGGTTTCTATTGGTGATACTGCTACCTTTGCTACTCAGTTTTCTCAGTTAGGAGCTGAGACCGTAAAGGGTAAAGCTTTTGATGATCGAGTTGGTTGTGCTATTTTAATGAATATTTTGGAGAAGGACTATGATTTTCCTCTTTATGGAGTTTTTTCGGTGCAAGAAGAGATCGGCCTGCGAGGAGCTAGAGTGGCTGCTTACGATATGGAGCCTGATTTAGCTTTGGTTATTGAAGGGACGACGGCAGCCGATGTTCCTGATAGTGAGGAAGCTCAATACTCTACTACCGTAGGAGCCGGGCCCGCTTTGACAGTAATGGATAGAACTATTATTTCTAATAAACAATTAATAAAGAGAATAGTGGAGATAGCAGAAAAAGAGGAGCTTGACTATCAGTTTCGACGCTCTACAGCCGCTGGAACCGATGCTGGCAAAATCCATTTGCTGAAGGATGGAATTCCTACAGCAGTAGTCTCTGTTCCGGTGCGATATATTCATTCACCAGTTTCACTATTGAGCTTAGCAGACTATAGAGCTACGGAGAAGTTAGTCCATCAGTTTTGTTGTAGCTTAGAAAAGGAGGGTTTTGAGATTGAAAGAGTTAATTAAGGAATTAACTGAGAGTGACGGTACTTCCGGTCATGAAGAGTCTCTAACAGAGCTTATTAAAACAAAGATTGAACAGCAGGTAGATGAAGTTCGCATAGATAAACTGGGTAATCTAATAGCTTTTAAAGAAGGTGCTAGTGAGCAAACTCTGATGTTAGCTGCTCATATGGATGAAATAGGTTTAATGGTTACTCATATTGATGAAGATGGTTTTATTAGGTTTTCTAGAGTAGGTGGAGTTGCTCCTTATTTACTCTTAGGAGCTAGAGTAAGATTTAGTAATGGAATGGTAGGGGTAATAGGTAAAGAAAAACTGAAGAGCATCAAAGAGTTAAGCTTTGATAAGCTGTACATAGATGTAGGGCTTAGCAGTAAAGAAGAGGTAAGTGAAAAAATAAGTATAGGTGATGTAGCTGTTTTTGATCGCAACTTTGTTGATCTAGGGGATCGCTTGGTAGCTAAGGCGTTAGATGATCGTATAGGCTGTGCCTTGTTGATGGAACTGATTAATGATTCAGTGGATTTGGCTAACGATACATATTTTGTATTTACAGTTCAAGAAGAGGTAGGTTTGAGAGGGGCGCGGACTTCCGCTTTTGGGATTAATCCTGATTTGGCTTTAGCTATAGATGTAACTCGGACTGGAGATACTCCAGAGTCTAAAACTAGAGCAGTTAGCTTGGGAGAGGGCCCGGCTGTTAAGATTAAGGATAGATCAGTAATTGCTCACCCACGGGTGAAGGAGTTAATGTTAGCAGTAGCTAAAAAGGAAGAGCTTCCTTATCAGCTTGAAGTTTTGAAGTCCGGAGGAACCGATGCGGGGAGTATTCATTTAACTAGAGAAGGAGTGCCTAGTGGAGTTTTATCTATTCCGGCTCGTTATATTCATACTCCTAGTGAAATGGTTGATTATGGAGATGTTGAAAATAGCCTTCGTTTTTTGAAGGCTTTTGTACAGCAAGAGATAAAATAATAAGGATGTGACTTACTATATGCAACAAGAATATGAAGGCTTGGCTAGCATCTACGATTACTTAGTTGCTGAAATAAGCTATGAAGACTGGTTTGCTTACTTGCAGGAAATTTTGGCTAAGCTGGACTGTACTCCAAGTATTGTAGCTGATTTAGCCTGTGGAACGGGCAAGACGACCATTCCCTTTGCCGAACTGGGAATTAGCAGTTATGGAATTGATATCTCTGGAGAAATGCTAGAAATAGCTAGACAGAAGGTAGAAGATCAAGATTATGATATAAAATTCTTAGAACAGGATATGAAAAAACTGGATTTACCAGTTCAAGTAGAATTAATGGTCTGCTATCATGATGGATTAAACTACATTCTTTCCTTAACGGAGCTCTATCAAGTTTTCAAAAAAGTAAATGAAAATTTGTTAAAAGGTGGTTATTTTATATTCGATTTGAATACTGTTAATCGTTTTGCTAAAGCTGATAATGAAGAAGTAACTATTATAGACGAAGGAGAGAAATTTTTAGTTTGGAAAACTGATTATGATAGCAGTCAAGAAATCTGGACTATTGATTTAACAGGCTTTGTTGAGGTTGAAGCTGGTCTTTATCAACGTTTCGAGGAAATACATAAAGAAAAGCATTATTCAGAGGGTGAAGTCTTAACTGCTTTAAGAAAGACTGGATTTAAGGTGATTGATTATTATGAAGCTTTTACTTGGCAAAAACCGGATTATAATTCACCTAGAATTTTCTATATTGCCCAAAAAGTTTAATAAATTTTGCTAATTTACTCTAACACCTATTTTAAAGTAGGTGTTCTTCTTCTGGAAGTAAGGTATATATTGAAAGTATAATATTAAATCTAACTTATAAGACTAATATTCGAAAGTAGCCTTTAGAATATACTACTTTAAGGAGAATATTAGTTATGATAATTAATCGACTTATTGAAGAAGTAAGGATTGAATTAGAAGAGGCTAATAAATTATTAGCCGAACTGGAAATGGAAGAAGAAGCAGACTATGAAGAATCTAAAGATGATCAGTACTTTTTATGGGAGATTACTAAGCAGATTATAGATGAACAAGAAAATTTATTATCTAATTTGGAAATAGATGAATTAGCTACGGTTATTTCTAAGTTAAATGATAGATATCTGTTTTGTTCTTCTTGCGGTAGAAATATTTTAGAGAGTATTAGACTTTTAAGATTACCACCACAGAGCTTATTAACGGTTAAAGATGCTCAAGTTCCGCCGACAGAAATTGTGATAGTTGATGTCTGTAAGTATTGTAATTATATATTTAACTTTGAGTTTTTCAAAGGACAGGAAGCTTATCAGCTATATCAGTTGTTGATAGCTGATCTGCAAGAAACGGAGTTTGAGCTCGAGGAGAAGATTAAAGTATGAATAACTTTTCTCCTGAGCAGGTATTAATTGAAGCTAAAGCTTTGGATTATCAGTTAGGTAAAGAGCTTAAAGAGAGATATGAAAAGCAAAAAGTGCCTATTAGGATTATTGAGTCTCATAATAGAGTTAAATGGGCCGAAGAAATGTCTCCAGCCCAGCTTTATCAACAGGCTAAAGAAACTTTAGTGGTGGGAGTTAAAAAGACTTTAAGGTTTAAGTCTTGTCAGCCTTCGGCTGATTATCGCTTAGTAACTAGTACTAGCTGTCCAGGTAAATGTGAGTACTGTTATTTAGCTACTAATCTGGGCCCGGCTGTTTATGTTAGAGTTTATGTTAATTTAGCTGAGATTTTAGAGGCCGTTAGCAAGCATATTAAGAAAAGTGATAAAAAGATTACTACTTTTGAAGCTAGTAGCTCTTCTGATCCGGTAGCAGTAGAGCATATTACCGGTGCCTTAGCAAGGATGATTGAGTTTTTTGCTGTTAGAGATGATGCTAGGTTGAGACTAGCTACTAAGTTTACTAATGTGGATTCTTTGTTAGATTTGGAGCATCAAGGGAATACTAAGTTTAGGTTTAGTATTAATGCTGATTATGTAATCGATAACTTTGAAGGAAATACTCCTAACTTAAAGGCTAGGATAGAAGCTGCTCAAAAGGTGCAGCGGGCGGAGTATCCTTTAGGTTTTATGATTGCTCCAATTATGATTTTTGAGGGTTGGCAGCAGCAGTATCAGCAGATGTTGGAGCGATTAGCGGCTAATTTGACTGTTTCTGCTAGTGAAGAGTTGAGCTTTGAGTTGATTAGTTTTAGGTTTAGTACGCGGGCCCAGAACTTAATTACTGCTCGACATCCTCAAAGTAAGCTGGACTTTAATAAAGAAGAGCGTCATCATAAAGGCTTTGGAAAATATGTTTATCAAGAGAAGGATATGCAGGAGTTAAAAGATTACTTTACTACTCAGATCAAAAAATACTTTCCTCAGGCTAAGATAGAGTACTGGACTTGAAAATTTTACTAAAAAAACTTCCAAAACCTCTTGACAAAGTACTATTTAATCTGTATAATTATAAACAGTAACAATAATAATTATTAATTAAAATAAATAGGGGGTAATAAAAGATGGATTTAATTAACGAAAATGAATTAGGAGTAACTAAGGGAACTGAGTTAGAAGGAGCAGTTAATCAAGAATTTAAAGGAGAGACTACGGAGGTAGGACTTTACTTAGCTATGGCTCGTCAAGCACAGCGAGAAGGACTAGCTGAAGTAGCTGAGGTTTTAAAGACTTTAGCTTGGGAGGAAGCAGAGCATGCAGCTAGATTTGCTGAGCTAAATGGAAAGATTTCTGAGGATACTAAGGAAAATATTGAAAAGATGATGAAAGGTGAGCAGATGGCCAATAAAGGTAAGCGTCAAGCTGCTGTTGAAGCTAAAGAAGAAGGCTTAGATGCTGCTCATGATGTTTTAGATGAGTCTTCTAAGGATGAAGCACGTCATGCTAGAGCTCTAAAGGGATTACTAGAACGTTATTTCTAAAAAATTTAAGATCCAACTAAGAAAAGGCTCCTGTTATATAACAGGAGCCTTTTTGAACTTTTAAGTTATAACTGTTTCTTGTTTTCTTTTTTCTACGTCTAATAAAATCTTCAAAGCTAATTTAGAAGCTTTTAGATGCTTAGGATCGGGTTCAATGGTAGTTAGCTTTTGGATTAAATAGGGAATAGTTAAAACTAGCTTTGGAGAAGCTAAAATTATTTCGTAAGCTATACCTAAAGCCATTAAACTTTCCAAGTAAACATTAAAGGTTAAACCTAAACTTTCTAAAAGAAAAATAATAAATAAATAAAAGACAATTAAGTTAGTTCCACAGCGTCTGGCTAATCTAGATTGAGCATTGAAATCACCTTGAAAGTTAGCTTCATAATAGTTAACTGCTTTATGCTCAGCTCCGTGAAATTGAAAAACCTCTTTTAAAAGAGTTGCTCTTAAAAGCAAGAAGATCAGCATAAAAACTGTTATATAAACCGATATATTTAAATTAGCAGCTCGAACAAATAGATTGCTACTTCCTTGAGGTACTAATTGAAAATAGACTTCTAAAGCGATATTGATAAAAATTAAAAGTAGTATCGGCCAGTATTTAGTGGGTTGTTTAGTCATTTCTTTAAAGAAATTAATTAATGAAAAAAGAATGCTCATAACTCCTCTTAAAACAGGAATCTTTTTAAAAAATAAAAAGATTTTGTTATTAGCTAAGGTGTTTTTTCCTACTTCGTATTTTAATTTGTTATCCTCATAATAGGCTTTGACTGAATAGTTTTCGCCGAAAAGACGGACTCCATTTTTATAGGCTCTACCGCCAACCTTCATAGTTATTCCCCCTAACTACTAAATAGTTTATTAGCTTTTAGCTAAGATGTCAACTCTTGTTGAGAGATTTTATTTATTACTTTTCATTTTAGAGTTAAATTGTTATAATAAGGCTAGATAGTAAAATTTGAGGAAGGAAGATTAGTTGATGTTTAATTCTACTAAAATATGTATTTTGGATGGCTATTTAGATGAACCCTCCTGTCTAGGCGTACCGCCTTATATTTCCCCTCATGTACGTTATACCTATGGGGCTTTGTTAGCAGCTGGTTTAAGTAAAGAACAGCTTGATTACTTTACTATTGATCAGTTAAGAGGTAATCGAGAAGAACTGCTCTCAAAGTTAAGATCAGCAGAGATAGTGGTCATAGTTGCGGGAACTACAGTACCAGGTAAGTATTTAGGAGGAAGTCCGATTACCTTAACGGAGATCGAAGAGATTGGCGGTTGCTTGGAAGAGCCTGTAGTCTTTTTAAGCGGGCCGATTATAAATTGTAATTTACAAGTGAAGTCGATTGATAAACTTGCTGAGGAAGTTCCTGGTTTGGCTGTTTATAAGGAGCTTACGGGGGAAGATCCTACTGTTGAATTGGAAATAAATGAGGTGGTGGATAGTTGGGCCCGCCTCGGGGCAGAACTTACAGTAGAACATCCTAATTATCCCTATTTGATGTGCGAGCTGGAAACCTACCGTGGTTGTTTAAGGGAAAAGCATTGCTCGTTTTGTAGTGAAGCTTTGAAAAAAGCTACTTATCAACGTAGTATTGAGGGAATTGTTAAGGAAGTAGAGAGGTTGGCTGAACTGGGTAATCACTATTTTAGATTGGGGTCTCAAACTGATTTGTTGCTTTATCAGGCTTTGGAGGAAAAGGATAATCTAGTTCCCAATTTTGAAGCTATTAAAAAGCTATATACAGGAATTAGAAAGGTAGTTCCTGACTTAAAAACCTTACATATGGATAATATTAATCCAAGTACTATAGCTGATAATCCTGAAAGATCGGCTAAGGCTTTGAAAGAAATAGCTAAGCATAATACTGCCGGCGATATAGCAGCCTTTGGTTTAGAATCTGCTGACCCGCAGGTTTTAGCTGCAAATAATATTGGTACTAGCCCTGAAAAAACCTTTGAAGCTATTAAAATTATGAATCAGGTTAGTGCTTATCGCCAAGCAGGAGTTCCAAAATTATTACCGGGGCTTAATTTCTTACACGGTTTAAAAGGGGAAAGACCGGAAACATTAGAATATAACTTTGAATTTTTGCAAAAGGTATTGACAGCAGGATTAATGTTACGGCGGATTAATATACGGCAAGTGAATCCTATACAGGAGTATCAGGCAGAATATAGTTATGATAAGCATCAGTTTAAAGAGTATAAACAGAGAATTAATGAAGAGATTAATCAACCTATGTTGAAGCGAGTTTTTCCGCAAGGGACTATTTTAAAAGAGGTAATTGTGGAGCAGATTAAAGGGAAACTTTCCTATGCTCGACAGTTAGGCACCTATCCTATTCTGGTAGGTATTCCAGGCCAGCATGACTTAGGAGAATCTTTGGAGGTAAAGGTAGTAGACCATGGTTATAGGTCGCTTACTGCTTTACCTTGGCCTTTTGACATTAATCAGGCTAGCGTAGCAGAGTTGAAGACTTTACCAGGCATAGGAAAAAGCCGAGCAATGCGGATTTTCATGGCTAAAAAGATCGAAAATTTTGCTCAATTGAGTCAGCTTTTAGACCATAGTTATGATATTGAACAGTTGGAGGACTTAATTACTTTTAAAGAGGAGGAATATTGATGGCTATTGTAGAAGTGACGGTAGTTCCGTTAGGGACAGAGGATACTAGTTTAAGTGAGTATGTAGCCGATTGTCAACAGGTTTTAGCTGCGGAGGAGGAAATTGAATATCAGTTAACTCCGATGGGAACTATAATTGAAGGGGATTTAGATGAAGTTTTAGCTGTGGTTAGAAAGCTACATGAAGTGCCTTTTCAATCTGGAGCTAAGCGGGTTTCAACTTCTGTTAAGATTGATGATCGTAGAGATAGAAAAGGAAGTATGAAACAAAAGGTAAGTTCTGTAGAAAATAAGTTGAAGTAATTGTTCTTAGCTGATTGAAGGATATTTTTTGATTTTAATCTATCCTTTATCATCTATCATCTGTCCTCTGAACTAAATAATAGACCGATATTAATGCAGAATTAATCTTTAAAAAGGAATGATATTTATGGAAGAAGTTTATCTAGATAATAGTGCAACTACTAAAGTCAAAGATAAAGTAATAGAAACAATGATGAAGCCAATGAAGGAGGTTTATGGAAATCCTTCTTCACTGCATAGTATGGGCATAGAAGCTGAAAAACTACTTAAAAAGGCTAGAAGAAAGGTAGCTAAGGCAATTAGAGCTGATGCTGAAGAGATTATATTTACTTCTGGAGGTACTGAAGCTAATAACTTAGCTATTAAAGGAACTATTAATACCTTGCAGCGCTATGGTAATCATTTAATTACCACTAAAATTGAACACTCTTCGACTTTACATCCTCTACAGGACTTGGAGAAAGAAGGTTGGGAAGTGACTTTTCTAGATGTAGATGAGAAAGGTATTTTAGATTTGGAACAGTTAGCAGAAGTGATTTCTGAGGATACTATTTTAGTTAGTATTATGCAAGTTAATAATGAAGTAGGTAGTATTCAGCCTATTAAAGAGGTTGAAAAAATAGTTCAAGACTATCAAGATAGCGGCCTTTATCTGCATATAGATGCTGTGCAAGCCTTAGATAAATTAGAGATTAATTTAAGTAATTCGAGTATTGATTTATTATCAATGAGTGGCCATAAGATCCACGGGCCTAAAGGAAGTGGAGCTCTCTATATTGCTGATGGTACTAGGTTAAAGTCATTAATTACCGGTGGTGGTCAGGAGTTTGGTTATAGAGCAGGAACTGAAAATGTAGCTGGCTATGTTGGCTTTGGAGAAGCAGTTAAACTGGCCACAACTGAGGTGGAAGCAGATGTGGAGCAGATGCAAAAATTGAAGGAAGAGTTGGCGGCTGGGATTAAAGACGGCTTAGAAGGGGTTCAGATCAACGGCCCGGAGGTAACAGCGGGTGTTCCTCATATCTTAAATGTTTCTTTTCAAGGAGTTAAAGGTGAAGTGTTAGTTCATGCTTTGGAAGCAGAAAATATTTATGTTTCTACTGGCTCGGCTTGTTCTTCTAAAGATTCCAAATCTCATGTGCTAGCAGCGATGGGTTTAGAGCAAAAAGCCATGGAGGGAGCTATTAGATTTAGTTTATCTTCTTTTACTAGCAAGGAAGAAATAAGCTATACAGTTGAAAAATTAAAAGAAATTGTACCTAGATTAAGACAGATTACTGGTTAAAGGAACAGGAGGAGAGTTAATTGAAGGACTTAGTTTTAATTAGATATGGTGAAATAGGAACTAAAGGAGGAAATAGACATCTTTTTGAAGATAAATTAATAGCTAATATTAAAGAAAACTTAGCCTCACTAGGCAAGTCAAAGGTCTATAAAACAGATGGGCGAATTTTTGTAGAAAGTGAAGCAGAGTTAGATTTAGTAAATGAAAGGTTACAAAAGGTGTTTGGAATAGTAGGAGTTTGTCCGGCGCGAGAGACAGCCTTGGATTTTGAGGAGATTAAGCAGGCAGGCTTGGAGTTAGTTGAGAGAGAGTTATCTGGGCAAGCGCAGACCTTTAAAGTGGAGACCCGTCGTACTAATAAAGATTTCGAGTATGATACTATGGATATTAATAGGGAGTTAGGAGCTTATGTATTACAAAATACTGAGAACTTAACAGTAGATGTTCATGAACCTGAAATTAGATTAAATGTAGAGATTAGGTATAAAAAGGCTTATGTATATGCGATGGACTTACCTGGGGTAGCCGGTTTACCAGTAGGAAGTAGCGGCAAGGCTGGATTGCTCTTATCAGGCGGTATAGATAGTCCGGTAGCTGGTTGGATGGCTATGAAGCGTGGAGTAGAACTGCTGCCTATTTACTTTCATAGTCCTCCTTTTACTAGTGATAGAGCTAAGGAAAAGGTGATTGATCTTTGTCGGGTATTGGCTGCTTACTGTGGAGGTCAGCTTAAGTTGAGAGTAGTGCCTTTTACTGATTTTCAGACTGCTATTAGTGATAACTGTCCTCAAAAATTGCTAACTATTATTATGCGGAGAATGATGATGAAAATAGCTGAAGAGATTACTATTCAGGAAGAAGGAAAGGCTTTAATTACCGGGGAAAGTATTGGTCAGGTAGCTAGTCAGACTTTAGATAGTATGCGAGTGACTAATGTAATTACTGATCTACCTGTGTTTAGACCTGTAATTGGTCTGGATAAAAATGAAATTAAAAAAATAGCTAAGAAGATTGGGAGTTATGAAATTTCTATTCGACCTTATGATGATTGTTGTACACTTTTTGTACCAGATAGCCCAGTTACTAAACCTAAATTAAAATTTGTAAAATATGCAGAGGAAAATTTGGAAATAAAGGAGCTACTAAGTGAAGCTATAGCAGGAACTGAGATTATTGAGGTTAAATCCGAATAATATTAATTTAATATTTGTGAATTTGATTTACAAAGAACATGGCTTACCTAATGTTGAACTGTATATTTACTATTAGGTAAGCCTTTGATATAATAACGATGATAAGCTATAAATAATTAAAATTTAATTGGAATTTACGGTGTAAAGCTTGTCTTTTATTAATGGAATAGAGGAGGTTTTAAGAGTGACGGATGATTTTTTAGAAAACTTTATTCTTTTTCAAGATCTAAGCTTTGTGGAATTAGAAAAGATTAAACAAGCAACGTATATCAGGGAATATGCCAAGGATGAAATTATTTTTATGGAAGGAGAGCCTGGTGATGCATTTTATATCATCCTATCTGGAGCGGTAAAAGTTTTTAAAATTGGTCAAAGTGGCAAAGAAAAAACTTTAACCCTATTAAATGAGGGAGATTTCTTTGGAGAAATGGCTTTATTAGAGAAAAATGTTCGTTCTGCTTCCGTAGAAGCTATCAAAGACTCCTGTTTATATGTATTTGAACGGAGTAAATTTAATAGTATGATTTATCAATTCCCTGAAATTGCTGTAAAGATGATTGCTGTTCTTTCTAATAGATTGCGAGCAGCTAATAAGTTAGTTGAAGACCTGACTTTTAAGGGAGTTAAGGAGAGACTTGCGGAAACTTTAAAGGACTTGGTTTCAGAATATGATATAAGAGATGGAAGATGTGCTTTAATTATAGAAGGAACTACTCATCAGGAACTGGCTAATTTAACTGGAAGTACTAGTGAGTTTATCACTAAGTTATTGGGAGAAATGGTTGAGGATGAAGGTTTAATTATTGAGGATGAATCTTTGATTTTATTTGAGGATTATATTGAAAATTTAAAGATTATGGATTAAGAATATTATAGAACTAAAGAAACCCCAAGCAAGTAAGTAAAATCTTTGCTTGGGGTTTAGGTTGTGCATTATAATTGGTGTTGGATTTATTTTGAAGTGAGCTGTTTTTCTAACTTAGTAGTTTGATTTTTGATAATTTTAATTTAGATCAGCGGTTGTATTTCTTTCTTCGGAAACAATGATAATTCCATCTTCTTCAATTAGATTACTAGTTAAGTAGTCAGCAGAGATGAAACCGGAGTTATTAGTAGTGATATAATAAGTTTCGCTGCTATCGTTTTCTTCAGTATTGTTATTTATTTCTCTATCCACAATTAAGCCCTCCTTTTAATTTCTAATTTTAGGAATCCATTTTTGTTGAGTAATATTAACTTCTGCTTCTTGCATCATTTTATTTTGTTGAATTTCACCGTTGAAAATAAAAGAGTCTAAAGCTTCTTGACTTTCAATATAACCTCCGCAGACTTGAAACTTTTGAGTAGAATTTTGTAGATAATCTGTAGGCTGAAAAGGTTTTTGTAAATCTAAATCTTCAGCATAAACTTTATATAGCTGCCAAATTAGACTTTCTAATTTAGAATCTGGATACTTAATTGGCAACTTAATATCGGCTGCTTCTTGGCGGGAAATCATATAGTTATGAGCATAAAGCTTTTCTGTTAGATAATTAATTATATTTTCTACTAAAACTTCATCTTCTCCTAAAGAATGTAGTGAAAGCAGTTTTTCAGCTGTAGATCTAATTAATAAATAGTTGCGATGGACATTACCTAAGGCTAGGGGATGTACTTTATCTACTAGATAGGAAAATACTTTAGTTAAGTTTTCTTCATTATTTAGTTTAAATTTTTGTTTAGCTAATTGAAAATAAGAACTTACATCCTCTACACTAATAGGTATTTTAGCTTGAGGATTATTAGGATCTTGAGGATTGAAAGCATTAGCTACCGTAGGATCAATTGGTCCTAACTCTCCCATTTTACCCATTATAATTTCATTAGCTCCTAAGCAGATTAAAGTGCCAGCACTATAAGCTCTAAAAGGAATTAGGACGCTGAAGTGATCTGAGTATTCTCTAATTAAATTAACTAAACGCCAGGGAGTTAGTACATCCCCACCGCGGGTATAAATAAATAGATCTATTTTTTCTTTAATTTTATTTTTTTCTAGATGTTCATAAATTATTTTAATTGCATCGGGGGCGATGCGAGTGCTGATATTTTTTCTATCTCCGGTAAAATAACAGATTACAGTTGAGTCTCTTTGTTGACTGATTTTATTGATGATTTCTAATCTATCTTGTCTAGGCACAAATTTTCTCTCCTTTATTAATTAGCAGTTTTCATTATTATTATTCTGTCTTAAATGATTTTTATGTGTTGAGGTTTAGAAAATGGTTTTAGCTAATAATTATTTATTAAGAGTTAAATACTATATTTAAAGCGGTAAGTAAAAGGAGGAACTTTAAGTGAAGGAGCAAACTGAAGATTTCAATGTACAGAATAATCCTTTAAACTATTCTACAGGCATTCCAACTTGCAATCAGCAGGACTACTGTACTCCTCAAATTGATATTTTGGAGGACCAAAGTAATGTTTATTATGTATGTGAACTGCCCGGAGTAGAGCCGGAAAGCTTAAATGTTGAGCTTACAACTGAAAGTATATTTATCCAAGGAGAGTTGGGAGCTGTTATTGAAGAAAATCAAAAAAGAGCAGACTTTGTTTATCAAGAGCGAGCTAAAGGAGGATTTTTTAGAGAAATATCTTTACCTGTGAATGTAGATGTAGAAAGAGCTGAGGCTAATTTTAAACGCGGTTTATTGGAGATATCTCTTCCTAAAGTCAATAATTACTAGTATTTTTTATTAGCAAATAGAACATTATAAGTAGTGAAGATAAAAATAAACATAAAAATCAGGAGGTTGATAGTTATTTATACTCAAAACTCATTAAACCATGGTTCTTTTGCAATTGCTCAGCAGCGACGAGGTCAACAGCAAGGATTTGCTAGTCCAAGCTTTCAAACTGGAATGACAGGTTTTAATTATTCTCCAGCATCTAATGCTTGGTCTTATCGCTTGCAGCCTATTTCTACAGCTCAAGCAACAAATATGGGAACTGCTCAGCAATCAAGAGGCCAGTTTACTCAAACTGCTTATCAGCAATCTATACCTATGCAACAGCAGCAGTTACAACAGCCACAGTTTCAGCAACAGCAACTACAACAACCGCAGTTTCAACAGCAGACTACCGGAATGATTAGTCCGAGTATTAGCATTTCTGAAACTCAAGATGATCTAATTATTGCTTGTAATATGCCAAATGTAGATCTAGATAATTTGAGTTTAACAGCTACAGAAAACTCTTTATCTATTGCTGCTCAAGCATTTATTGGTCAGCAGTCTAGTAGCCTGCATAGAACTGTTCCTTTACCAACAATGATTAGAGCAGAAGCCGTTGATGCTAGTTATAATAATGGTATTCTACAGATTAGAATGCCTAAGCAAGAAACTAGCGCTCGTCGACAACTGCAGGTAAATATAAACGAGTGAATGAGAATGTTTGAGTATTCTGCAATCAAGAATGCTTAGATAAGGAAGATATTGTTTAGTAAAGGGTATATCTCCAATTTGGAGATATACCTTTTCTATATTTTAATTTTTAAACTATAGTTAGAACTAAAAGAGGGTGAAAAATGATTGGCATTTATTTTAAAATCTTTTTAAGTTTATTCTTAGCTTTGATATATTTTAATCTGTTTAGACTAGTTAGAGATACTGTTTTATTTAGTTTTTATCCTTATTTAGTGTTTACTGTGGTGATAGTAGCAGGCTTATTAATAGGACTTTATTTTGTAGATTCTGTAGTGATAACTAGAGTACTTAGCTGGGCTATAGGAATTCTGATAATATTTACTTTATTCAGCTTGGTTCAGGTTTATAGAAATATAGGGCCTAGGGATTATCAAGTCCAATTAAAAGAGGTTGAAAAAGGTATAAATAATAGAGCGGATTCAAGAATAGTAGAGCTAATTAGCTCTACTATCGGCAGCGCTCTGACTTCCGATAATAAAGTTGATTTAATAGTTGATTCAGAAAAGATGTTTGAGGAGATGTTAAAGAAAATTGCTGAGGCAGAAGATTATATTCATATTCAATTTTATATTGTTCGTGATGACTGGTTGGGCCAGCGGTTTAAGGAACTTTTAGCTGATAAAGCAGCCCAAGGAGTTGAAGTTAAATTAATTTATGATGCTTTAGGCAGTCATCAACTGACTCGGGATTATGTGCAGGATTTAGAGGAGGCAGGAGTAGAGATTGAAAGTTCAGGGGGGATATTTTATTCATTATTGACTGGGAAATTAAACCATAGAAACCATCGTAAAGCCTTGCTGGTAGATGGGGAAGTGGGCTTTATTGGTGATATTAATTTAGGACAGGAGTATACTAAAGGTAGTCCACGTAAAAGCTTGCTTTTAAAGTTGAAAGGAGCCAATTTAGTGAAACTGCAAGAAGTTTTTTTAGCAGACTGGAATTCGATTACAGGCCAGCAGTTATCTGTGACAGAGTATTCTATTCAAGAGCAGGTAGATACTAGTTTGCCGGTACAGTTAGTTGCTAGTAATTATGATACTGCTTGGCAGGAGATTAGCAAGCTATATTTAGGCTTAATTAGTAAGGCTGAGGAAAGTATCTATTTAACAACTCCTTACTTCATTCCAGATCAGAGCTTATTAACAGCCTTACAAGTAGCTTCCTTGCAAGGGGTAGATGTAAGAATTATTATTTCTGAGCAAACTGATTCTCAAATATTGAGTTGGAGTAATAGAGCTTTTTTTGGTGAAGTGTTGAGAGCAGGAATTGAACTGTATAAGTATGAAGATGGCTTTTTACACAGTAAAACTTTAGTAATTGATGAGCAAAAGTTCTCTTTGGGTTCGGCTAACTTTAATACGCGTAGTTTATATCTTGATGCTGAATTAAATGCTGTTGTTTATGATCGAGAATTAGCGGAAACATTGACTGTAGAGTTAGAGGATATTATAGATGATAGTGAGGAAGTTTTGTTAGCTGACTATTTAGAAAATAGATCTTGGTTAAAGAGACTGCAGGAGTTAATAGGTTACTTTTTAACTCCGGTTACCTAGCTGATCTATTAGGTATATTTTAAGTCTAGTTGATGATTAGACTTTAAGAGCTATTGACAATAACTATCATAACTACTAAAATAGGGGTAAAGGAATTAGTAGGAGATTAATTATGGCTCAAGACTATAACTTTGTACATTCTTGTATTAGAGTATTGGACTTAGAGAAGTCCATTGAGTTTTATCAACAAGCTTTAGGTTTAGAGGTGGATAGAAGAAGAGATTTTCCAGAGTATGAGTTTACTTTAGTTTATTTAAAAAGTTCAACTGGTGATTTTGAACTGGAGCTTACTTATAATTATGATCGCCAAGAGCCTTATACAATTGGGGATGGCTATAGTCACCTAGCAGTTACGGTAGCTGACCTGGAGGCTTCTTATCAGCGTCATCAGGAGTTAGGCTATGAAGTAGGGGATATAAATAGCTTAGAAGGTGAGGCTGGAGGAGGCTATTACTTTTTAACTGATCCTGATGGATATAGAACTGAAATTATTCAAAAATAGTTTATTTTAAAAGTGAATATTGACGGTTATGACCCTCCTTTCATTTTTGAAGGAGGGTTTTGCTTTAGCATAAATTTGAGTGTAGTTACATATTTATTATCATAGTAAGCTTGCTTATTGTTTGGAAGATTAACATAATTACTAAGTTTTTTTATTTTTGGATAAAAGAAAGCAAGGAGGATAAAGGTTGATTAAAAAGCGAATAGTCGTATTTGATTTATTAATTGCATTGCTTATTTTTTCGAACGGTTTAGCTGTGGCTGCGGGCCCTAGCTGTAGCTGTGAAGAAAGCAGAGATCTATCTTTACAAAGTCCTCATTTAGAAGGACACGATGTCTGGGAATTACAGCAGAATTTAAAAGAACTGGGCTTATATGAAGAGGAGCCCAATTCAGTTTACGATTGGCAAACGCATTTGGCTGTAAAAGAATTTCAAAAGAATTATCAATTAGAGGTTACCGGAGTAGTTGACCAAGAAACTTGGCTTGATTTGGGAAAGGTTTTGAATAAAAGAGATAATATCATTCCCGTTAGCCAGGATATAGAAGCTCCAACAGGTGAAGTGAGTTTATTAATAGATGCTTATCAAAAAAAGATGACAGTCTATGAAGATGGAGAGCCTTATCATGAGTTTCCAGTTGCTGTAGGCAAGCCTTCCACCAAATCGCCAGTAGGAGAATGGGCTATCATCGCTAAAGATGCTCATTGGGGCGGTGGTTTTGGAGTTAGATGGATGAGGATCAATGTACCTTGGGGAATTTTTGGGATTCACGGTACTAATAAACCAGGTTCTATTGGCACAGCAGCTAGTCATGGTTGTATTAGAATGTTTAATCGAGATGTGAAGAAGCTTTATTCTTGGGTAGAGGTGGGGACTAGAGTTAAGATTATTGGTGAGCGGGATCCAATCGAGGTTACTCATGATTTAGAGCCTGGTCACACAGGTAAGGATGTACTTTTATTTCAAGAGAGCTTACGAGAGCATGGTTTGGAGCCAGGCTATACCGATGCTAGATTTGGTAGTGACACTGAAGAGGCGGTTAGAGAATTAAAGTATATCTATGGTTTGCAGGATGATTTAGAAGGAGATCAGAACACCTTTTACATTTTAAATCTGTGATAGAGAAGGAGTGAGCTATTAAGTGTTGGCTAACTTAGATTTGAAGTCCAACTGGTTAATATTAATAGCTATGGTAGTACTGATAATAGTTGTTACTGGAGCTTTAACTTTTTATTTTATGCAAGAGGATGTTTTTAGAATAGATCCAGAAGTGCAGTTACAGCCTGAAAGAGAGTACCAACTGACTTATTGGGATTATCCTTTATTTATTGGTCAGGAAGAGGAGTATACTGAATTTTTAGAGGAAGCAATTGCTGATTTTAATGACATGTATCCTAATATTAAGGTGGACTATGAAATCTTATCCTTTCTAGAAGGGGAAAGTAGACTACAAGAAAGATTAAAAGAAGGGAATCCGCCGGATATTTATAATGATATTTTTGGAAGCAAGTTTTTTAGTGAAGAATTACAGATTCCAGTTAATATTTACTTTGCTGAAGGGGACTTAGGTGACTATAATCAGGCAGCTATTAAATCGTTTTATGCTGATCAGCGGGTTTGGGGACTGCCTAACTGGGTATTACCTCAAGTTTGGGTAGGGAATAAAAGTTTATTAACTGAAGCTGATTTAGATTTAAATGAGATTCAGACTGTCGGTTGGGATTGGCAACAGTTTTCGGAAGTAGCTCAACAGATTAATGATTTAGGTAGGGATAACTCTATTATCTTTAATCCACATAATTCACAGTTATTATTCCATCTGCTAAGTCAACAAGGTCGAGAGCAGTTTCTGTGTCAAGAAGAGGGACTGCTTTTAGAGGCTGAAGAATTGAAGTTAGCCTTTCAGTTTTTAAGGGAACTGCAAGAAAAACAAGTATTTCCAGAGTCGACTCAGGAGATGAATAAGCAGCTTTTACCTGATTTTTGGCAAGGCCAAGCAGGGGTGATAGCTCCGATTAATATGTGGCTGTTGAATAACTTTTATCAGCGAGAAGCTGAGCAGCAAAGGGTGGATTTGACCTTAATTCCGCCACCGGGAATTGAACAACAGGAGCAATTACCTTTAGAGGTAGGTGGTTTAGTTCTTTTTAGACAGCAGGAGTATCAAGGGCACGAGCATAGTAAGGCTACCTATAAGTTTGCTGAGTTTATTAATCGGCAGAAAAACTTGTTTTTAGCTGAAAAATTGAAAGTAGTACCGGCTTATCTACCCTTACAGTCTTTGTGGGCCCAGGAGGTAGACTTAAGGAGTGAGATTAAAGAGGATATTTTGAGTTATGCGCAGCGCGGAACTCCTAAGCAGTTAGATAGCTTTGCTAGTTTAGCTGTACAAAGACAGATTGAAGAGTTATTAGCTCAGGCTTATCAGGATTTTTGGTTGACAGAAAAAAGTATTGCCGAAATAGTTAATGAAGTTATGACAGAATCTCAACAGCTGGTGGCTGCGCAGAGAGAAGAAGAATAATTTTTTGCTTGACATTCTTATTAAGATATGTTAGGATAGATTAAAATAATGAATATACGTAAACTCTTATCGAGAGAGGTGGAGGGACTGGCCCGATGAAGCCCGGCAACCGGTGGTAGTGTTAACTACTATGGCGGTGCCAAATCCTGCAATGTTTTATCTGCATTGAGAGATAAGAGAGGTGATAGTTTATAAGACCTCTTCTTATCTAAGGAGAGGTTTTTTTGATATGATATTTAATTATATGGAGGGATAAAATTTATGACAACAGATCAGGGAGAGGATTTAGGATTTGATACGATATCTTTACACGGAGGTTATACTCCAGATGAAACAACAGGCTCTAGAGCAGTACCTATTTATCAAACTACATCTTATGTTTTTGATGATGCAGACCATGCGGCTCGATTATTTGCTTTAGAAGAAGCAGGAAATATCTATACTAGGATTGGCAATCCGACTCACGCAGTTTTTGAAAAAAGAGTCGCTGCTTTAGAAGGTGGCGAAGCTGGTTTAGCTACTAGTTCGGGAATGGCGGCTATTCACTTAACGATTATGACGCTTTTGGAGGCGGGCGATGAAATAGTAGCTTCTAAGTATATCTATGGTGGTACTTATAATCTATTATCTACTACTTTACCTAAGTATGGAATTGAGACTAAGTTTATTGATCCTGAT
This sequence comes from Fuchsiella alkaliacetigena, assembly GCF_023227765.1. Classification (GTDB taxonomy): domain Bacteria; phylum Bacillota; class Halanaerobiia; order Halobacteroidales; family Acetohalobiaceae; genus Fuchsiella; species Fuchsiella alkaliacetigena. The sequence goes on from NZ_JALKBZ010000003.1 coordinate 108,293, forward strand.
GAATTAGAGTCTTGGGAGGAAGCTATTAGTGAGGATACTAAGCTTTTCTTTTTAGAATCACCAGGAAATCCTTTATTAAATATTGTGGATATTGAGGGAGTAGCAGAGATTGCTCACGCTAATGATATTCCAGTAGTGGTGGATAATACCTTTAATACTCCTTATTTATCTCAGCCTTTGAAGTTAGGAGCAGATATAGTGGTTCATTCGGCTACTAAGTATATTGGTGGACACGGAAGTTCTATTGGGGGGATTATTGTTGGTTCTGAGGACTTTATCTTTAAAGCTAGAACTGAAGGTTATCGAGATATAGGGCCCGCTTTGAGTCCTGTTAACTCTTGGCTCTTTATTCAGGGTCTAGAAACACTGTCCTTGCGGATGGAAAGACATTCTGAAAATGCTCAGCAGGTAGCTGAGTGGTTGGAGGAGCATCCCAAGGTAGAATGGATCTGCTATCCTGGCTTGGAACGACACGTTCAGCATGAATTAGCTAAGAAGCAGCAGAAAAACTTCGGCGGGATGATTACCTTTGGGATTCAGGGTGGCTTTGAAGCAGGTAAAAAGCTGATAAATAATGTAGAACTATGTTCATTGTTGGCTAATGTAGGTGATACTAGAACCTTGATTATTCATCCAGCTTCTACAACTCACGAACAGCTAGAGGCTGAGGAGCAGGAGGAAGCTGGAATTACCGAAGATTTAATTAGAATTTCAGTTGGTTTGGAGAATGTGGAGGATATAATTGCTGACTTAAAACAGGCAATGGAAAAGGTATAATTAAGGAAGGGGGGAGTGATATGAGTGTCTGTAGTGAAGAATTGGCTAAGACAGAGGGGGACTTGGCAGTGGTTTCTCCTCAAAAATTAACCCTCTTTAGTGACGATAAAATGTTTGAACTGGAATCGGGTCAAAAGTTAGGGCCGATTGAGGTGGCTTATGAAAGCTATGGGACTTTGAATTCAGCGCGGGATAATGTTGTTTTAATTGTCCATCACTTGACTGCTAATGCTCATGCAGCAGGTAAGTACAGCTTAGATGATCAGGAAGCAGGCTGGTGGGATCCCTTAATCGGCCCTGGGAAGGCTATAGATACCGAAGAGTACTATGTGATCTGCACTAATGTACTCGGTAGTTGTTATGGAAGTACCGGGCCCGCCTCAATTAATCCAGCTACTGGCAAGGAGTATGGAAGTGACTTTCCAGTAGTAACGGTGGGAGATATGGTTAATTTACAGAAGGCTTTTTTGGAAAAACTGGGGATTAAGGAATTACAACTAGTAATTGGTGGTTCCTTAGGCGGCATGCAGGTTTTAAAATGGGCTGTAGAGTATCCAGATTTTTTACAAAAAGCGGTGCCGATTAGTACTCCGGCTCAGCTTAAGGCCCAAACCATAGCCTATAATCAGGTAGCTATAGAAGCAGTAAAGAATGATCCTGCCTGGCACGGCGGGCATTATTACCAACAAGAGGAACGGCCAGTTAAAGGGATGGACTTAGCTCGTAAGATCGGGATGATTACCTTTAGAACACCTCAGTCTTTTCAAGCTCGCTTTGGTAGAAAAGAGTTGGCTGATAAGGAGTTTTATAGCTTGGATAATCAGTTTAAGATTAATAGCTACTTGGACTATCAGGGCCAGAAGTTTATAAATCGCTTTGATGCTAATTCCTTTATCTATTTAACTAAGGCTATGGATCTCTATGACTTAAGTAGGGGTTATGGTTCTTTGGCTGCAGCCTTAGAAAGAGTTGAAGCTGAGGTGATGATGATGGCTGTAGATTCTGATCAACTCTTTCCAATTGAGGAGTCCCGAGAAGTGGTGAGTATACTTAAGGAACTGGATAAAGATGTTAAGTTTCATCAGTTAAGATCTGATTATGGTCATGATGCTTTTTTGGTGGAGTTTCATAAGTTTGGCCCGGTGATAGAGGATTTTTTATCAAGCTGAAAGCATAAGTTAAAGCTCTGCCTTAAATAAGGTAGGGCTTTTATATTTTAATATTTAGGTTCAAGTTCTAAGAACAAAACAATATCGTTCTATTGTTGCGTTGGTGTAGGGGCCAAATAGGTGTTTCACGCTAGAAAAGTTTATTTTAGTACTTCTAAAATTCATCTCCACTTAAATAAAAGCAAGTAAATTTTAATTAGAAAAATTTACTAAACCAGCTTTTATTTAAGCTCCGATTCATTAAGAAGTACTAAAAAATAAACTTTAATATCGCTTAGAAACACCCATTTGGCCGTGCTGATAATGAAAAATATGTTTGAGTCGTCTTTCACTAACATAATTTTGCGCTTTATATCCCAGTGGGGGTTGTTTCAGAGTGGAATTCAGGTTTTTCGTCGAAATTGCTAATCGCTTTTCAAAGTGCTTCTGTCAACTTATAATATATCAAATAATTTGTAAGTAGCACTAAGCTAGAAAAAGGTGTTGGAACGGCGAAACTTCCCCCACTGGGTCATTAACGCAACAATATCCCAATTAAGTTTAAGTTGGGTCTCTGATAATGGCAAAATAGATTAATAAGGAAGTGATGTTTTATGAACAGCAAAGTTGTAGCTCACAATAGTCGGGCTGAGGATTTAGAGTTAGAGAAAGCAGTTACTGAGTATAAAGCAGGAGTAAGTCCAGCTCAAATTGAAAATAATATACTTAGGTTTATTCGAATCTTAAGGAGCTTAGGAGTTAGAGTTAGTTTAGTAGAAGGGATAGAAGCTTTAGCTGTTTTAAAAAAGGTTGATATTTTAAATAAAGAAGAAGTTAAAATAGCTTTAAGGTCGATGTTAGTTAAGGATTACGAGAAGATCAGGATTTATAATCGAGTTTTTGAATACTTCTTTGCTTCTTTTACTTTAGAGAATGAAGAAGCAGAAGCTGAGAATCTTGATTCAACTGCTGAAGAAGAAACAGAGGAAGAAGAGGTCTTGCATGATCCTATTTCCCGGGCTGATCTTGACGAAGAAGAGGAAGAGGAGCGGGAGTTAGAAGTAGATTTAGATCCTGAGCAACAGGAGTTTTATGATCAGTTGGACCCGGAGATTAAAGAACAGGTTAATGAGCAGGTGAGAAGTAAGTTTAGCGAAACCTTATTACGCACTCCTCAAAATGAGTCTATGGTTAAAAACTTTATTCAGGGCAGCTTAAGGTACTGGCAGGCTAAATTAAACGAAAATAGAGATAATCTGATTGATTTGGATACTACAGTGGATGTTAAAAAGACAGGTGAGCGGGAACTAGATAATACCTTACGGCAGTTGGTAAGTAAGTTAGATGAAGAGGATGAGTTTATTTTAGCCAAGGATATTAGAGAAATTGCTGAAACAGAGATGGATAGAGTGACTGAGATTATTAGACGTCTGACTAAGCAGTTAGCTACTAAGCTATCTCGAAGATATAAAAAGAGCAGTAAAAGTAAGCAGTTGGATATTAGAGCTACTTTACATAACAGTATTAAGTACGGCGGTACTTTAGCAGAACTTAGCTATCGGCAGCAGAAGCTTAAAAAGCCTAAGTTTTTATTAATCTGCGATGTATCTGATTCTATGGCTAGGTATTCGCAGTTTGTACTCCAGTTTGTTTATGGTTTGGCTGATACGGTGAAGGGGATTGATAGCTTTATCTTTGCTGATGATTTAGAAGAGGTTACGGATTATTTTGCAGGTGAAGGCTCTTTTGCTGAAAAGATGGCTTCTGTAATTGGAGAAAGTGAGCAGTGGGGAGGAGCAACGGATTTAGATTGTGCTTTAAGCACCTTTAATAGTAATTATAAATCCCTATTGACTAAAAGAACGGTAGTTTTTATTGTTAGCGATACTAAGACCTTAAGAGTTGAAAAAGCAGCGGCTAAGATTGAGGGAATGCAGAGGCGGGTTCGAGAAATAATTTGGTTAAATACTCTGCCTAAAGCAATGTGGAAGCATCGAGATTCTGTTAAGGCTTTTCAAAAGCACTGTCGGATGTTTAAGTGTAATATGATTAAGGATTTACAGAGAATAATTAAGAAAGAGTTTTTATAGAGATTTATGTAAAAATTCATCATAGATCTAAAGTATAGTGATCTATGATGAATCAGGCCTAGATGATTTATTTGGTTAAATTATAATATTAAGTCAAGTTTAGATTAGCTTATATCTACTGTCTCAGAATCACCAGGCTCTAAACTAGGAAAGGTAGCAACTAATCCTAATACATCATCATCTATCTCTATATCTGTCAAGGTTACATTACCGATATTAGTTACTATATATCTAAAGACTGGATCAATATTTGGCGGCAAGGTTGGTCCAGGAGGACTATCTGCTTCAACAAATGTCTCTCCACCATCAACAGAGATAAGTTTCTCAATCTGAATAGCTGGCTCTGCTTGAAGTATACCAAAGTAGTGTGTTAAATCAGTGTCGGTAACTATTTGATCGTCAGATGTGCCTTCAACTGTAACTTCATTAACATGTTGTCCTTCTTCCCAAGTACCATCTAAGATTACTTCTACTGATGCACCAGGCTGTAAAGAAGCAAGAGCAAGTATAAAACCAAAGAACTCATCTGTTGCTTCAATATCTGTCAAAATCACATCACCAATATTCGTTACTACAAATCTAAATTTGGGGTCTATATCTTCTTCAATAAGTGGACCTGGAGGCGTATCTGCATCTATCCAAGTTTCACCTTCATCAGCAGAAACAAATTTTTCAATCTGAATAGTCATATTGAATTCACCCCTTCAGTATTATTTTCGTCCACTGACTCACTATTATAATAAGCAGTAGCCTCATCTGTATAGGTCTCATTCTCATAAATACCATTAGCCGTAACAGTATTAGTTTGCACTTCAACTGGTGGCTCGGGTGGTAATTCTAATTCTTCTTTAAAATCTAAAACATCTTCTAACTTAAATTGTAATAACATCTGTTTTTTAATTGGCATTCTTAACATTCTTATGATAGCTTCTTGCTGTTCAATTGCTTCTTCACTAGTAATTGTTCCCTCTTCCATCATTCCAGCTATTGCTTGTATCTTTTTACCTTCTGCATTTAAAATATGAGCCAACGCTGTCTCTTCTAATGCTATTGATTCTAATAAATCTGTTAACGCTTCTTCCTGAGTTCTTTCAGGAATTTCCGGTGCCGACATTCAATCTTCCTCCTTTCAAAAAAATTAAGACTTAATAATAATCATAGTCAATCAAAATTCCATTATAAATATAATCTAAATGCTATTTTTACAGCACTTTATAAGAAAAACGGAGTTCAAGGAATAATAACTGAACTCCGTTTAGTTAAAGCAAGCTATTAACCTTAGGTCACGTCAGGGTAATCTATTGATTGTTCATCACCAGGATTTAGCGGGTCAGGAAAGATAACAATAAGACCTAATACATCATCAGTTATTTCCACATCTGTTAACTGTGTTCCTCCAGTATTTGTTACTATATATCTAAAGACCGGATCAACACCTGGTGGTAAGGTTGGCCCTGGAGACGTATCAGCCACAACAAATGTTTCTCCTTCATCAACTGAAACTAATTTCTGAATTTGAACTGCGGGTTCTGTAGTACCAAAGTAAAATACCTGGTCAGCATCAGTTACAATATTATCATCTGGATCTGTTCCTTCAACTGTAGCTGTGTTAGTCTGTTGACCAGCAGCCCAAGTTCCAGTTACAATCACTTCAAAAGATTCGCCTGGATCTAGTGTAGTTTGGGGGATAGTTATTGGCCCTAATACACTATCAGTTAAGGTTATATTATCTATAGTAACTGTTCCAGTATTTGTTACGATATATTTGAATTGAGGATCGATATTCTCCTCTATAAATAAACCTGGAGCTATATCAGCATCCTCGAATATTACTCCATCATCAGAAACAAATTTCTCGACATCTATTGCAGCAGTTACTCCCACATAATTGGCTTCATCTGTATCTGTAACAATTTCTCCTGCTGGATCTTCTCCTTCAACTGTAGCTAGATTAGTCTGTTGATCAGCAGCCCAAGTTCCAGTTACAATCACTTGAAAAGATTCGCCTGGATCTAGTGTAGTTTGAGGAATAGTTATTGGCCCTAATACACTATCAGTTAATGTTATATTAGTTAGAGTTTCATTACCAGTATTTGTTACTGTATATCTAAAGACTGGATCTGTAGTCTGGATGATATCGGGTCCTGGAGGTGTATCAGCATCAACAAATGTTGTACCTCCATCAGCAGAAACTTCCTTCTCAACATCAATATCTGCTTCAGCTGTTGTAGCTGGATTTGGCGAGACATAGACACCACTAGTTCCTGAAGTCATACTAAACTGGGTTGTAATTGAATACCAACCACCAACAAAAATACCATTACTTAGTGATGAAGTTGATCCGAAAAATACAGCATCTGGAGTATTTATTGGACCTGTTCCTGGATAAAGAGTAGAAGGACTTCCTGTAGTCAGCCAGTAGCCAGTGAAGAAACCACCACCACTAAAGTTACTACCACCATCAATCAAAGCACCTTGACCATCATCAAAACGTGGTCCTTGTGGATAGGGAGGAGCTGGATTAGAGCCACCACCTGACGCATTAATATCACCTGCAACATTGATAAAGTTAGTAGGAGTTAAATCTCCTTGCGGAACAATTGCTCCACCACTCTGAGGTTTTACCTGCCCTTGATATCCATTTGTGGGGTCTCCATCTGTATCCCAACGCAGGATGAAGACATCTCCAGCATCACCAGTAATGTTAATTTTACTAGAAAAGTTAAGTCCTGAAGTAATATTGATAACAAAGACTTGATCTATGCCATCTTGAGTATTTAATCCATTAAGTGAAGTTGAAGAAACACTTTCAAATCCAGGTGTAGGAGCAAGAGCATTAATCTGTTGAAATGCACTAATCAGATCATCCTCAAGATCATCAATTAATGCAGTTTGATTAGTTACTCCTGTAGCCTGAGTGGGATTATCATCAACTATATCCTGCCAGGCACCAAGGGTGGTATCATTAGTAGAAATTGTTCCAGCATAAGGTACAAAACCTGAAGTACGTTGATCAGCTTGGATTCCATCAACGGCAACATCACCTACATATCCCTTACTAGCTCCCTGCCAATTAGCATCGTTTCTAGCATCTGCAAAGAAGAATAAGAAATCAGGTAAGTCACCTAAATCAATACCTCCGATTACAGTCATGAGTTATTCACCTCCTCGTTTTCTACTATCTCAATATTATAAAATGCCTCTTGAGAATCTGTAACAGTAATACCATTACCTACAGCGGTGACTGTAGCTGTATTGCTTTGCACCTCAACTGGTGGTTCTGGTGGTAAAACTTCCAAAGAATCTAAAACATCTTCTAATTTAAATTGTAATAACATCTGTTTTTTAATTGGCATTCTTAACATTTTCATAATAGCTTCTTGCTGTTCAATTGCTCCTTCACTAGTAATTGTTCCCTCTTCCATCATTCCAGCTATTGCTTGTATCTTTTCGCCTTCCGCATTTAAAATATGGGCCAATGCAGTTTCCTCTAAAGCAATAGATTCCAATAAATCTATTAAAGATTCTTCCTGAGTTCTTTCAGGGATTTCCGGTGCTGACATTTAATATTCCTCCTTCCTAAAAATATAATTAAGACTCAACAACGATCATCAATCACAAATTTATTATAAAAATGTTAATTAAATCTTTTATACTTTAGATTAAGAGAGGGAGATGCATCCCTCTCTTAATTCTAAAGATGTAAGCTTTTCTATCCATTTACACCATTATTGACATCATTATTAATTTCTAATTCCTCTTTAAAATCTAATACATCCTCTAACTTAAACTGTAATAATATTTGTTGTTTGATCGGCATTCTTAACATTTTCATAATAGCTTCTTGCTGTTCAATTGCTTCTTCACCAGTAATTGTTCCTTCTTCCATCATTCCAGCTATTGCTTGAATTTTTTCACCTTCCGCATTTAAAATATGAGCCAATGCAGTCTCCTCTAAAGCAATAGATTCTAATAAATCTGTTAAAGATTCTTCCTGAGTTCTTTCAGGGATTTCCGGTGCTGACATTTTTAACTCCTCCTTGATATATTTTGTTATATAATATGTTAAATGTTCAAATCTGTTACAATATATAGCTTAGAATTATTAATCTTTTGAGTAAAAATCTATATAAAGAAGGTTGTCAAAAAAGATATTATCATAAATAAAAAAACCCTCTTTTGATATCAAAAGAGGGTTTTTCAACTTAAAAGGATTTAACTATGTACTTTTAACAGTTATTAAGCTCTAATTCCTCTTTAAAATCTAGGATATCTTCTAACTTAAACTGTAATAACATCTGTTTTTTGATGGGCATTCGCATCATTTTAGAAACTTCTTGTTGCATTTCAATTGCTTCCTCGGCATCAATTTCGTCATTTTCCATCATTTGGGCTATAGCCTGAATTTTTTCACCTTCGGCGTTAATGACATGAGCCAGTGCCGTCTCCTCTAGAGCAATAGATACCAACAGGTCTGTTAAAGCTTCCTCCTGAGTTCTTTCAGGAATTTCAGGTTCTGACATTTTTTTAATTCCCCCTATTTGTTATAGTTCCATGTATAATATGCTGATTATAAAAGAAATGTGATAATTAAATTAATTAATCTTTAATATCTTTTCTTCTTATAGTATAAAAACCCCCAATAATCTACAGCATAAGCAATTAAATTACCAATTAGAAAGAAAGCAAGCAAACCTGCTACTGTCTTGAGCTTTGATTAATAAAATACGCTATGCACTAGCAGCTATTAGTGAAGATATTATTTTAAGCTACTTAATTTTGCTTAAAATTTAGATAATTCTCAAATGAATTACTGTTAGGACATTTGTCCTGTTAAAAGCTCAGTTTTTCTTACAATTTAAATAGACCGCTACTTCTTAATATGCT
>NZ_JALKBZ010000030.1 GCF_023227765.1 Fuchsiella alkaliacetigena
CATTTTTTAAATTCAAACTGAGTATAAGAAATAAGATTGAGTTTTAAAATAAAATTTATTCATGCGATTGCCCTGGGGGGCGTCACAATCTTTAGGGAATAAAATTATTAAAAAGTTAAAAAAGCAGTGTAAAGAAGATAATATCGAATATTAATCTAAAATATGATGATATGGCTTTTCCCCTAAATCAAATGTGGGGGGAAGACAAGCTTATAAATTTCAAGCTTAATTAAGGAGGAAGAGTAGATGCCAGATGAAAGATGAAAGAGAAGATATTAGGAACTTTCCAGATGAGGATAGAAGACAGGCTTTCTTTAGCGGTTGGACAGCTGCGGTAAAACGGTAATCTATATAAAAGTGTTAGAGAGAAAAAAACACATCAGAATATGGGTAATTTATTTGGCTGGATTTATGGAGAGTAGTCTAGAGAATTTAAGCTTGCTACTTGGGATCGTTATGTATCTACTATAGATAATAGTATTAAAAGAAATGATAAATAGACAGTAAGTGTCCACCATTATATATTATAATCTTATTAGAGACTAGCTGAAGAATTGAATTATAAAAAGATACTTTTAAGGAGGGGATTTTGATGGAAGATTTAAGCTTTTTAATTTCGAAATTTGAAGAGAAGTTTGATGATAGCTTATTTATTGAGAAAGACAAGTTAAGAAAGGAATTTGTAGACAAGTTTCCTTTGGAAGAAATAAAAGACTTATCTATTGAACAGTATGCATTAGGTCTTGAAAATAAAGAGGAAAGTTTAAGCTGGTGGATTGAGTATAATACTAATGAATTAGGTAGTATAAAGGGTGGCAATGCTGGTAAACATAAAGTTTATTTTAGCCCAAAATATAATAAATGGATATATCCTGAAGAATTTAGTGATCAAAATGAAGCTTGGCAACAGTTGAGACAGGAAATTTATGATTTTTTGATAAAATTTAAGAATGGAGAATATCAACCTGTAGATGATAGTAAAATTATTTCCGGAATGAAAGCAGCAAGAAGTAAATTATTATATATGTATTTTCCAGATAGAGTTTTGCCTATGTTCAAATTAGAAGATATCAGAGAGGTTTTAAGGTATTTTGACTATCAGGAAGAGGACTATCGAAATTTTGATATTACTCAGGCTAATTTAGAGCTTAAAAAAGTCATGGATAATAAGGAAGAATTCAAAGGATGGAATGGACAAAAATTCATGAGATTTGTTTATACAATGATCCTTGATGATTATGATCATTATAAAATTGCTCCTGGCGATGATGCTAAATACTGGGAAGATTGTTTGGAAAATAATTATATTTGTATTGGATGGGATAAAATAGGAGACTTAAATAACTTTGTAGACTATAATGAATTTAAGTATAAATTTCAAGAAATATATGAATATGATAAGAGTAAAGCTACAGAAAAAGCAAATGAAGTTTGGACTTTCTTTTCTTTACAGCCTGGGGATATTGTTATAGCTAATAAGGGTACAAATGAAGTAGTTGGAATAGGTGAGGTAACTGATAAAGGTTATTCATATAATGAAGACAGAAAGGAATATAAGCATACAGTTGGTGTAGAATGGAAAGAAGATTTTGAAGCTAAAACTATATCTAAACAAAACTACTGGGCTTTTAAGACAGTTTATGAAGTTAGTGAAGACTTATATAAAGAAATAGTAGAGGAAGATCAAAATAATAATGAAGTTACTAATAAAGTTATTGTAAAAACTTTTACAAATAATGAAAAGAAACTTTTTAATCGAATAGATAAGAATTTGCATAGAAAAGGGAATATCATCCTATATGGCCCTCCAGGCACTGGAAAGACTTATATGACTATGAGATATTTAGAGTGGAAAGAGGAAGACTCTGATTTTAAGAATCAGGTGGAATTTTGTACTTTTCATCCTTCTTTTGCTTATGAAGATTTTATTGAAGGTTATAAACCATACAGTGAAGGTGGACAACCTGTATTTAAATTACAAGATGGTATTTTCAAAAGTCTTTGCAAAAGAGCAGTAGAGGCCAATAATAAGGATGAAAACTTTTATTTGATAATTGATGAAATAAACAGAGGTGATGTACCTAAAATATTTGGAGAGATGATAACTTTAATTGAAAAGGATAAACGAGGAATGGGGCTTATTCTCTCACAAAGTAAAGAGGAATTTTATGTTCCAGATAATGTTTATATAATTGCTACTATGAATACTTCAGATAAAAGTATTAAGATGATGGATGCTGCTTTAAAAAGGAGATTTGCTTTTATAGAATGTATGCCTAATTATGAGCTGATTGGTGAGGAAATTGAGAAATTAGGACTGTCACCTAAAGATATCTTAATACAATTAAATAAGTCTTTAAGGAGAATTGAAGATAGAGAAAAGCAAATCGGTCATGCTTACTTTATGAAAGAGGACAGGCAAATAGAAACAATAACTGAGCTTAAAGAAGTCTATATCTATGAAATTATCCCTCTAATTTCTGAATACTGTTTTAATGATTATAGGAAAATGGCTGAAATAATTGGAGAAGAGTTTGTTGATGAAGAGAGCGAAGAATTGAAAGATGAATTAATTAATGGGGTGGAGGATTATTTTGCTGATGTAATCTTGAAAAAATTTGGTGGAGAAAATGTTTAGAATTGATCTAGTTGAATATGAGACTAGTGGAGTAATAGATAAGGAGCTTATCAATGAGGCTGATAGGATTTTTTTAAGCAAATTACAGTATGATAACAAGAATTCACAAGGACCAAAGATTATAATTAGAGAAGAGCAAGCGGGAGTATATTTTACAGCTAAAAATTTTGTAGGAGTAATTAAATTAAGTCAGGTACAAATTAATATTTTTCCTAGATTTGATGGAAGTTTCTCTAGCTTAATTCAAATGATATTATTTTGCAATGGGATGAATTATGAATATTATCAGAAAGATATCCAATCGACAGAAGATAATCTTAATCTTTCCGAGATAATAGTTGAATTTTTGCTTGGAGAAGTTAGGAATATTACTGAACGTGGTTTATTTAAGGAATATGTGAAATATAATAGAAACTTAAAAGTTGTTCGGGGTAGAATTAATATTAGAAAACAACTGACTAATAATTTTTTGCGTGGGGATATAATTAATTGCAATTTTGAAGAACTGGATACAGATGTAGTTGAAAATAAAATTATATTGAAAGCACTTAATATAGCTAAAAGAATTACTAAAAATAGAGATCTCTTAAAAGAAGTTAATAAGTATCAAGCTATATTTAAGCAGTTTTGCAGTGAACTTAAAAAGAATGAAGTTCCTGATATTAAATATCATAGGCTTAATTCTTACTATGAGGAAGCACACTTATATTCAAAACTTATAATCGAGAACATAGGTACTGAAAACATATACACTGGAAAAAACAGTTCAAGTTATTCTCTACTAGTGAATATAAATGATCTTTTTGAGGAGTTCGTTGCTCAGCTTTTTATTAAGTATTTAAGCAATAAGTATCAAATTAAGGCTCAGAAGAGAATAACAGATGCTATTGTTGATAAAAATTCGAATCGTTATAGAGATATAATACCTGATCTTTATTTTAAAAATAGGAAAACAGATGAAGTGATTATTGTTGATATGAAAAATAAGGACTATGGAGAAAAGAAAATCCAAAATAAAGATATATATCAATTATCTTTTTATGGAATGTATTTTTATGATATGTTTGGTGATAATTCTAATTTATTAATCATTTATCCTAATTATAGAAACAGCTTTAATAAAGAAAGTAAACTTCAATTAAATACATATCAAACTAGGGATAATTCTCCTTATATAAGAGTAAAAGGAATTGATATAAATATGTTCCTAGATCTACTTAAGAATGAAATTAAAAATAGAGAAAAAATTATAAAAAAGTTAGATGCTATTTTGATATAATTAATATTTTTAGCAACTTAAATTTGACGATTACTAAGCTATTACTGCGAAAGGGGAGATATATTTGGCTAAAAAATTAATTTACAGCGATGTCAATCCTTTAGAGGAAATCAGCACAGATTATTACTTAAACTCCTCAAAAGAGTTATTATGTATAGCTCCTTATTATCAAATGAAATCTACTATTAGAGATAAATTACTAAACTCGAAAGCTAAGCAAGCTGTAATGATAAATAATATTGTTTCTATAGATCAAATGTTTAGAAATCTTTATTATCAAGTTAGTGATAGTTATCAGATCATAGCTAATAATCAGCTCCAATACTTGCTTAGAGAGCAGTTAAAAGCAAAAGAGTATAACTACTTCAATACTAACTCCGTAGACTATCTGATTGAATTTATCAATAATGTAGATAGTGCTGGTATAGACTTAAGAAAAGTTAAAGTCACTCCGACTGTTTTAAAAGAGATCCAACAGATATATACAGACCTTAAAGATACCTTAGATGAACTAGGCTTTATTACTAAGTGGCAGTCCTATCAAAAACTGTTAGAGGAAGTAACTTCGGCTGACTTTACTTATTTGTATCCTAGTGTAAAAGAACTCTTCTTAGATAGACTATATATCATTAGACAAGTTGAATTAGAATTGATTATTAAACTTTCTAATTGGGTAGAGGAGACAACGATTTTACTAGACTATCATCCTGAAAAAGAAAAGTTATTTGGAAATCTTGATCTGGTAGTTGAGCGGTTAAGAGAGGAAGGGTTTATAGCTGAGGATAGAACTGTCGATGATAACCCACTAATTAAAGAGCTTTTTACAAATCAGATTAAAGATGATAAATATAAGTGGGAAGATCACTTAGAAAATAGCTTAGGTATAATAACAGCTACTAAGCCTACTCAAGAATTAAATAAGGTTGCTCAAAAGTGCAAAGAGTTAGCTTTACGGGGAGTTAATCTGGATAAGGTTGCTATTGCTTTTTCTAAGCCTAGCCAATACTTACCTCATTTAGCTCGAATATTTAATAACTATAATCTGCCTTATAACCAGCAAGTAGGGATGCCTTTAATCTCTTCGCCAGTAATTAGAGCTTTAGATGAATTGGTAGACATTTTAGCTGGAGATTTTGATGCTAAACAGCTATTAGCAGTAGTTGATAATAACTTCATTGATCTTAATAATCAAGAGCCGATAATAAATACTTTAGAAGATATATTAAAAGAGGTTAGATTTGAACTAACAGGGGTTAGGCTAATTGATGAACTAAAAAAGCAAATCGAAGCTATAGAGCTTGAAGCTGATCAAGATAAGCAAATCAAAAAGGTTTTAGCTAGCATTGAAGGTCTTTTAGCAGATATTGAGTTAACAGCAAAGATGAGCTGGATAGAGTTTGGAAAAGAACTAAGCGAAGTATTAGAGCAAATCAACTTCGGCAGAGAAGTAGGCTTATTTGAAAATGAAAAGCTTTTAGCTGCCTGGGAAGGCCTACAAGATGTAATTGAGAGTTTAAGTAGAGTCTTTAAACAGGAGAGATCAGTTAAGGAATGGTTGCAACTATTAAAAGAAATATTAGCAAGTGAGAACTATAACTTGCCAGCAAGTAAAGGAGTTAAGATAACAGGAAACTTAGAACTGCGAGTTGGAGATTATGATTATATATTTTTAGCCGGTATGAACTATAATCAGTTCCCTGTCCTCAATCAAAATCCCTTAAATAAATACTTGCCCAAATTAGGAGTTACTAAAGCAGATGAACAGATCAAAAGTAGGTATATCTTTATGAATCACCTGCTAGCTGCCAATAGCCAAACCTTTATTAGCTATGCTAAATCTAAAGGAGAAGAAGAGCCTTTACCTACTCCTTATTTACAAGAACTATTTAGAGTAGTTGACCAAGCAGAGATTGAGAGTTTTGAGAGTTCAACTCAGGAAGAATTCTACTCAATAAAGGACTTACAAAAGTATCTAGGAGCTAGTTTGAGTGATAGACAGTCAATTATACTAAAAGATGATTATAACTGTTTAGAGAAGCTTTCAAAGAAGTTTAAGTTACTTCATAACCGCAGCTGTGAAAGTCTGAGAGCCTATCAAGGCAGGTTAACAAGTGAAGATAACTTAAGCTGGCTAAAAAATAGATTCAATGATCAATATAATTATACAGCCTACTTTTTAGAAAGTTATCTTAGCTGTCCCTTTGAGTTTTTATTTGCAGAGATCTTTGAAATCAGTGATTTAGAGCTGCCAGAAGAACCTCATCCAATGGAAAGGGGAAGCTTTATTCATCAGGTATTGGAAGAGTTTCACCAGAGAGCAGGCTTTAATCAGATTAATGAAGATAACTATAAGCAGGCTTATCAGCTATTAATTGAAGTTATTAAAGAAAATATAGAAGAACACTCCTTATTTAATTCTAATTTTTATTGGCAGACAGAAGCTCAAAAGTATTTACAAGGTGAAGAACTAGGCTTAGTTTTTGAGAAGTTTTTAGAAAATGAAAAATCTCCTACATTACATAGAAAGATTACTTTAGATGGCTTTGTAGTTAAGGAAACAGAATGGGAGTTTAATTCTTTAGAATTGATAGCAGGTTATAAATTTAGCGGTCGTATTGATCGGATAGATTATAATCCTAAGACAGAGTGTCTAGGAGTAATTGATTATAAGAGCGGAAAAGTGAGCAATAAAAGATTAGCCAATAATCCAATCCAAATCCCTCTTTATCTACTGGCAGTTGAAGAAACTTTCGAGGGTAAAGTTAGTTTCGGTAGTTATTACGGCTTAAAACCTAAAGATATGATTGGACATAAAAAAGTAGTACCTAGTGCTGATATTCGTAAAGCTGAAGATCTGCTTGAAAATGAATGTTATCAAGCTGACTTAGAAGAGACTAAAAGATTAATTAAAGAAGCTATCGAGGGAATTAGAAATGGCTACTTTATTTTAGGTGAAGAGGATCGCAGCTGTAACTATTGCCAGTGTCAGCTTATTTGTCGGAAGGAGGAAGTATAAATGTCGCCAGAGATTAGAGGAATTGATTTTACTGAGGCTCAGTATAAAGCAGTAAAAACCTTAGATCAAAACTTAGCCATTAATGCTGGGGCTGGAACAGGGAAAACTCGAGTTTTAACGGAACGCTATTTAGAAATTCTTCTAACTCCCTTTGAAGAAGGCGGGTTAATGTATCAAAAAGATGCTTTAGAGAAGATAATAGCTATCACTTTTACTCGCAAAGCAACTAGCGAGATGAAAGAGCGAATTAGAGAAAGGTTAGAAAAATATTTGACTGAAAATGATTTAGCCCCCCAAGAAGAAGAGTGGGTTTTATATATCATAGATAATTTAGCTAAAAGCAGGATATCAACCTTTCACTCGTTTTGTAAGGATATTTTAAAAAGTAATTTCTTTAAAGCAGGGATTGATGCTAATTTTAAGATTCTAGAAGGAATTGAAAAGCAAAGATTAGCAGAAAAAGCAATTATAAATACTCTAGATAAGATCAGAAATGACGAAGAACATCAGTTATATCAATGTTTATGGAGGCTAACTTATACTTATGATAAAGATGAATTAGTTAGTATCTTAACTGAAATGTTGAATAATAGGAATAGATTAAGTTCTCTTAGCGACCAAGAGGACTTAACTGATTTAATCCATAACCTTATTATTAAAGTTATTCAAGACTACTTAACTGACTCAAATATAAAGGAGAAGGTTAATCAATTAGCTGCTTATACTCCAGTCGAAGACTCCGATGGTGTTCAGGTAGTTAAAAATATTCTCAAGCTCTATGATAGGCTAAATTCAACTTTGAAAAGTTACTCAACGAATGAAACTGAAGAAAATAAGCTTAAGTTAATAGAGCTGCATTTTAAATTTATGCACTGTTTTTATAACTTCGAAAAAGATAAGAACTTAAGTATTTATAGAGCAATGAAAGCTGCTCATTGGGAGGGAGGGAATGAAAGTAAAAAAGCAGTTAATAGCTTACATAAAGAGTTAAGAGGATTAGTTTTGGACTTAACTCCCTTTCAAGATGGCCAACCTTTAGTTGTAGCTGCCGATGATAAAACTAAAGAAGCTGAATCATTAAAACTACTGTTAGCAGTATATCAACTAGTAAAGTCTGAATATGACAACTTAAAAGCCCAAGAAGGAGCCCTTGACTTCTTAGATTTAGAGGAGAAGGTAATTAAACTTTTTAAAGAAGACTATCAACTAGTAGAACAGTTAAGAGAAGAGATCCAATTTATGATGATTGATGAGATGCAGGATAATAACTATATTCAGTGGGATATTATTCAACCTTTATTAACTACCGATCCCGAATATCAGCACTTAGCTAAAGGAAAGTTGTTTATAGTCGGCGATCCAAAACAGTCTATTTATGGCTTTAGAAGAGCAGATGTAAGAATTTTTAATCACGTTGTAGAAGAGATAGAGGCCAGCTCTGATTTTGATAATCTAATTAAGTTAAAGAATAACTTTAGGTCTAACCAAGGGATTATCGATTTTGTTAATACCATCTTCCCGCAAATAATGAAGAATGAGAGCGAATACGATGTCAGTTACGAAAATTTAATCTGTAGTAGACATGTCAACTCTCCAAGTGAGGTTAAAGAAAATGCTAAATCACATATAGAAGTCTTAGTTACTCCTAAGCAGGGTTCAGATGATGAATATAGTAATGCCCAATATGAAGCTTATACAATAGCAGCTAAAATAGATTGGCTGGTTAATGAATCTGATCAGAAGATAGTAGGAAAAGATCAGCTAACTCCTGTTAATTACGGTGATATAGCTATCTTGATGCGTAGCAGAAGTAGGCTTAAAGAGTATGAAAAGGCTTTAGATGAATATGGAATTGATTATCAAACAGTAGACGGGAGAGGTTTTTATCAAAATCAAGAGATCTATGATATTTATTTAGCTCTTAAAAGCTTAATTTATCCTGAGGATGACTTAAATACCTTTGGACTAATGAGAAGCCCTTTATTTTGTTTAAGTGACGATGAATTATTTAGTCTTAAGGTTGATAGCAAAGAAAAAGGCTTTTCTAAAGAATCACTACTGCGTAGAGTCTTTGCAGAGTATAGTCAAATTAAAAACGTTTTTGCTAAATGGCTAGAGCTTAAAGACAAAGTGAGCATAGATGTACTTATTGAAACTATTTTAACTGACTGTGGAGCCTTTGCTAGTTACCTAGCAGGAGCTAAAGGTAAACAGAGATTAGCTAATATAGAAAAGTTAATCCAAGAGGCAGCGGAATTTAGCTACCAGCAAAACGGCAGCTTGTATCAGTTTGTTAAAGAGCTAGCAGACTTAATTGAGAATGAAACAGCTCAAGCAGCTGGTGAAATCACAGAAGCAGATTTAGATAACAAAGTAAAGTTAATGACCGTTCACGCCTCTAAAGGTAAAGAATTTCCGGTAGTTTTCTTAGCTAATATGAATTCGAGAGGTCGTAATCAAACTAGTAAAGTTTTAGGTGATAATTTAGCCCAAACAGACTGTCTAGGAGTTAAATACTATGATCAAAACTTAGTAGAGCAGGAAAGCAAGTTTTATGGAATCTTAAAAGATCAGTTGAAAGAGAAAGAAAGAATGGAAGAAAAGAGAATCTTTTATGTGGCGGTAACTAGAACTCAGGACTTTCTATTCTTATCAGGAACCGTCAGTAAAGATAGAACTAAACTCAATAAAAGCTTTAAATGGCTTTTAAAAGATGGACTAGACTATGATCTTAAAAACTTTCTAAGTAGTACAGATTATAGAGATAAAATAACTAGAGCCTGTGCTGATCGAGAATTGGAGGTGAATATTACTGAAAGCCAAGTAGATATTGATCTTGATAAAACTCAATTAGAGTTTGAAGAAATAGCACAAGACTTTGAAGTTAAAACTCTTATAGCTGACCCTAAATTTGATAAGGAGGTTAAAACACCTTCGCAATTAACAGCTGAAAAATTATCATCGCAGGATTCAGGTTCTAAAAATGAGGCAGTTTGTAATCTAGTAAAATCTAAGAATGAAGCAGCTTTAAAGGGAAGTATAGTTCATAAAGCAATAGAGCTAATTGTGCAGGGGTTAGAAATTAACTACGACTATTTATTTAATCTCTATCCTGACCATACTAAATACCCTAGCTTAAAAACTGAAGTAATTAAGATCGTAGAGAGAATAAAAGAATGCAGCGAGTTTAATAGATTGCTTAAGTTTGATCTTCAGCCAGAAGTAGAGTTCTACTTAGAAAGAGAAGGTGATATGATTTCAGGAACTATAGATTTATTGTTTAAGGATGACGAAGGGGTCTGGAACATTGTAGATTGGAAAACAACAAGGGTTACTAGTGAAGTTAACTTAGACAAGCAGATAAAAAAACACAAGCCTCAAATGCAGACTTATGAAGAAGCAATTAAAGAAATGAAGGAAGGAAAGGTAGTAAGATCTTATATTTACTTTACTGAAGCAGAATCAGGTAATAGATTAAAGTTGATTTAATCTAAAATATTAACCAGATATTGATATTTTATATTAGTTAAGAAAAATTACTATTTTTTCCAAAGGGGGGGATATCTTATGGAAGAGATTAAACTATTATGTACTGCTGATTTACACCTAGGGAGATTTCCAAGTAGAATCCCTGATAGAGATGAAGAGTTTTCTCCAACTTTTATTTGGAATAATATAGTTAAACAGACTATAGATTCTCAGGTAGATGCAGTTATTATTACAGGTGATATTATTGATAGAGAAGATTGTTATTATGAGGCTTATGGTTCTTTTGAAGCTGGCATTAAAAGGTTGGAAAAAGAGGGGATAGTAGTTTTTGCAGTAGCTGGTAATCATGACTATAACCTTTTGCCGAGGCTGTCTCGAACTATGAATACAGAATTTTTCAAACTATTAGGTGCTGGTGGGAAGTGGGAGCTTGAGAGCTTAAAAAAGGATGGACAGGCAGTTTTAAATATTCTCGGTTGGTCTTATCCTACCAGACATGTTGATAAGAATCCGATAAGTGAGCTGGAACTTCCAGAAAATGGACTACCGACAGTTGCTTTGCTTCATGCAGAACTAAATGACTCTCAGAGCAATTATGTTTCTCTTTCTAAAGATAGGCTTAAAGGGACTGGGATTAGTGCCTGGGTACTCGGTCATATCCATCAAGCAGATCTGGCTTCAACTTCAACTCCTCTTATTTTAAATCCTGGCTCACCACAACCATTAACTCCTAATGATCAAGAATGTCATAGTACTTGGGAGTTAACTATTAAAAAAGAGAGTGAATTCGAGGTGCTGCGTTTAGCTACAGCTAATTTAAGGTATATGGATCTAGAAGTTAACTTATCTAAAGTAACAAAGTTAGATGACTTACTGCGAATTATTCCTCAAGAGTTAGAAAAAAAGCTTGAAGAAGAGATAGAACTTGATTGGCAGCCCAAGTTAATAATCCTTAGAGTTAAGCTGGCTGGACGGACAGAATTTCATCGTGAGATTACTTTAAAAAAAGAAAGCTTATTAGAAAATCTGCAATTAACAGTCAAGGGTAGTCGAGTATTAATTGAAAGTTTAGATAATCAAACTCAAGCTCCAATAGACATTGAAAAGTTGGCTAAAGGTAATACTTCACTTGCTTTATTAGCTGAGTACATATTAAACTTAGAAGCAGGAGAGCTAGATAAGCTGCCCCAAAAGTTATTTACTGAGATAGAAGAAAAGCTAGAAGAAGCCTATCGTTCTAATGCTTATGCTCCACTGAGAAGTCAGGATAGAATTAAGCCATTAAGAAAAAAGGAGATAGCAGCTTTATTAAAAGAAGAGGGCCAATTATTGCTCCATTCTCTGTTGGCTCAAAAGGAGGGCCCTAATTGAAAAAAGAAATCTTAAGCTTTAAGGAGCTAAAAATAGATAGATTGCCTCAATTTGATATTTATAATCGTTCTGTTAAAGATTTAAAAGCACAGCTTAATATTATTTACGGGCCCAATGCTGCCGGCAAGACCACCTTAGCTAAAGCATTTCAATATATTCTCTGGCCCGATAAAGCGCCTGATGATGCATCATTAAGAGGAAGCTTTACTTTAGGAGATGATATTTGGCAGGCGGAGCTGAATTTAGGGAGTTGTAGTTATCAAAAAGATGGTATTGCTAATGAGCTTAACTTTATCCCTGCGGCTGAGCATAGTGATCGTTATTATTTAGCTTTGCATGACTTATTACAGGAGAAAACCAAAAATCAATCTTTAGCTGAGATAATTCTTAAAGAATCGGCTGGTGGTTATCAAGTTTCTAAAGCAGTGAAGGAGTTTGGATTTAAGGAGCAGCCTGCTCGAAAAAATAAGCAGACGAGAGCGGCGAATGAGAAAATAGAAAAATATCGAGAAACTAAAAAGGAGCAGCAGGATTTAGAGCAAGAGGAGGGCAGATTAGCTCAATTAAATGAGGAATTGAATGAAAGTAAAGCTGCTCAGCGAAAATTAAAAATTATTGAGCAAGCTCTTTTATTTGCTGAAGCTAAAGAGAAGCTAATGGAGGCTGAGAAAAAATATGAACAGTTTCCAGAGAAGATGTCTGAATTGAAGGGTGATGAAATTGAAGAAGTAGAGGAATTTAAGAGACAAATCAGCCAAGAAGGAACTCAGATAAAAGAAGCAGAAAAGGAAATTGAGAATGCTACTAAGATAATAGAGGAGAGTCCGCTGTCTAAAGCTGGTCTTGCAGAAGGAAGCTTAGTTACTTTAAATGAAAAATATGATCAGCTTAAAAGTAAAGAAGAAGAGATTGAAAAGCTAGAGGTTGAAGTTAAGGAAGCAGAAAAGAGAAGAGGAGAAGCTGAAAAAGCATTTACTTCTGCAATTAACTCAGAAGAATTGACTACACTTGATAAAGTTGGCTATGATGAACTAAATAACTTTGCTCGAAAAGCTCAAAGGGTGAATAATGAACTTGAAGCTCTTAATTTTTTAAAAAACTTGCTGAATCCGGAGGAAGAATTTGCTGATTCAAAAAGAAATATTGAAGAGGGAATCAGGTATTTAGAAGAATGGTTACAAAGTCCGCAAATCGATAATAATATTTATAATTTTTCTTTAGTTAGTGGGGGAATAGTTTCAATATTGGGGATTTTATTAGGTATTTTTATTACTCTTTTTTCATTTATTTTTCTATTCTTTGGAGTTATGATTATGGGATATTCTTTAATAAATAGTCCTAATCTTTCAAAAGCAGAATCAAGGGCCAATATTCAAGCTAGATTTGCCCTTTTAGATTTTGATACTCCACCTAAGTGGCGAGAAAAGGAGCTTCGGGGTTATTTAAATCAGCTTTATCAAAAGAAAGCAGAGCTTGAGTTAATAGAAAGACGTAAGCAGTCTTGGCAAGAGAAAGCAGAAGAGTATCAAAGGCTTTGCAAAGAAAAAGAGGAGCTAGATAAGGAGAGAGAGGAGTTAATTAATCATTTTGGAGTAGCACCTGATACTAATGAGCAGAGTCTTTATTATTTAACTTATCATTTAAATCGCTGGCAGGATGCTTATGCCGATATAGAAGCTATTAGTGAGAAAATAAGAGTGAATAGGGATAATTATCAGCAACTATTAGAGGAGATAAATGAAGAGCTTGCTAATTATTCCTATTCAGTCAGTGATGCTGCTGAGCTTAAGGGTGAATTAGCTAATTTAAAAAGTAAGAATGATAAGCTCCGAGAGGCTATTCAGGATAAAGAGAGAGCTAAGAAAGATAAGGAGAGGGCCCGGAAGCGTCTCAGGAGTATTAAAGAACAGAAAAAAGAATTATTTATTGGTCTGGATTTAGAAGTTGATGCTGAATTAGAGCTAAAAGCGCTTTGTGATTGCTATGAAGATTATCAGTTAGCTGCTCAAGAGTTGCATAGGTCCCGGGCCATCTGTGAACAAGAAAAAGGAAAGCTTAAACAGTATAATGACTTTGAAAAATCACTACTTGAACTGGATAGGCTGGAATTAGAAGCAAGAAAGGAAGAACTTAATAAGAAGGCTGAACAATATAATCAAATTCAAAAGGACATTAATGAGATTGAGCTAAAAATTAAAGAGGCTAAAAAAGCTAGTAGCCTAGAAGAGGCCTGGCATGAGAAAGAAAAAGCTTTGCTTAGCTTAGAAAAGGATTTAGATTCTGATTATAAAAAATTACTAGGATATATACTAGCTGAGCACATTAAAAAACAGGATAGTCCAGCTAATAGATCTCAAGTTTTTAGGGAAGCGCAGAGAATATTTACTAATATTACTAGAGGAAGCTATGAGCTGCGTATTAAGCAGACGGATTCACCTTCTTTTTATGCCTTTGATACTGTAGCTAATAAGGGGAAGAAGCTTAATGAGTTATCTAGTGGTACTCGAGTGCAATTGCTGATGGCGGTTAGAATGGCTTTTGTAACTAATGAAGAACAGGGCGTAACCCTACCTTTATATCTTGATGAAACCTTAGCTAATGCTGATGATAGGCGGGCTGAAGAAATTATAAAAGCAGTTATTACTCTAGCTAGATCAGGAAGGCAGTGTTTTTATTTTACGGCCCAAAAGGATGAAGTAAGAAAGTGGAATTCTTTACTTGCAAAAGAGGCGGAAATGGAGGCTAATTTAATTGAGCTTAAGCAGGAAGAAAAGAGTTACTTTGATCTAGGAAAAAATGACTTTAAAATTGATGAATTGGAAGCTCAGGTTGAAGAAATTCCTTCTGCCCAAGGTTTATCACATGATGAATATGGTGAAAAACTATCTATTCCTGACTTTAATTTCTATCAAGGCGCTCAAAAGATTCATCTTTGGTATTTAGTAGCTGATATAGGATTGCTTGAATATTTACTTAAATTAGGAATTAAAAATTGGGGTCAGCTAAAAGCTTTATTCAAGACTAAAAGAAGTGATTTTTTTAGTGCTGAGAAAGAGGAATTACTTGTTGAAGTTAAAAATAGAGGCTATTTATTAGAAGAATTTATTAAATTATGGCAGAGAGGGCGGGGTAAGCTGGTAGATTATGCGGCTTTAAAAGACTCGGGAGCAGTTAGTGATAATTTTATTGAGGGAGTTTTTGCTCTGGCCGAGGAAGTTAAAGGTCAGGGAGAGGCTATTATTAAACGCTTACGCCAAGGGGCTGTGGATAGATTTAGAAGAAATAAAATGGATGAGCTAGAGGAATATTTTAAGGAAGAGGGGTATATTATTACAGAATCTCCTTTAGCTTTAGCTGATATTCGGGCCCGGCTAATAGGCTTAGCCGTTGGTGAAAGCGGTCAGGAAAGGGCTAAAAAGGTTGATCGTCTTCTAGAATTGCTAAATGTAGATTAGACTTAGCAAAATTTCAAAGAAACTATGTTGATTAATAAAATCATTGTATATTAAGTTGAAAAATTGGAATATTGATTGAAGATAGAGGATAATTCCCCCAGTATATAGAATTAAGAAGTATAGTAAAACAAGCTATAACTGGGGGAATTTAGCATGAATACTCAAGTAGTAGTGGCTGATTCTTATTTTGAGAGTTATGATAAACTGGATAAGCAGTCCAGAAAGCGGGTGCGGGATAATATTAATAAGCTGGTCGAGGAAGATAAAAGCTATGGACTTCAAATTCATTCTTTAAAAAGAGTGAGGTGTGATAGTAGTTTTCGCAGTGCTAGAGTTAATAGAGATTTACGTTTGATTCTTTCTCAACAAGGTAATAAGTATATATTATTGTATGTTGATCATCATGATGATGCCTATGATTGGGCTGAAAATAAGTTCTTTGAAAAGAACCGTTTCGGGGCCGTCTATCTCTACGATCAAGTAGAGTTAAATGAATATCAAGAAAAAAAGATGGAGCCTGAAGATATCAATGAACTCTATGATAGCAGACCTTCTTTACTGGAAAAGGAAGAGGTCAGGGTCAAGGATTTAAGCAGGCTTGATATTAACGAGGTTCATGCTCAATATTTAATGGAGATTAAGGATGAGGATGAGTTTTTGGAATTTATTTCTTTTTTGCCTGAGGAAATTCAGGAAGGACTAATCGATATTATAACTGGAAATAAAACAATTACTCGGGTCTGTATGGAGTTAGAAGATCAGCAAGCAGATAAATCTTCGCTAGAAGAGGCTTTAGAGCATAAGGATTCTAAAAGAAGATTCTATACTGTAGAGGATTTTGCTGAGTTAGATTATATTCTAGAAGAGGATATGGAGAGATGGAAGTTATTTTTGCATCCTCAACAAGAGTCATTGATAAAGAGAGATTATTCAGGGCCCGCCTTAATTGAAGGAGGTCCGGGAACTGGTAAGACAGTGGTGGGGATTCATCGGGCAGTTCATCTGGCCCAGGATATTTATCCGGGGCCAGAGAATAGAATCCTATTCTGTACCTTCAGCAAAAAGCTGGCCTTCTATATCTGGGAAAAGATAGAACAGCTAGTAGAGCAGAAGAATATCGAGGATAATATAGATGTTTATGGAGTAGACAGCTTAATCTATACTCTAGTTAAGGAACATAATTTAAGCGATTATAAGATAGATCTTCAGTCTATTGAAGATTTATTTCTAGAACTATATGAAGAATTTGAATTGGAAGAGGATGTTCATTTCTACAAAACCGAATATAAAGAAGTTATCCAGCGCAACAATATCAGAACCTTAGAGGAATATCTAGAAGTCTTCAGAACTGGTCGAGGTCAGTCCTTACAGCCTGCTACTCGTCGTAAAGTTTGGGAATTTTTCTCTGAATTTATAAAGAGGAAAGAGGAAGAAAAATTAATGGATTTTGAGGATCAAGCCTATTTACTTTACGAAGCCTTAGTAAGTGAAAGGATTGAGCCTCAGTTTGATTCTATTATCATTGACGAAGCTCAGGACTTATCTCCGGTAAAATTAAAATTACTTGCTAAACTGGTCAAAAGAGCAGAGAATAATTTAATTCTCTTATCCGATAGTAATCAGCGTATTTATCAATTAAATAGTTGGAAAGAGGATGTTGGAATCAGTATAGTAGGTAGAACCCACTATTTAACTCTTAATTACCGGACTACCAAGCAGATTAGAAATTATGCTGATAGTCAATTTATTCATTCGCAAAAAGAGGAAGAACATCTTCGTGAATACAAGAGTCTTTTGTTAGGGCCCGAGCCAATAGTAAAAGACTTTGCAGATTCAAAAGAGAAGTATCATTATTTAGTAGGAAAGGTTGAGGAGCTATTGACAGCTGGGATTGCAGCTCATGAAATCTGTATTATTACAGCTAGCTCTAGTTACTTTGCTAAGTTAGAAGGCATTTTGGAATTTCAGGGGATTGACTATACTATCTTAAAGAGTGATATTTACCCTCATTCAGAAACTGGGATAGGAATTAGTACTTTACATGGTAGCAAAGGATTAGAATTCAGGACGGTGATATTGCTTAATTATTCTCAAATAGTTAAGGATTTAAAGAAAGATTTACCTGATGAGTGGTATACTCAGAATAGGTTAAAGCAGGTAGAGTGTTTGAAGTATGTGGCCTGTACTAGGGCCAGGGAAGAGTTAATTATTATTAAATAGACAGCTTTTAGAATAAATAGACTAGGATGAGATAGATGAAAAATAAAAAATAACTTTATACTAGATTAATTAAAAGTTTGAATCTTTTCAAGCAGGAAGGAGGAAAAATTCATTCTTATACATAATAAGTTAAATTATAGGGTTATTTGATAAAATACTTATTTTTAGAAAAAGAAAGGAGAGGTTTGGTGGAAAAGAACATTGATGAAATAAAGTTCCTTTCTAAAATAGAGGGTATTTTGAAAGGTCAAGGTATACCTTCAGATTATGTAAAGATGGATCTTGATTGGTTAAAAAAACGGAGAATAGTCTGGGAGAGATCTAATTGGAGAATTGGAGTAGTTGGTATTACTAGCTCGGGAAAGTCTACTTTAATTAATGCTTTATGTAGTGAAGATATACTTCCTAAAGAGGCTCGACCTACTTCAGGAATTTTAGTATCTTGTAAGAAAGGTAATGAACGTAAAGCAACTATCATAAAAAAAAGTGGTAAAAAAGAATACCTAAAAGGCGAAGAGTTTAATAGAAAAAAAATTAGTCGCTATGCTGATGAGCAAAATAATCCTCAAAATAAGTACCAAATTGATGAGATCTGTCTTGAATTTCCTGAATTTTTGATTGAGGGAGGAGTTGAGATTGTTGATTCTCCAGGGTTGGATGCCTTTGGTCTAGAAGGTCATGAAGAAATTACACTACGGCAACTAGTACCTTCGGTAGATATTGTTATTTACTTGACAACTACCAAGGCTAATAGTGATAAAAGAAACTTAAATATTTTAAATAAGATTGCTGCCGAAAATAAGCCAATTATTATTGTACAAAACTTTATTGATTGTATAGAGCCTGAGTATACTACTGGAGGTAGAATTAGAAGGAGTAGGGAAGAAGTAGCACAGAGATTGAAAAGAAGAGTTACTGGGATACTAGAGGAGTCTAAGGATCAAAAATTTAGTAAAGCTCCTGTAATCCAACTTTCTGCTCTCTGGGGAGTTGAGGCTGTTCAAAGTGACGATAAAGAGCTTTGGGATAGTTCTAATATAGCTCAATTATTGGAGGCTGTTGATAAAAGCAGAAAAATATTGAAAGGAGATAGAAAGCATAATCGGCTGGAGCAGCTAAGGAAGCAGTTGGAGGATATGAAAGAGAGATTTATAGCTGATTATGAAGAATATAAAGGCTCTCAAGTTTCTGGTCAAGCTTTACAAAAATTACAGGAAAAAAAAGAAAAATTTAAATCCTTCTGCAAGTTGGAAGAACAAAGTTTTGCCAGGTTGGACTCTTTAAAAGATAATGTTATAAAGAACTTTAAAGAGTTGATGGGAAAGATGCGGCATAGTTCAGAGGAAAATAGATTAAAGAGTCTAGGTAAAGAGATTAAAAATGTTGCTCGAAAATCTCAAGATCAGTTCTTTGACATAATTGACAGATTGGTTGAAAAGGAGAATCAGCTTTTTAAATTATTTAATTTATCTTTAGAAGATAAGAGATTTAGTAACCTAGATCTACCTTCCTATAATGAGCCCCAAATCTATAAAAAGACAAAAACTTATCAGGTGGAGAAGAAAAGGAAGAAAAAAAGTGGACTCCTTGGTTGGCGAAAGCTTAAGAGAAAAGTAACTGGGGAAAGTGATTATGAGACTTATTATGTGGATAGGACAAAGACAGTAGTGGATGTTAGAAAGACAAGAAGAGAGCATAAGTCCTATTGTGATAATTTCAAGAATGCTATTAAAAAGTTAGTTGATAATTGGGAGCGACAGAGAGTTCAGGCTCGAAAGGTATTATCAGAAGAGTTACAAAGATTGGAACAGGTTAAGGTAGCTAGAAAGAATAAACCTCAAGATATTAAGATAATTGCTGATTTAATTGCAAAAATTGAGGAAATCGAGGGTAAATACTTAAACGTAAAGTCTAAGTTCGGCAATAAAGAATTAAGTAAAAAATTGAAACCTGAAAAAAACAAATTAAACTTTGAAGAAGATGAGCTTACAGAGATTAAGGTTGAGAGGAAGGAGTATCAACTAGTTAGCCAACTGATAGATTTAGCTTATCTAAAAAGGCAGATCTATTTTAATAGTTTTATTAATGGTATTTTTAAAGATACTGAAGTTGAAACGAAAAAAGATAGATTAGTATTACTAGGTCAAGATAGACAAGAAATAGATAATTTCTTTTGGAGAATTACAGGTTATAGACCTAAATTAGAAGATAGTCAGGACGCTTTTATTAAAGTTCCAACTAATAGTGGAATTAAAGGTTTGCTAAATAAATTTAATGAAATATTACTTATTGATGCTAATGGCAACTGGAATCTAGATCAGTTAGAAAATAGCTTTATATTTTTCTTAGTTGATATTCATCAATATGGATTGACTCAGAAGCAAATTTCTGAAAAAAACTATAAGTTTATTTTGAATAATAACCCTTATTCTCTTGTCTTACAGTCTATTAATGAATATAGTAACGAAGGTAATTTAGGTGAAGCTTATCTTTACTATAAAGATCTATGTCAATTTATTGGGAAAGAGAGTCACAAATGTCTAGTTAATGATAATGATCCATTTTATACAGCCTTGTTTTATATAGCAGACTTATTTTCTTGGCAAGCAGGGATAGGGGAAGAGCAGAAAGCAATTAAAACTTTAACTGAAAACTTCACAGAGTTGATTTCTAGTTCTCACCTTGAGGAAGCAGGCAAGTTCTTTAAAACTATTTCCAAGGCTAATTAATTAAAGAAGGAGGAAAAAATATTATGGCTAAACAAAGTGAAGAAATTACAATGTTTATAGACCGAAGTACTGAGAAGGTTATGAGAGATATAGTTGATTTATTGAGTGAAGAAATCTACAGTATTTCTTCTGAAGTTATGGATGATTATAATGATAAGTTAGAGGATAATATATGGCAGCTAAAGGATAAGATTGATTTTTTAAAGAGGCTAGAAGAGCAGAATCAGCAGAAAATAAAAGAACAAGGAAGGTTAAATGAGTTTATTGAAGAAAAACTATCTGTTTTAGATGCATTGAGTTCCAACCTAGATAAAATAGCGAGTCAGACTAAAGAGACTGAGAATATATCTGATAAACTTGATGATTTAAAGGTTGAATTATCTCAATTTAGAGAAGGATTTGTAACATCAGATGAAAGATTACTTTCAGAATTAGAACTATTAAAAGAGGAATTATCGGTATTAAAGACGGAGATTAATAATGAATTTGAAAATATAAGAAACCAGAATAAGCAATTATTATTTGATGTCAAAGATAAATTAAGTAATAATTTATTAAAGTTTATTGAAAAAGAGAACGAAGAGTTAAAACTTGAACTGGAAAAGATGGTTAACGAGACAAAAGAAGATATATTGACTAAAATCATGAAAGATATGGCATCTTTAAAAGATGATTATAAAGAGGATATTAAAGAAATTAAAGATCTTCAAGTTGAGTTAAAAGAGATTAAGTTACAAGAAGAAAAAGTGGAGAAGTTGCCGGGACTTTTTAAGTTCTTATTGGGTAGTAGAGCTACATTATGGATAGCAGAAAAACTAGGATTATAGGAGTGGAAAACATGGAAACTAAGGATAGATTATTAAAGATTTTAAATGATGAACTTTTTATTGACTTATTGCTAAAGAAGAATGAAGATCAAGATCTTAAGCAAGCTATTGAAAGTCGAAAGCAGAGCTTAGAAGCAGGCAAGTTATATGTAGCTGTATTTGGAATTCAAGGGGCTGGGAAGAGCTCGCTTTTAAATGCTCTAGTAGCTGAAGATGATATTTTACCTGTGGAAGCTGATGAGACAACCTGTATTCCAGTTGAACTACATAAAAGCAAAAATGGTGACAGGAAAGGAGAAATTTATTATCAAGATGGGAAAAGAGAGGAAATAGCAGTTACTAGGGATAAGCTTGATAGATTTGTTAATAATGAATTTAATCCTGAAAATGAACTAGAGGTTGATCATATCAAAATTCATATTCCTTCTTCTTTTTTGAGAGAAGATATTGTTTTTGTAGATTTACCCGGAGTAGCTAGTTTGAGAGAAGGTAATCAGGAGACAACATTGCGTTATATTGCTTCTTGTACTGGTTCTATATTTTTATTAAGGACTGTACCGCCAATTACTAAATTAGAGGCTGTTTTATTAAAGATGGTTTTGCCTCAAATTTCTCATAATTTCTTTGTTCAAAATCACTGGACAGGAGAAAGTCAAAGAGAATTAGAAAATGGAATAGAGCATAATAAAAAAGTTCTAAAGAAAGTCCTAGAACAGTGTAATTTAGAAACAGAAATTAATATAATAGCAGTTCAGATTAAAGAAGCTATTAAAGGTACCTATATGGAAGATAAAGAACTGAGAAAAAGTTCAGGAATTGAAAATTTAGAAAGGATGCTGTCTTCCTCTTTTAATAACTGGCAAGAAGAAGTTTTTAGAGGAATAGCTTTATGGCTTAATAGTCATACTTTGGAGATTAAAGAATACTACGTACAGCAGAAAAAGGATTTAAGTAAGGATGTAGATGAGGTAATTGAGAATTTACAAAAACAGCATGAGGATTATCAGCAGAAAAGGAGAGAAATAGAAGAAAAATTTGCTAAGTTAAAGGATAATACTTATAAAATTGAAAATAGAGCTAAAAGTGAAATGAGAAACTTTATTAAACAAACTCAAAGGAGCGAATTAGATAAACTAATTGCTAAGATTTCTCAAGGGATTTATGATGGAGATTACTTAAAGAGAAGCGTAGAGGATACAATTAAAGAAATTCAGGGTATTATAGCAGAGGAATTACAGTTTAAACTTGAAGATTTGACAATTGAGATTTTAGAAGATTTTAAAGATATTATTGAGGATATGTCTGACTATAAAAGAAATATGACTGATGGTGATAGAGCGGTTGAGATTGAAGCTTTAAAAGTGGAAAAAGTACTACCCGGTGCTGGAGGAGTTCTTGGCTTTTTGGGTGGTAAGGCTGCCGGGGCAAAGGCTGCTGCTCTTGTTGCAGCTGCATTTTCACCGGCAGGTTGGGTAGTTGGTGGAATTGCTATAGCTGGAGCAGTTTTAGGTAGTATTTTAGGAAAGAAGCTTGGCTCAAAGGGCAAGAAGGAAATAGAGAAGAGAAGAATTAGTAAAGCTAGAAGAATGGCTAAAAAGAGTGTCAAGAATGCCTGTAAAAAAATAAGCAAAAGTATTATGACAGAAATCGATAAATATATAAATAATTTAGTAGATGAACTTGAAAAAGCATTAAAAAGAGAATTAGATAATACTGAAAATGAATTTAAGCAGCGCATTGCAAAACTAAAAGAAAGCAAAGAGAATAGAGAGAAAGTTTTAGAGGAGACTCAACTAAAATTGAATAAAGCAAAAGATGTCTTAAAAGAGTTGGATCAAATTTTAGTATAAGGGAGGTCGTATGATAGTGTTTGCTTTTAAAAAAAGTGTTGCAGAGTTAAAAAAAATAATAGTTGATAGTAAAGAGATAGCAAAAGAAATTGGAGCGGATAGTAACCTTGATATGTTTGATATTTTATTGGAGAAGTTAAGAAACCCTCAGCTTTATCTATCAGTTGTAGGAAGGACAAGTTCGGGCAAGACAACTTTAATCAATAGTCTATTGGGAAAAGAAGTCTTAGCCCAAAATGCTGCACCGACTACAGCTACAGTTACAGAAGTTTTTAACTCTAATGATGATAAGCTTAATTATTATCAGATTAGTGATGAATTAGAACGGATAGAGATATGTGAGGATGAGTTTAACAAGATTACTCACTCGCCGGAAAGTTTTAAAGGAAGATTACAGATGGAAGTTCCAGACTTTAACTATAATTTAAAAGCTCGTTTATTTGATACTCCGGGTTATGATTCAATTTATGATGAACATTCCGAAGTATTAGATAGTTTTATACCTGAATCAGACTTTCTAGTCTTTACGGTTTTATATAGAGCAGGCTTAGTTCAGGCTGATAGGGAGTTCTTAGAACTACTTTATGAAATTTTTGCAGATCAGTTACCGCCAATGGTATTAGTGGTTAATAGAATACCTCCAGAAATTGATAATGAAGATCGAAGAATTAAAGAGATTAAAAAAGATGTGGCTGAAATTATCAATCAGGAAATTACGACTTTTTATGTTTCAGAAGATAGACGTGAAAATATTAGTTTGCCGGATACGACTGAATTATGGAAATACCTAGCAAAAGAGACTAATAAGCCTGAAAGAAATCAGGAGTTAATTAATAATGTAAGTAGGGTATTAAAGTCTTTATTGGATAAGTTAAAGGATTATATTTTTTATTACAAAAAGATTGAGCAAAGTAATAACGAGAAGATAGAGCAGCTTAAAGAAGAAATCGAAAGCTTAATGGAAGAAAAAAGAAGGATATATGAGTTAGTTGGCAGAAAAAAGAAGGAGATACTAAGTAAGTGTTATGATGAATTGACAAAGGCAGAGAATGAGATTTTTGCTAATTCTAAAGCAGAAATCGAGAGAGCTAGTCGTTGGAGCAAAGCTAGTGAATGTTCTTCTTATTTGACTAATCATCTTTTACCACAGGAAGCCAATAAATTAAGTAAGAAAGTAGGTAAGATAGTATTTAAAGAGTTAGAGCAGTTGAATAGAGAAATAAGTGATATGGTTAATACCGCTATCGGTAACTTTGAAACCCAAGTAAAAGATGTTATACTTGAGAGAAACATTTTTGTGGAAAATATGATGAAAAAGAGTGCAACAAAAGGGATTAACTCTGTAGCCTTTACTTTCTTCGCTA
The DNA here is from genome assembly GCF_023227765.1 of Fuchsiella alkaliacetigena. GTDB lineage: Bacteria > Bacillota > Halanaerobiia > Halobacteroidales > Acetohalobiaceae > Fuchsiella > Fuchsiella alkaliacetigena. Next base: position 24,239 of record NZ_JALKBZ010000030.1, read on the forward strand.
AATTTGGTGGACAAGGTGGAGCAGGAGCAGGTGTTGCTAATTTTGCCAGTAAGACTTTAAAGAATGTTGGAAATTTATTTAACAAGAAGTTTTCTTTAGCTACTCATAATGGACTTAAAAAGTTCTTGAGTAAAATAGGCGCCACCAGTGCTAAAGGTATTCAAACCGGGATAGTTATCCTAGTGGAAGCTCTAGTATATTTATGGAAGGTAGCTACCTGGAAAACGAAGTTAAAGACAAAGACTAAAGAAGCAATAGATGAATGGGCTAGCAAATTAAAGCTGCAATTTGAAGAAGAAATCTCTAAATCAATTAAAGAAACTAAAAAATTGGTAAAGGAAACAATTGATTATACAACTAGTGACCTCAAAGAAATTATTAAACAACAACAAGAGCAAGGTAAATTTAGTAGTGAGGAATTGGATAAGCATTTAAAGAGAGTAGAGATTAAACAAGGGGCACTTATTAAAGTTAGGAGTTTTAATAGAGAAGGAGGTTTAGTAATTGAAGGATAAAAAGTCAAATATCGTAGAGGATGATAAATTAGAAATTGTTGATAATGATTTTTCTAGCCCTGATAAGAAAGCAAGGCAAGATTTGATAAATAGAGCTGGTGAAGAAATAATAAACAAGATGCCTGATGTTATAGATACAATAAATGATATAGCTAGAATAAATGCGGAAACTGATAAACAGGTAAGGTTAATTCAGGCTGAAGGAAAGAAGATATTAAGTGAAGCTGAAGCTTATGTTAAAAAGTTAGGTGCTGAAAGAGATAAGATCAAGACCCAAGGTGAAATTATAGTTAAAACTCTCGATAAAGCTAATGAACTATTAATGAGTGCTAATGTTCCTGATAGTGCTAAGCAAGCTTACGCAGAAAACTTACATAAATGGATTACTACTATAGTTGAACAGGAGGGTTAATAGTGCTTGATGATTTAATTGATGGTTTATTATATGCTTTGCGTGAAGCGGAAATTGAAGAATGTAAAAGAAAATATAATAATGCTTTGGAGGAATTGAATAATAAATGTGCTCAAAACAGAAGAATGAAGGTTAGTGAGCTGACTAAAAATATTAAAGAAATAGATAGAAATATAAAGAAGGTAGAATATAGAATGAAGCTTATGGATATCTCCGATAATGCTAAGAAAAATATTATTCAATCTACTGTTGATGCTTTTAAAGAGAAAAGAACAGAATTGAAATTAAAAAAGCGGAAAGTTTCTCGTCAGCTAAAAGAGAGGATAAATTAAATTACTGGATTATTAAAAGGAGTTTAAAAATTTAGCTTCGATAGTTTTCAAGGTTTATCGGGATTTTAAGATAATTTTAATTCTTAAACAAGTGTAATGGATTTTGAGCTAAACTGGAGCTATAGCTATATCTTCAGAGCACCGTCAATAGTTTGAAGCTAATACCATTTACCGAATGGTACGGGTGGTGTGAGAGGCGGCGGATAAACTCCGCCTCTTACCCAAACTTTTTTACAATTGAATTGAAAATTCAAATTTAATATTCTAAGTTATAAAGTTTGGGCTAAGTTTACGCGTATGGATTACCGATATATTTATCAGCATTAATGGATGTTGGTTTTTCCATTTCTTTTCCTCTGCCATATTTTAGCATTACATATAACACTTCGGAGCTAGGAGTTTCACCATTTTTAATAAAAATATCAGCTTTTTTTTCGAGTCTTAATATGTCTCCATTGTCAAAATGCGCCTCAAAGTATTCGCCTTCCCGGTTTGATGTATAGTAGTGTTTTATGGTCTTTCTGATCTCTCCTTTATTTCTTGCCAGCAAATATTTTATATTTCTTTCTGGGTTTCCAAACCTTATTATATTTTCAGATTCTTTATATCCTTCCGGAATTTCTTCTATTATTTCCATATATTCCATTCCGCTTTCTAATTTAAATTTTTTGTCTACAAATCTTTCTATTACTAAAGTTCCGTCTGATAATTGATGTATTAGATTAGAGCCGCCGATTGATTTTCTTTGTTCTTCATATTGTTTTACAATTTCTATTTCCAATTAAATCAACTCCTTTTCAAGCCAGTCATTTTAATGCTTGTTGAAAAGAACTACTTTTTATAACTTAATTTTCAAAAATAAAAACCACCCGCTAATTTATCTGTCCAAACCTAAATTCTAAGAATTAATTCTACATCTTATTATATGGCTGCAGATTAATTTAGTTTTTTATTTTTAAAAACATTATAACATTCAAAATGAAATATTTCAAGTATTTTTTTAAAAAAAAATAATTTAATTGACATATTGACATATATAATGCATAATATAAGTAGAAAATTTAGAATTCTATTTTTTGATTTTTAAGCTACAATAAGCACTTAAGTTTTAATAATGGACTCATACGCGCTAATTTAAGCTGAATTTTGGTAATCAGGTACTGGGATTCTATGTTCTATTATTCTTTTAAAGAAGGGTCAGCATTATTTAATAATCCAAAGGTAAAGATTTTAAGAATTGTATCAGGCGAAAACTTTCTTTGTCGCTTAATTAAATCAGTGTTTTGGGCAATTTCCATAATCTTTGTGTGCCTGTGACGCCCCCTATTGATGTTGGATAAAATGGCATTGATACAGATAAAATAACTTAGCAAATTATAAATCATAATATTCGTCCTCAATTCGGCAAATAAATTTAAAACTTTGGTTTAGTTGGTTTTAGAAGCAACTTTAATCAATATTTGATTAATAATACTCTAAATAAGTTGCTTTCTGAATCCAAGTTTAAATAAAAAATCTTTATAAGTATAGGAATGAAAATTTACTTAACGATATTATTGAACTGAAATTGATGATAGGTTGTTTTGATACTGCTTTTTTATTACTTACAACAGGCATAGATTCAAAGGCTCGAGGGCAGTTTAGGAAAGACTTGGCCGTTCGAATATTTCTGGAACATTTAATGTTTACACGTTATTCCAAGTCTTCAGCGGGGAGTAGGGAAGAAGATGGGGTAGTATCATAAAAGAACATTAAATAGTATATCTCTAGTTTTAAGTTGGGATATACAAGTTATTCTATGGTTTAGTTAAAAAGCCTAATTTTTGGTTATAAGGTAAGGCAAGACCTTTTCTTATTATACTAGACAGGTTTTTGATAGAATACTTTTCTGATTAAAGAAATATTATTGTTTTTAGTATTATTTGAAATTACTAATCTTCTAGTAATTTAAGTTTAGTAATCTTTTTATATTTTAACTTTAATAAGATAAGCAAAAGTCGATTTTTGTTATATTTTATCTTATCCTTGAAATTGATACATATAATTTATAAATTTTACCAAGACTTAAGCTTGTGACTTGACAAACCAACGGATATAATGCAAAAAATAACAATTAAATAGAGTTTTTACTAATTAAATAAGAAATTAGGAAGGATTTTAGATAAAGGAGTTGGAAGTATTAAATAGACTTAAATATCGATAGGTGTTTTATTGACAGCACTTAAAAATATACTGGAGGTGATACTAAATTATTTGTCGAGTTGAAGTTTATTTTAGGATGATATGTTAAATAAACTAAATATTTGTTAAAAGATCAAAGTATATAATAAATTAAGGAGGTGAGAGTTTAACAGGAGTTAGTAGTTACCTGTTAAACGTGATTTGTGAAAAATAATATGGAAAAGTTTGGATCTGAAAAGTCTCATTGGCCCGATCCACATCCGCTCGACCTTAAAAAATACAATAAAGATATAAATAACCTAGACTCATCTATATTGCCAAATTGGTTGCGAGATTTTACTGATAATTTAGCTGAAGCTACGCAAACACCTGTTGGTCTGTCAATCATGTTGTCGTTGTCAGTTTTAAGTACAGCTTTGAGCAAAAAAGCAGTAATCAAGGTCAAACAGGGCTGGAGAGAACCGCTTAATATTTGGACTTGTTCAGTCATGCCGACTGGCAATCGTAAAAGCCCAGTATTTAATAAAATGATCCAGCCGATAAAGCAGTACGAAAAAAAATTAAGAGATAAATTTAAGCTTGAAGCTGATGAATCAAAAATCAAAAAAGAAATAGTAAAAGAAAGGTTTAAAAAGCTTAAAAATCAAGCGATTAATGAAAATGACGAAAATAAAAGAGAGAAATTACTTGATGAAATGAAGAAGTTGCAACAGCAAAAAAATGAGATCAACGCAATAAATATACCAACTTTGTACACTGACGATATAACCACAGAGGCCCTAGCTATTGCCATGAAGAAAAATTATGGTAGATTAGCGCTACTAAGTCCAGAAGGTATTGTTTTTCGGCACGCTTCAGGGCTTTACAGCGGTAACATCAATCTTAATAATCTCAAGAAATCTTGGACAGGAGACGAGAGTATAAATGTAAACCGAGTGACTCGGTCAGAGGTGAGAATAGACAATCCGGCTCTTACCATTGGTATTACAGTGCAACCTAGTGTTATTAATAATTTAAATAAGGATATATTTAGGCGAGAGGGTTTACTGGGGCGATTTTTATTTTGTTATCCTAACAGTTGGGTTGGCAAGAGAGACCCAATATTTGACACTCCAAATTTGTACGAAACAATAAATGAGCGTTATAAAAAAGCTATTAAAATCTTATTAAATAGTAAACCCAAAGAAAAAAAGAATGGGGATTGGATACCACATATAATTACATTTGACGATGATGCAAAGCAAATATTAAACGATTATAGCAAGGAAGTAGAAACTGAATTGAGGGAAGGCGGTAGGTTGTGTGCTATAAGAGACTGGGCAAATAAACTTATCGGTAATATAATAAGAGTGTCAGGCTTAATGCACTTAGCTAATCAAATCCAATTTAATGAATCAAATCTAAATTGGAGTAAACTTATTGATGAAAAAATAGCACTATCTGCTGTTAAATTGGGTAGGCGACTGATTAATCACACATTAAAAACTTTTGATTTGTTAGACAAAGCTGAAGACTATGATTTAGCTAAATATATACTAGATAAAATTACCAAAGGTAAAGCAATGGAATCATCAGGAGATTTGATAGATAGATTTGGCAAAGAGCGACTAGATAAATCAATACTCTATAAACTCACAAGGAAGAAAAAGGAAATAACAGATCCCGATGCTTTAAATAGACCATTAGATTTATTGACAAACTTAAATTATATCAAATTAATAAAAGAATCTAATCAAGGTAAAGGACGACCACCAAGTCCCAAAATAGTGGTAAATCCTAAATATAAAAGATTTTAATAAACCAACGTATGTTTTACTATTTTTTAGGGTTGTCATTGTATCTAAAAAACATCAGAATAAGTAATTAAAGGGCTTTTTAATTACTCTTAAACTCATAAGTATATTTGAATGTATATAGTGGATAAAATGCCTACTGTAAAGCAAAAGAATTTTAATAAGTAGAATTTTTATTTTAGTACTTTGTTTTCTTATAAGTGAACTTTTAATTCTTACAATCAATCATCATTAAAATCATCATAGATAAATGTGGGATGTATTATTATAATTAACTAACTTTTACAGCTGATGAGTAGATTTGATCCTTTTAACTAAAACTTCTATATAACTTAAAGGTCAAAACAACATTTAAGGGATAAAAAACAAAAGTAAATTATGTCATATTGGAAAGCTTAGTCTAAGATGGTCACTATAAATCATAAGGCATTTTATCCACTTTATCCACTAAATTAATAACCTGAGGTGGATTGCAGTAAAAAAGAAGGTCTAACAAATCTGATTGAATATCATTGGAATAATCAAAAACCTACAGCTCAAAAAGTACTTATAAGCTTATAAAACATATTAGTAATAATGCTTTTGTATACTATTTTTGATTAGGAATATAAATAAGTTAAGTAAGATGATCAATGTTGTTGTCCTAAAATCCAAAATGCCAACATGAATAAATGTAACTCAATACAGATTGAGTTACATTTAAGCAAGGTGGCTTAAAACCTTATTACAATAGGGATTATAGGAGTTTTATCTTTTTTTATTTACCAGCGAATGTAACATAATGTATTGAATCATTACTTAAAATGTATTATAATGTATAAGTAAGGAGGTTTAAAGTATGAAGAAAGTAGAACCTATTAGAGATAAAGATAAGATTGAAGAGATGAAGACTGAGCTTTTAAAACAGAGCTACAGAAACTATATGCTCTTTGTAATCGGAATTAATACTGGTTTAAGGATAGGAGATATTTTAGAATTAAAAGTGGAGGATGTTAGAAATGAAACTCATATTGAAATTAAAGAACAAAAGACAGGTAAGACTAAAACTTTTTTAATTAATTCTAAATTGAAAAGTGATTTAGATAAATATATTAAAAATATGAATGACTGGGAATACTTATTTCAGAGTCAGAAAGGTGATAATAAACCTATATCTAGAGTTCAAGCTTACAGAGTATTAAAGAAAGGTGCTGATAAAGTAGGACTTAAAAAAATAGGAACACATTCGCTTCGAAAAACTTTTGGTTATCATCATTATAAATTACATAAAGATGTTGCTTTGCTTCAAGATCTTTTTAATCATTCTGCTCCAAGTATTACTTTAGACTATATTGGGATTAACCAAGATATTATGGATAAAACTATTGAAAACTTCTATTTATAAAATGAATTTGAAAAAATATGTGTTAGTATTAATCAAACTAAAGTATTTAGAATTCAAATAAAGTTTTGCCTAACATCAATTGGGGGCGTCACAGTTTTTTAACTATGAAATATTAACTTTTTTGTTGTTAAATAAAGGATAATATTTTATTTTAAAGAAATTAATAACGAAAAGACTTAAAGGATATGAGACCTGTCCTCTGTTTGTTAGACACTACGTTAAGAAGTGCATAATTTATTATAGTCTATCCAGTAATATCACTGATAGTAGATATCACCTAGTATTTACTATAAATCTATAGCAGATTAAAAATCAGAAATAAAAAGGATATCACTGTTGATAAAATAGAATTATTTGAAGTAAGCTGTAACATTAACTAAATCAAAGTGAAAGTTAGATTGATGAATAAACAAATATTAGATAACAGAAAAAATGATGACGTCAAGGAATTAAGATAAGAAAACAAGCATTTAAAAAAACAGATTAAAGAGGATAATGATAAATTAAGAAATTATTTTAAATATAACTTAGAGCAGGAGAGAAAAAAATTAGCTAAGAAAGCAGAGGAATATTGTAGGAACCAACAAAAAAATAGTAAGGAAATGGATAATATATAAAATTAAAGGTTTGTTAACTTTTTAATAATACAGAAGGGATTGAGTATCAATGCAAAAAGATAGAGAAACTTTAGCTAAGAAAGCATTTGAGAGTGAATTATTTTCTTTTGCTCCAGCAGTAACCAAAGATGTTGAATGGGCTTTAGCAATAGAAAATGAAGAAGCTAGGCTTGGAGTAAGCATTTTAATTGATTTGCCTGAATTTAATGGGAAAGAATTAGTTTATTTATCTGAAGAAGAAATTGAAGAAATTATGCAGGAGAAAATAAAAGAAAATATTGAGATTATTGCTTCTGATCAAGAAATTGTTAATAAAATAAAAGAGAGAAATTAAAAGTAGAAATTATGTAGACTTAGTTATTTAAAAATGCTGAATTTTCGTCAAGGTAATTAGCTTATAAATTTAGTTCATAAGTTGATTTTAATATTTTTCCTAAATTGCAATAATAAATTGAACTAATTTTGAACTTTCTTTATACACTAGGAAAATTATAAGTAGTAATATAGTTTTGATAAAATTGAAAATAGCTTGCTAAAAAGCATAAACTATTTTTTAACCTTATTAACTATTTAGAGATTATGATAATTATAGGATGATTAGATTTAAAATAGGAGGCAGGTATTCAATGACAGATAAAGAGAAATTAAAAAAATTACTTAAAGAGCTATTTAGATCTGATAAAGCTGATTTAGATTTTGGAATTTATAGAATTATGAATCAAAAGAGAGAAGAGATTGAAAAATTTATTGAAAAAGATTTAGTTAATCATATTGATGGCGAATTGTCAAAACTGGAAAAGCATGATGAAGAAAGATTAAATCAGGAGCTAGAAAAAGTAAAACAAGAAGCAAAAGAATTGGGGGTTGATTATAAAGAAACTGCTAAATATAAAGAAATTAAGAAAAAAATTAATCAACTTAATTCTTCAAAACATATAGAAGCAAATATTTATAATGAAATTTATAGATTTTTTAAGCGCTATTATGATAACGGAGACTTTTTATCTAAACGTAGATATTCTAAAGAAGAAAAATATGCTATACCTTACAATGGTGAAGAAGTTTATCTGCATTGGGCCAATAACGATCAATATTATGTGAAGACTAATGAAGAATTTAGTAACTATTCCTTTGATAAGAACGGTATTAAAGTTAATTTTGAAATTAAAGAGGCCCAAGAGGATAAGAATAATAATAAATCTGATGAAGATAGATATTTTGTTTTGAAAGAAAAAGATTATTTTGATTATGATGAAGAAGATAAGGTATTGAATATTTATTTTGAGTATAGAAGCTTAAGTAAAAGTGAAGAGAAGAAATATAGCAATCGTAATACGCAACGAGATATTAGAGAAAAAACTTTCAAGAAACTAGAAAAAGAAATTAAAGATGATACTAGTAACTTGTATGATTTAAATTGGCTAGTTGATGATAAAAATAAATCTAAATCCTTATTGGAAACTCATTTATACAAATATACTACTAAAAATCACTAGCATTGCATAAAAAATATTTTCATTTGTCAAGGGTAAATTTTTATTAATTATATATCCCTTAAATGTAAAT
>NZ_JALKBZ010000031.1 GCF_023227765.1 Fuchsiella alkaliacetigena
GCTTTTTCTATTTAATCAAGTCTAAATCCTATATTTGCGATTTGACTTTTTCAATTTAAGTTCTTGCAATGCTAGTGTTTTTTTATATATTATAGATAAGGTAGTGTTACTATATGAAGCGCTTGAACTCTTTACTTAGGGATGAAGTATATCAGTCATATTTAAAAAAAATTTCTATTACAGAGCAGGATAGATTATTTTGTAAGCATGATTGGTCTCATTTTGCTAATGTAGCTAGAATTACTTATATTTTGGTGCTGGAATCTCAATTAAGTGCTGATTTAGTTGAGCAGTTGCGGTTAGCAGGAGTAGAAGAAGTTAAAGAGATTGCTTATACTGCTGCTTTTTTACACGATATTGGTAGGTGGTTGGAGTATCAAGAAGGCTGTGATCATGCTCAGGCTAGTGCTGAATTGTCTGAAGATTTGTTATTTAAATACGGCTATAGTCAACTCGAGGTTAAGGTGATAACTTCTGCTATTACTGAACATAGGGGTGAGGCTAGCAGTGATAAGTCTATTTTAGGTCGGCTACTATGCAAGGCCGATGATTTATCTCGAGAGTGTCAGGACTGCTCAGCTCGTGAGAAATGTAAAAAGATAAAGAATAAAAAGTTTAAATACTAACGGTTTAAGGGGGAGTAGAGCTAATGGAACTAGTAAGAGTTTTAGAAATTAATGATCAAGCTGATTTTGAAGCAGAATTAAAGGAGTTAGGAGTTGATAAAACTGGAGTGAAGATTATGGCTCCTAAGTCTCAATATAGATTAATTAAATTAAAGGATGTACCCTTGAAAGCGGCACTGATTTTAAAGCAAGAGATGTTATCTAAAGGTGGCGAAGCTTCGCTGCCTCGGGCAGCTGGTGGATTAGAGGTTGAGGAGACCGATTTGATCTTGATGGGAACCGATAAAGTCTTTAGAAAAGTGGAAAAGGTTTTAAGAATGCAGCCTTTTGGTTTAAGAGAGCTAGGAAAAGAAATCTTAAAGGCTATAGATAACTATACTAGACAGTTAAGCCCTATTTCTGTGGGTAGTTCTGAGTTCGAGTTTGGGAAACGTACCTATATAATGGGAGTTTTAAATGTAACTCCGGATTCTTTTTCCGATGGTGGTAAGTTCGATAGACTGGATGTAGCCGTTGAGCACGCTAAAAAAATGGTAGCAGAAGGTGCGGATATTATTGATGTAGGGGGAGAGTCTACTCGTCCCGGTTCGGAACCAGTACCTTTGGAGGTGGAGCTGGATAGAGTTTTACCGGTAGTTGAGAGATTAAAGGCAGAAATAGAAGCGCCGATTTCTGTTGATACCTATAAAAGTGAAGTTGCTAAACGAGTTTTGGAGGCCGGAGCTGATATTATCAATGATATTAGCGGCTTTAAGGAAGATCCCCAATTGGCAGAAGTGGCTGCTGAATACGAAGTGCCAGTAGTGGTGATGCATATTCAAGGACAACCTAAGAATATGCAGGAAAATCCCAGTTATGGAGATCTGATTTCTGAGATAATGGAGTATTTACAACAAAGCATTAACTGTGGAATAGAGGCTGGAATAGCTAGAGATAAGATAATTGTTGATCCTGGAATTGGCTTTGGTAAAACTTTGGAGCATAATTTAGAGATTATGAAACGTTTGCGAGAGTTTAGAAGCTTAGGTCAGCCTATTTTACTAGGGACTTCTCGTAAATCTATGATTGGAGATACTTTGGATTTACCAGTAGAGGAAAGAGTGGAAGGAACAGCAGCTACTGTGAGTATCGGTATTGCTAACGGAGCAGATATAGTTCGCGTTCACGATATTAAAGAGATGAAAAGAGTAGCTAAAATGACCGATGCTATGGTGAGGAGATAGAATGAGTGATTATATTAGACTACAAGGGATGGAGTTTTATGGTTATCACGGAGCCTTGGCTGCTGAAAAGGAATTAGGTCAGCGGTTTATAGTTGATTTAGCTTTGCAAATGGATTTAAAGACAGCTGGAGTGAGTGATGATTTAGAAAAGACTATTAATTATGCTGAGGTTTATGAGGTAGTGCAAGAAGTTGTAACCGGGCCTTCTTACGACTTAATTGAAGCGGTAGCTGAAGAAATTGCTGATAGATTACTGAAAGAGTATCAGCCTTTAGAGAGCTTAGTAGTGGTGATTAAAAAACCGGAAGTTCCTATTGCTGGGGTGCTCAAAAATGTAGAAGTGGAGATAGAGAGGTGTGGTCAGGATTGCCAATAGCTTATTTGAGTTTAGGGTCTAATTTAGGAGATCGTGAGGATTATTTACGTCAGGCTATTGCTAAATTAAGTGCTCATTGTGAGATTAAGGTATTAAATACCTCTGCGGTTTATCAGACGGAAGCAGTAGGTTATGAAGAGCAGGCAGATTTTTTGAACTTGGTGGTTGAAATCGAGAGTTCTTTAAAACCGATTGAGTTATTGGACTTTACCCAAGAGATAGAGAATCAGTTAGATAGAACTAGAGAGATTAGGTGGGGACCTAGAACTATAGATATTGATATTATTCTCTTTGGTCAAGAAGAAATTAACTCTCCAAGATTAACCATTCCCCATCCTAGGTTTCATAAAAGAGCTTTTGTTTTAGTTCCTTTGGCTGAGTTAACTAAGGAGGTAATATATCAAGGATGGACAGCGGCTGAATTATTAGCTGGACTTGAAGCTGGTGATCAGGGAGTAGAAGAATATAAAAACTCGTTGTAAATTACTAAATGTTAAGTTGCTTTTGTTTGTTATCTTAGCTTTACTATGATATAATGAAGGGACATTATGCAATGCTATTTTAGTCCTTAAAATATGTTTTTTGTCAAAAAGCACTTATAGATATTAAAAAGGGGGACTTGGAAAGTGAATGCAGATAGAGAAGTAGTAATTGGAATTTTAGGTGGAGGAGAGATAGGTACACATTTATTAAAGATATTTTTGGATTTAGAAGAATTAAAGGTTAAGCAGGTAGTTGATTTGGATACTAATGCTCCGGCAGTTAAACTAGCTAAAAAACATAATATCCGCACCAGCACAGAAATGATGGATATAATAGAAGATCCTGAAGTTAGCTTGATTGTAGAGGTGACTGGAGCGGAGCAGGTTACGGATAAGGTTAAAGAGGCTATTCAGAATCAAGCTAAGGATATTATTTGTGGAGAAAGTGCTTACCTATTATATTATATTATCCAAATGTATATCAAGTCTCATCAGGATCTAATAGATGTGGTGAGTGAACATTTAACAAGGATTCATGATGAGATCGAAGCTAATTCCAATGATATCAGTGAATCTATAACTGAGGTAGAACAGGTAACCGATAATTTAAATATGTTGGCTATTAATGCTTCTATTGAAGCGGCTCGGGCCGGCAAAGAAGGTAGAGGCTTTTCGGTAGTAGCTAACGAGGTGAAGGAATTAGCAGAAAAATCCAATGGCTTAGTGCAGAATATTGAAGGAATTAATCAAAATATTATAGACTTAAATCGGGAGATTACTGATGTTTTTAGTAGCCTTAAGGAATCTGGAGATAGTAGTTCTGAATATAGAAGCTTTGCGGATAGAGATTCTGAGGATTAATTTATTTTTCAGCCAAAATTTATCATTAAGAATTTGACAATGAGAATCTTTTTCGATACAATTAATATAGAAGCTATTAAAAAGCATAGAGGGTGAAAATATGACTGTTGATTTACAAAAGATAAAGAAAAAACTAGCGAATAACAATTATAAAATGACCTCTCAGCGAAAGGCAATTTTGGAAAAAATAATTGAAAATCAAGGTTCTCATTTAAGTGCTGAAGAGATTTATGAGCAAGTTAAAAAAGATGATTCTAATATTGGTTTGGCTACTATCTATAGAACTTTGGAGCTTTTATGTGATTTAGGAATTATTCATAAATTAAACTTTGATGATAAATGTAGACGTTATGAGTTGGATAAAGAAGATGAGCACCACCATCATTTAATCTGTTTTGAGTGTGGAGAGATTACAGAGTTTAATGACGATATTTTGGAGGATTTTGAAGAAGATATTAAAGAGGAGCATAGTTTTGAAGTAATAGACCACAGAATAAAGTTTTATGGCTATTGTCAAGTATGTCAATAGCTTTTTATTTAAGAATAGTTGATAATGAATTTCAATGTCGAGCAGATGTTAAAAGAGGGGAGTTTGAGTATGGATTTAATTCGGCCGGTAATAGCTAAACTGGAAAAGGTATGTAATAACTCTCCGTTGTTATTTAATCTCTACTCTTGGCCTTATAAAAGAATAGTACAGAATGAAATTGATCTAGCAGAAATAGGTGCTACAGATAGAGTGTTGAATATAGGTTGTGGAGCTATGCCTTTTACGGCGGTTCATGTGGCTCGTTTGACGGGGGCTAAGGTTTGGGCCCTAGATAAAGACCCTGAGGTAATAGCTAGGGCTCGTAACTGCTTAGCCAGGCTTGGTTTAGAAAAACAAGTTAAAGTATTTGAAGGCGATGGAAAAGAGCCTTTTGACAAAGACTTTACGGCTGCTTTAGTAGCTTTACAGGCTGAGCCGAAGGAAAAGATTTTAAAGAATTTATTAGCTAGAGCTCAAAGAGGAGCTAATTTAGTTTTTAGAGAGCCGAGAGGCTTTTTTGCTGAACAGTATGACCAACTGCCCAGTACTTATCAGCCTTGTGACCTTGTAAAACAGCCCATGATTACCTTTGATAGGTCGGTATTATTTAAAAAGTAAGAAAGGATGAAGCTTGAATGTTAGGAAAGCGTGTATTGCTGTGGATAGCAGGTATTTTAGCTATTTCCTTGTTAGTATTTTTCACTGGTTGGGAGGATATAAAACTGGCTTTAGCTGGAGCCGAAGTCTCACTGATGTTAGTTCTTTGTTTATTGCAGCTGGGAACTCTACTTTTGGGAGCTTATCAATGGCGTTATCTATTACAGAAGTCAACAAATATTTCTCTGCCACGAGTTTTAGGGATTAACTTAGCCGGAAAATTTATAGAGAGTGTGACTCCTTCTTCTAAATTGGGAGGAGAAGCAGCTAAGGTTTATTTATTTCGTCAGTATACAGGTTTGAAGTATCAGTCTTTAACTAGTTTACTGCTGGTGCATAAGCATATTACTTTGTTGCCTTTCTTGGTTTTAGCTGGTTTATTTTTGCTTTTAACGGCTTTTAGATTTACTTTACCTACTGTTGTATATTTTGCTTTCTTTACTCTGGTAGCTATCTTTATTGTCTTGTTTCTTTTTTGTTATCGGAGTTGGCAACAAGAAGGGGCGTTTGAAGCTGATTTATCTGTTCAAAAAAGCAGAAGCTTTTTGAAACTGCTAATTAATAAAGGTCGCAAGGCTATTTCCTTTTTAGAAAAAGCAGCTACTAATTCACAGCAGGTACTAAAGGTTAAGGGACATTGTTGGTTACTTTTTATTTCCTTAGTAATTTGGTTACTCTATCCAGTCAAAATCTATTTAGTAGCTTCGATGTTAGGTTTTGAAGTTTCTTTAGCTTTGGTAGGAGTAATTACCTATGGAGCTTATGTAGTTAGTATGCTGCCGCTCTTACCTGGTGGCTTAGGTTCTTTTGAAGCTAGTATGGCAGTGATGTTTTCTTTAAATGGTCTTTTATCGGCGCAGGGTTTGTCCATAGCTCTGTTATCACGGTTGGTGACTTATTGGTTTCCACTTTTATTATCCATAGCAGCAAGTATTTATTTATTGAGTGAAAATAGAGTTTCTATACCAGGACTTAGTAATAGTACTTCTTAAGTTTTGAAAAAATACTGGGGTGGTGAATAATAATGGGTGTTAAAGAAGCTTCATTAGTTTTAGACTCTGTTGAGAAGAAGAAGTGTTGTCAAGGTAAAGGCTGTAGTTTAGCTCAGTTAGCTGAAGGAGAGGAAGCAACTATTTTAGAGGTGCCGGCCCACTCCTTGTTAGCACCTTTGGGCTTTAGACCGGGTAAAAAGGTGAAAGTACAGACTAAGCAGTGTTGTGGTGGACCGATAGTAGCGGGAGTAGAAGGTAGAGATGTAGCTATTGACCGTCAGCTAGCTTGTCAGATAAAACTTAGCGTTGGTGAAAAGAATGTCAGTTAAGCAAGAAAAAAGAAAATTATTACTAATTGGCCCGCCTAATGTAGGTAAAAGTGTAATCTTTAATCGCTTGACTGGGCTGGATGTAGGGATGGCCAATTATGCAGGAACTACTGTAGAGTATAAAGCAGGAGCTGCTAACTTAAATGGAGAAGAATTTACCTTAATTGATGCTCCGGGCACTTATACTTTAGATGCTACTAATGAAGCTGAACAGGTAGCTGTGGATATGTTGGCTGATGAGCCTGAAGCTGTAGTCTGTGTAATGGATGCTAATAATCTAGAAAGCAGTTTATATATTTTATTGCAGGTGTTAGAGAAGGAACTGCCGACGGTGGTAGTTTTAAATAGAATTGATTTGGTAGAGGAAAAAGGTTTGAGTATTGATGTAGACTTATTGGAAGAGAAGCTAGGTGTAGCAATTATTCCTACGGTGGCTGTTACTGGACAGGGTTTTGCTGAATTAGAAAAGACGATTTTAGAGACTGTAGATCAGTTAGCAGAGTATAGCTTTAAGCAGTTTAGTGAAGAAGAACGTTGGCAGTTAGCAGAAGAGCTGGCTGTGAGCGCTCAACAGCAAGGGTCGGAGTTAGGTTTACTGCAGCGAGAGCAATGGGGCGAGTGGTTAGTCCAGCCTTGGCCGGGCTTGCCTTTGGCAGTATTGATCTTAGGGATTATTTTTGCTATGGTAATCGGGGTTGGTTTGGGGATTAGACAGTATTTATTACTTCCTTTTTTCAGGAATTTAGTTTTTCCAAAAATAATATACTTAGTTGAAGGTTTAGCTTTACCGATTTCTTTAGAAAGGATTTTAATCGGCGAGTATGGATTTTTAATTAAAGGTTTGGAGTGGCCCTTTGGTTTGGTTTTTCCTTATGTTATCTCTTTCTATGCTGCTCTAAGTGTGTTGGAAGATAGCGGTTACTTACCTCGCTTAGGAATTCTTTTAGATGGTTTATTGAGCAAGATTGGTCTTTCTGGATCAAATATTGTGCCTTTACTATTGGGTTATGGTTGTGCTATTCCGGGAATTATGAGTACTAGAGCTATGGGTTCTCAGAAAGAGAGATTAATGGTAGCTGCGATGATTAGTTTGGCTATTCCTTGTATTGCTCAGACAGGTGCTATTATCTCTTTGTTAGCTGAGAGATCGATTTTAATTGTATTTTTTTTATTTTTAATTTCGATTTTGGCACTTGTTTTAACAGGATTTGTATTAGACTTTTTTATGAAAGGTGCACAGCCATATACGGTAGTAGAGGTGCCGGAGCTACTGCTACCTAAGTGGAATGTACTAGGTAAGAAAATTTGGATTAGAATTAAGAACTATATCTTCGATGGAGCTATTCCGATGATCTTAGCGATTGGCTTAGCTGCTTTGCTTTATGAAAGCGGAGCTTTAGTATTTTTAGGTAGAGCAATGAGACCGTTGATAACTGGTTGGCTGCATTTACCTGAAGAGGCAGCTGTTCCTTTAGTATTAGGGATTGTACGACGTGAGCTTTCGGTACTACCTTTATTGGATATGGAGCTTAGTTCACTGCAACTTTTTATTGGTGCTTTAGTAGGACTGTTCTATGTTCCTTGTATTGCTGTACTGGCTACTTTGGCCCGAGAGTTTAAGATTTCTATAGCGGTGGGAATTTTAGTTGCCACAACTTCTATTGCCTTTTTATTAGGTGGAATTATGACGAGGCTAGGAGAACTAATATTAGTTTAATTGGAGTGGTTTTGGTGCTGAAGAGTTTAGGAAGTTCAAAGCTGATAATTTTAGTATTATTGCTTTTGATTTTAGTTGTTAATGGAAGTTTGGTAGTTGCTCAGTCTGGAATAGAACAAGAACCTCAACCTCTAGAGGAAGAACCTATTGGGGAAGAGCCTGATTATAACTATTATCGGGGTAGAGTGATTATTGTAGAGGACTTTGAAAGTGAGGGGAGAATGACTACGGTAGAACAGCGGGCCCAAGTAAGGATAACTAGTGGGTCTCATCTAGGCGAAACCGTTGCAGTGAGAAATCAGTATAATCAAGATAATCCTTATCTCAATATCTACTTAGAAGAAGATTCAGAGGTGATTTTAGTAGCTAATGAGGTAGATGGAGAGTTAAAGGATGTTTATTTACAAGATGTAGCTCGAGACCGAGGGCTGTTTTATTTGTTAGGTTTATTTGTAGCTCTCCTATTGATTATAGGTAAGCTACAGGGTTTGAAGACAGTTATTACTTTAGGCTTTACTGCTTTAGTGATTGTTAAATTTATGTTGCCTTCACTGTTAGGTGGTTCAGAACCGATACTGATAGCTATTATAGGAGCAATTATTATTATTATTCCTACCTTATTTGTGATTGGCGGTTTTAATGCTAAGTCGATTGCGGCTATTATTGGTACCGCTTGTGGAGTTGTGGTAGCTGGTTTACTAGCTTTCTGGGTAGGCGAAGTTTCCCACTTGACGGGTTTTAGTAGTGAGGAAGCACAGATGTTAAGTCATTTAGGTCATGATATTGATGTGCGGGGACTGCTTTTTGCAGGGATTATTATTGGTTCTTTGGGGGCAGTTACCGATGTTAGTATGTCGGTGGCTTCGGCTATTTATGAGATTGGCAGGAATAGGGCCCGAGTTGAACTTCGTCCTTTAATTGGCGCTGGTATGAATGTAGGTCGAGATATTATGGGCACTATGGCTAATACTCTTTTACTAGCTTATGTTGGCGGAGCTATACCTTTGCTTTTATTGTTGATGGGTTCTGATATAGCTTGGTTGAGAATTATAAATATGGATCTAATGGTGACTGAATTTGTACGCGGGATTACTGGTAGTATTGGCTTGATTATTTCAATTCCTATTACAGCAGTAATAGCAGGCTTTTTAGTTAATAATCAGCATAGTTAAGATTTAGTTTAAATAAAGCAAAGGAGTTAACTCCTTTGCTTTATTTTTTTGGATTATAATAGATTTTTTCCTAGCTGATAGGCTTTAGCTAAGGCTTCTTCTTTTTCTTTGATCTCTCCCGGTTTGTCTACTGGATTATGTAGTAGTTGGTGTCTATAGTCCACATCTAGCATTTTATAAAAGTACTTAATAGGCTTGACCATACAGTTAAATACACCTTCGAAAGTAGTGCCAGCGCAGGCAATTAAAGCTCCCGGTCGAGAGGGAAAGGGTTCATCTTCGAAAACATATTTGCGGGCCCAATAAATCTGCGAACGATCTACCATAGACTTACCTAAAGCATTAAGTCCCATTCCAAAGACTGAAGCAGAGATGATTATTCCGTCTGCCTTCTCTAATTTAGGAAAAAGCTCTGTTAAGTCGTCTTCAAAAACACACTTTTTATCTTCAGAGCATTTATCACAACCGATGCACATAGAAAAGTTCATTTGGGCTAAACGATAGATTTCAGTTTCAAAGCCGGCTTCCCTTGCTCCTTTTAGTGCTTCTTCTAATAAAATAGTACTGTTACCTCGCGGGCGAGGCGAACAGGCTATGCCAATGATCTTCATTTTTTATCACCTTCCTTTATTGACTTTCTATTTATTTCTCAGTTAAATTTTTATTTCCTGCTTGAAGTTTAGAAATAGTTAAAGAATATTAGCTTAGATTTTATAATATGTATTTAGATAAAGATAACTTAATTGATAATACTTTGCTTTTTAGCTATTTATTATTCATTGATAATTATTAATTGAAATAAAGTAATAAAACGGGGAAGTGATGAAAATGAAGTTAGCTGAGCTTAAGCAAAGAAGCGAAGTAGAGATAGTTAATATTGTTGATCCTAGAGTGCGGGCCCTATCCTTTCGCTTCGGTATCTCCGCGGGCAGTCGAGTACTTTGTTGGCCAAGTATTGCTCAGGGCCCGTTTATTTTAGAAAAAAATTTTCAGCGTTTAGCTCTAAGCTATAGTCTAGCTCAAGAGATTGAAGTAAGGGTGATAAAGGAGGAGTGATGCTGATGGAGCTGGATTTACAGTTTGATAAGAAAAAGCAGGGCTTTTCTACAGAGAAAAGGATTGTTTTAGCCGGTAATCCCAATGTAGGAAAGTCAATTTTTTTTAAAGAACTAACAGGTATTTACGCTGAAGTTTCTAATTATCCGGGAACTACTTTAGAGATTACTTATGGTCATTATCAGGATTACTTGGTAATTGATACGCCGGGAGTTTACGGAGTTTCTGCTTTTAACGAAGAAGAAGTAGTTGCTCGAGATATAATTTTAACAGCTGACCTAATTGTAAATGTGGTCGATGGAGTTCATTTAGATAGAGATCTCTTTTTGACTCAGCAGTTAATAGATTTAGGAATTCCAGTAATAGTTGCTTTAAATATGATGGATGAGGTAAAGAAGCAGGGTTTGGAAATAGATGCAGAAGAGCTAGCTAAGCGAATAGGAGTATCAGTAGTACCTACTGTAGCTACTACTGGAGAGGGTGTAGCTGAAATTAAGCAACAACTTGAAAAGGCCTGTTTAGGTAAAAGTAGTAAGTATTTAGAGCAGCGATTAGAAAAGTTAATGAATAAAGGGGTTAAACGACAGGAAGCACTGTTGATTTTAGAAGGAGATGAGGAGCTAGCTTCTCAAAATGGAGTGAAAGTCAGAGCAGATAGAGAGGAAATCTATCACAAGCGGCGCCAGCGAGTCGATAGAATAGTAGATCAGGTAGTGAAGTGGAAAGAAGCAAAAAATAGTTTTGCTTCTTTATTAAATACTTTATTGCTTAAACCAATTCCGGGGATTCCTACTTTACTTTTGATACTGTATGGAGTTTATCAATTAATAGGGGTTTTTATTGCTCAGACAGTGGTGGACTTTACTGAAGGAATCTTTTTTGCTGGAATTTATGAACCTTTAGTGAAGAGTTTAATAGCTAATATACTTAGCTTAGACTCTTTAATAGGTCAAATTTTAGCTGGTGAGTTTGGACTTTTAACTATGACTATTACTTATCTTTTGGGTTTATTAATGCCATTGGTGTTTAGTTTTTACTTTGTGTTATCTATAATGGAGGATTCAGGCTATTTGCCTCGGGTAGCTGTGTTGGCCGATAAGACTTTGACTAAGTTGGGTCTGAACGGCCGGGCCGTAATTCCTTTGATTTTAGGCTTTGGCTGCGTGACTATGGCTATTATCACTACTAGAATGTTGGGTTCTGAGCGGGAACGAAAAATTGCTACTTTACTTTTAGGCTTGGCTATTCCTTGTTCAGCTCAACTAGGGGTAATTATAGTCTTATTAGCTTCTTTGGGGTATGGTTATTTTCTTTTTTACTTAATGATTATTAGTTTAGTCTTTCTCTTAGCAGGAAAATTTTTAAATTCAACTTTAAAAGGAGAATCTACTGAACTCTTTATTGATTTACCGCCTTTGCGCTGGCCTAAGTTGAATAACATAATGACTAAGACTTTCAATAAGACTCGTTTCTTTGTTGAGGAGGCGGGCCCGATTTTTTTCTTAGGATCTTTATTAATTACTTTGCTGGACTTTACAGGGGGGTTGAATCTATTACAGAATTTATTCAGTCCAGTAGTGGTAAATTGGTTGCAGCTACCTTCAGAAACAGCAGTGGTCTTTATTATGGGAGTTATTCGGAGAGACTTTGGAGCAGCTGGCTTGACTAGTCTATCTTTAACTGGAGCTCAGACTTTAGTAGGCTTGGTAACGATGACCTTATTTGTACCTTGTATAGCCTCAATAATGATTATCTTCAAAGAACGAAACTGGAAGGAAGCTTCTTTAATCTGGATTGGTAGCTGGATAGTAGCTTTTGTAGTGGGAGGCTTAGTAGCTCAAATTTTGGTTTAATTTAAAAATTTTGACTATTTACGGAAATTTAGCAGGAGAATAATCTGTTAATGTCTAAGTTATAAGTAATAATATTGTTTGTTTTCTTAAATTTTAATCTAAGCTTAATTTTAGTTCTAAACTTATCTCTTAATGTTTAGTCAGAACTTAGTCAGATTTTAGTTAGCGTCAAAAGGTTTTAATCTTTTGAACTTTATCTGTACTCCATCCTTTCTACTTTATCATTTGAACTAAACATTATAAAAATAAAATATTGAAGAAAATATTAGGAGGGTTAATAAAAATGATAACAGAATTAAAAGCAAGCAAATTAATGGAAGTAAAATTAACAGGACTTTTCGGCTATCCAGTGGAACATTCATTATCGCCAGTTATGCACAATACTGCTTTTAAAGAGTTAGGACTTGATTATTTATACTTACCCTTTGCAGTTCCGAAGGCTAAATTAGCTGAGGCAGTAGCTGGAATTAAAGGTTTAAACTTTGAGGGAGTCAACTTAACTATTCCTCACAAACAAAAAGTGAGGGATTATTTAGATGAGTTATCTCAAGAGGCAGAGCTGATAGGAGCTGTAAACACCGTTCAACGTTGTAATGGTAAGCTGATCGGTCATAATACCGATGGGAAAGGTTTCTTAAGATCCTTGGTGGAGGAAGCTAGCTTTACTCCTCAAGATAAAAAGGTATTGGTAATTGGAGCTGGCGGAGCAGCTAGAGCTGTCAGCTATCAATTAGCCTTGGAAGAAGTTAAGGAGTTATATATTGCTAATCGAACTTTGAGCAAGGCGGAAAATTTAGCTACTGAAGTAGGGAAGAAGTTGGATTTGAATAAAGCTGAAGCTTTACCTTTGGAGAAGGGAGCTTTAAGCTCGATAATCAAGAATTTGGATTTAGTAGTGGATACTACTCCGATTGGAATGAGTCCTCAGGTGGAAGTTGAACCTGTTATTGAGGCTGAGCTTTTACATTCTAATTTATTAGTAGCTGATCTAGTTTATAATCCGGTAAAGACTACATTGCTTAAAGCTGCCCAAAAGGCAGGAGCTGAAACTTTGAGTGGTTTAGGAATGTTAGTTTATCAAGGAGCTATCGCTTTTGAGATTTGGACAGGCCAAAGAGCGCCAGTTAAAGTGATGAAAGAGGTAGTGCAAGCAGCTATTACTGAATGAAGTAGGTGAAAAGATGATTAAGAAGAAAAAGCTGGGTGAGATTTTGATTCAGATGGGGAAGATTACTGAAAAAGAGTTAGTTCAAGCTTTAGCTAAACAAAAAGGTGATAAGCGTTTGGGTGTTGTATTGAAAGAGATGAATTTAGTTACCGAAGAGGATGTCATGGCAGCTTTGGAGCTTCAATTAGGAATTCCTCGAGTTAATCTCAGGAAGTTTATAATCGATTCTGAAGTGGTGAAAATGATTCCGGAATCTATGGCCAAAAGACATAAACTGATTCCCATAAAATTAAAAGATGATGTTTTAACAGTGGCTATGGTTGATCCTGTAGACGTAATGGCTTTGGATGATGTTAAAGCTCATACTGATTGTGAAATGAAGCCGCTAATTGCTAGTGAAAAAGAAATTAAGTATGCGATCGATCAATATTACGGCAGTGAAGAAGTGGTAAATGAATTTGTAGAAGATATCACTTCTAGAGTGCAAAATGAAGAAAATGAAGAAGTAGAAATCAATAGATTACGTCAATTGGTGGAGGAAGCGCCAGTGGTGAAGCTGGTTAATAATATTATTGAAGAAGGAATCCAGCTAAAGGCCAGTGATGTACATATTGAACCGCAAGAGGAGATAATTAGAGTTAGGTATAGGGTGGATGGAGTTCTTCATAATGAGATGAATATTCCCCGGCATACTCATTCAGCTTTGGTATCTAGAATTAAGATTATGGCTGGCCTAGATATAGCTAAGCGCAGAGTACCTCAGGATGGAAGAATAGAGTTAGATTTAAAGAATAGAAAAGTAGATTTACGAGTTTCGGTATTACCTACTATTAAGGGTGAAAAGGTAGTAATCAGAATTTTAGATAAAAGTAGTTTAAGGCTGGATTTGAAACAGCTAGGTTTTTTAGATGAGCAAAAGAATCTTTTTAAAGGGTTAATTAATCAGCCTTACGGGATGATTTTACTTACTGGACCTACAGGTAGCGGTAAAACTACTACTCTTTATTCAGCTTTGAGTTCCTTAAATAGTGAAAAGCAGAACATTATCACTGTAGAAGATCCGGTAGAATATAGATTGGAGGGGATTAATCAGGTACAGACTAACCCTAAATCTGGACTAACTTTTGCTAATGGCTTAAGATCTATTTTGCGTCAGGACCCGGATATAATAATGGTGGGAGAGATTAGAGATAGAGAGACAGCTGAAATTGCTATTCACGCTGCTTTAACTGGTCATTTAGTATTAAGTACTTTACATACTAATCAAGCTGCTGGAGCTTTGACTCGATTAGTAAATATGGGGGTGGAGCCTTTTTTAGTGGCTTCTTCGGTCTTGGGAGTAGTAGCTCAGCGTTTGTTGAGAAAACTTTGTAATGAATGTAAGGTAATAAAGAAGTTAACGGTGGAAATTAATTTAATAGGTGGAGAAGATGAGTTTTTCGGGCCCGGAGGTTGTAGATTTTGCAATGATACAGGCTATCGAGAGCGAACAGCTATTCACGAGATTTTAGAAGTAGATAGTGAATTAGAAAAGTTAATAATGGATAATACTTCAGTTTCAGAAATGGAGCAGTTGGCTAGAGAAAAAGGGTTAATTACCCTAGAAGATTCAGGATTGATGAAGGTGAAGCGAGGAGTTACTTCTTTAGAAGAGGCAATGAGAGTAACTAAGGTACGAATAGAAAAACAGGAATAATAAGCTGAAATGTTTATAAAAGTTTTGGATTTTATAAATTAAGGTAGAAATATAATTGCTCATATTTTACATAACTTATTTAATATGCAAAAAAATTAATTTTTATACATAAAAAGATATCATTCTGTCTCAAAATATGGTATAATATAGATATTATAGGGAGGGAGCCATATTTCGCAATTATTTAAATATAAAGCTAGAAATAGTGAGGGAGTATTGACCGAAGGTAGAATAGAAGCTGAAAGCAAAGATTTAGTAGTAGCACGCTTGCGTAATCGTGGTTATTATATTACTTTTATTGAGGAAGTGAGCGCTAATAAAAGTAGCTTGCGGGAACGCTTACGTCAGTTTCAGAAAGTAAACTTGCAGGATTTAGCTCTTTTTTGTCGTCAACTTGCTACTATGATTGATGCCGGACTTACATTAGTTAGAGCTTTGAGTATTCTTGCTGAACAAATTAGCAAGAATAAGTTGAAGGAAGCAATTAATTCTGTACGAGAGAATGTGGAAGGCGGGATGGCTTTTTCTGAGGCTTTAGCAGAAGAGGATCATATTTTCCCCCAACTTTTTATCAGCATGATTAGGGCTGGGGAGGTAGGTGGAGTTTTGGATGAAATTTTAAATGAAATGGCCGATCATTTTGAGCGGGAAAATAATTTAAATCAACAAATTACTTCAGCTTTAGTGTATCCAATAGTGATTATGCTAGTAGCTATGGGAGTAATAATTTTTTTAGTAGCGGTAGTTTTGCCTACTTTTGTAGATATGTTTGCAGGTTTAGATATTATTTTACCTTTGCCAACTAGAATTTTAATGTTGTTTAGCTGGTTCTTAATTAATTATTGGTATTTAATTTTAATTTCAATAATAACTATGATTTATGGGGTTTATCGTTATTATCAAAGTAGAGCTGGCAGAAGGAAGATTGATAATTTATTATTACAACTTCCTTTGATTGGAGATTTGATTATTAAAGTTTCAATAGCTAGATTTAGTAAAACTTTTTCAGTCTTAATTAGCAATGGGGTTACGATTTTAAAAAGCTTTGAGGTTGTAAGCGGAATTATGAATAACAAGGTAATAGCTGAAAAAATGATGGAAGCTCAGCAAAGTATCAGTAAAGGACAGAGTATTACCCTTCCTTTTATGCAGGATGATTTATTTCCTAGCATGGTATTGCAAATGATTAGAGTTGGTGAGGAAAGTGGTGATTTGGATGTGATGCTAGCTAAAGTAGCGGATTTTTATGAACAAGAGGTGGAATATAAGATTGAAACTATGGTGTCTTTGATAGAACCAGCCATGATTTTATTTTTGGGAGTGATAGTTGGGGGAATTGTGATTTCGGTGATGATGCCTATGTTTGAGCTGATGCAAGGTTTTTAATTTTAAAAAAGCTTATACTGAAAATTATCAGAATATTTTGGATAATTGAAGTTTAAATGTACTAGAAGATTAAAAAAATCAACTTAGAATTAACTAATTTATTTAATATACTCTTAAAAAGCTGAGTATAAGCTAAAATTGGGGGATCTAAGATGGTTATCAAGTTAAGAAAAAAGTTTAAACAGGAAAATGCTTTTACTTTAATTGAATTAATGATGGTAGTTGTAGTATTGGGAGTTTTAGCTGGAATAGCGGTGCCCAGATTTTTAGGAATAGGTGATAGGGCAGAGAAGATTGCTGTCGAATCTGATTTTCGTAATATACAGAATGCATTGGAGATGTATAGAGTTGATGAAGGGGAGTATCCTAATAATTTAGATAATGCAGAAGATTATGGTTTAACTTCAGATGTAATAAACGATCCAACTAATGATGGGAATGAGTATATTTACTATGTAAATGAAGATGATGGAAGTAATATTGCATATAAAGTTGGTACTGAAAATAGCATCGATGGCTATTATATTATTTTCGATTCTGAAACAGGATTAGATAGTGAAGCTGAAACTAAAGTTAGTGATTTTTAAAATTTTAATTTGATTTTTTAATGAAGTTTGAGCAGACTTTATGATATCTAATTTATTAGGCGGGATTCTAATGAGCATATTAATATTTATTTTTGGACTAATCATTGGTAGTTTTTTAAACGTAGTTATTTATCGCTTACCGGCTGGAAAACCAATGATTTTTTCTCGTTCTGAGTGTAATCACTGTCAAACTGAACTCAGTATCAAAGATTTAGTACCATTTTTTAGTTATCTATTATTGGGCGGAAACTGTCGTTATTGTGAAAGTGTATTTTCCTTACAATATCCAGCAGTCGAACTTTTAACCGGATTTCTTTTCCTGCTCCTTTATAAACAGTATTTTTTGAGCACACAGTTTTTAGTTTATGGTTTTTTGACTACACTCTTAATAGTAGCTAGCGTAATAGATTTGAGACAGCAAATAATCCCCAATCAAATAAACTATTTAGGAATTGGAGCTGGAACTTTATCTAGTTTGCTATTGGCTGATTTATCCTTATTTTCCTCTTTAGTAGGGGTAGTAATGGCTGGAGGAGCTCTTTTATTTTTGGCAGTAATAAGTAGAGGGGGAATAGGTATGGGCGATGTGAAGTTTTTAGCTATGATCGGTAGTTTTTTAGGAGCTAGATTAGCCTTACTTAGTTTAGTTTTGGGTTCTTTGATTGGTTCACTATTATTCCTACCTTTTTTGGTGATAGGGGTAAAGGGAAGAAAAGATCGAGTTCCTTTCGGGCCCTTAATTGCTTTAGGAGCTATAATTATGATTTTGAAAGGTGAAGAACTAATTGCTTGGTACTTAAATTTTTTTAGTATTAATTGAATAGGAATGATTATTTATGCTTTTAAAAACAGAGCACAAATGTCAAGCTTTTGTATTAGCAGAGTTGTTAATGGTATTAAGCATTATTGGAATTTTAATTACGGGGTTTTTATTTATTTCTGCTGATGTTTTTAGTAATCAACGATTGGAGATAGCTGCTGGTGAGCTTTTATCTGATTTACGTAAGGTTCGGTATTTAGCAATTAGTGAACGGGAAAAGCATGGATTGGAATTTGATTTTGATAAACGCGAGTATGTTATTTATAAAAAAGGTGAAGAAAAAGTTATTCTGCAGACTAAAAAACTGGAATCGGGAATTAAATATGGTGAAACTACCTTGGGTGGTAATAAGGCTAGTTTTTCTTCTGAAGGAACGGCTAATTCAGGTAGTATTTATTTATCTAATAATGCTCGGACATTAAAAATAGTAATTTTCGGGGCTACAGGTAGAATTAGATTAGAAGAGGTAGAAGATGATGATTGATAACAGACTTATTCTTGTTGAAGAAGGTTTTAGTTTGGTTGAATTAGTTGTCGGTCTTGCTATTATCTCTATTGTTTTAATATCTGCTTTGAATTTTTTTAGTAATAGCCTTGCTTTTATAAGTAGAACTAATCAGAGAAGTAAGGCTTTAAATTTGGCCCAACAAATTATGGAAGAGCAAAAAGTTAAAAAGCTTGATGATTTAGATGACTTGAATAACGATAATTTTGATAGTATAGCTGAAGAAGATAATTTTGAGAAAAAGGTAAAGGTTGAAAAATATAATAATGAGGAAGATATTAAAAATGAGGAAGATATTAAAAAAGTAACAGTTATAGTTGCTTGGCCAAGCAATAATAGTCAAGAGGTTAAGTTAGTAACATTAATTTCAAAAAGATAGTTCAAGTTAGCTGGTATTGGATTGTGGAGGTGAGTTGAGTATATGGGGAGCTTTGGTAGAGAAGAGCAGGCTGTAACTTTAATAGAATTATTGATTGTAATAGCTATTATCGGAATTATCTTTACGGCTATTTACAGTACTCAGCTCACAGGTTGGAGGGTTTGGAATTTTAGTCAAGATCAGGTAGAGCTTCAACAGACAGCTCGCTTATTAATGATGATAGTTGCTAGAGATGTTCGGAGAGCTATGGAAGTAGAAGTAAAAGATGAAGGCTATAGAGTTGTTTTAATATATATGGAAGAAGAACAAGCAGAAGAGGAAGAAGTACAAAAAATAGAATATGAAATTGATGATAATGAAGTAAAAAGAAGAAAAAAAGAAAAGGAAGATGGAAAAGTTAATTGGGGAAATCGACAACCTCTTACTACAGAAATAATAGACCTTGAGGCTTATCAAGAGCAAAAGCCTCCTTTTAATAAAGAAGATAGGCTAGTGACTATTATTTTCAACTTGAAAAAGAGAGATCACAACTATCAGTTAGAGAATAAGATCTATTTTAGAAATTAAATTCAAGGGAGGTGGAGCAGAATATTTATTCAGACCGAAGAAGCTTCGGTACTTTTATTGAGTTTAATGGTGATAACTCTATTATCAGTCTTATTTATAGGTATGAGTACTTTGGTGAGGAATGAAATTAAATTAATCAGTAATAATGAGGACTCGGTTAAGGTTTTTTATTTGGCTGAAGCCGGCTTGGAATATGGGAGATCTAAGTTGGATGATGATGTTTGGGATGATGGTAAATTATCATCTGGGGAGTGGTGGAGTGAGCTAGCTAATCAAGAGATTAAAGTAATCAAAGATGATGGTATTGATGATGGAGATTATAAAATTAAAAGTACGGCTATTTATAATGGTCTTAGTAGGACTGTAGGAGCAAAGTTTGAATACTTAGAAGCTTCTAGTAATGGCGATGGTAGTTATCAACAAGTAGAAGGCAGCTGGTTAGAGAAATAATAGTTCTTTAACAGTTAGCTTTGTTTTCAGTTTAAATAAGGATAGAAGGGGTGGTGGAATGCAGATAGTTGATGGATTATCTAATCTATTTCAAAATATAACTGGAGCTTTATTTAAAAATAATAGCTTAGCATTTTTAAATAAACAGGTAATTGGAGTTGATATCGGTTCCAATTTAATTAAAGCTGTCAGCGCTGACTTAAAGAAAGAGCAGCTAATATTCAAGAATTTAACTTTAACAGAGACTCCCCCAGGAGTAATAGAGAAAGGCAAATTGAAGGATTTGGATACTTTAGCTGCTGAGCTAGGAGAGTTATTGAGCAGTAATAACTTTGCAGCTACTCAAATAGTTACGGCTATCAGTGGGGAAGAGTTGATTATTAGAATGTTAGAGATTCCCTCTATGCCCAAAGAAGAATTATCGGAGGCTGTTAAATGGGAGGCTCAGGAACAGTTACCTATGTCCTTGGAAAATGTAATTCTGGATTATGAAATTATTATGCGTGAAGAAAATGGTAGTTATAAGCTTATGTTGGTAGCTGTAGACCGTAATGTAATAGATAGCTACTTGGAGTTATTTCGCAGCTTGGACTTAAAGGTTTTAGCAATAGAAATAGAACCACTAGCTTTGAGTAGGAGTATCAGTTTTCTTCATCCAGCAGAGACTTTAGCTATTATAGACATAGGTGCATCTACTACTGATATTTCTGTTTGCAATCAAGAGCAGCTTTTATTTACTAGAACCATCAATTTGGCTGCTAACGATATCACCGAAGAGTTAGCTGAAAACCAGGAGTTAGATTTATCGGCGGCTGAAAAATATAAGCAGACTTGCAATCTTTTTGCTGAAGAGTTAGGGCTGGTTATTAGAAATCTAACTACTACTATTTATCGTTCTTTGGACTATTTTCAAGTTGAATTTAAGAATTATAATATAGAGAGAATTATTTTGACCGGAGGTGGTAGTAAGTTAAAGGGCTTTAAAAAGCATCTAAGTAATGAGTTTGGGGTGGAAGTTACTAGCTTGGAGCTATTAGATGCTGTAGAAGTAGAAGCTGATTTTGTAAATAGTAGTATCGAGTTAACTGAGATTAATCAGTTTTTAGGAGTTGCTTTAGGCTTGGCTCTAAGAGGGGTGATGGACTATGATTAATTTATTGCCTCCGGAGTATTTAAAACAGCAGCAGACTAATTGGAAAAAAGGTTTAGTTATCGGTTTGATAGTTATTATACTTTTAGTAGTTAGCGTTACTTCTTTGCGCTTAATCTTACATAATAGAGAACTGGAAAATAAGTTAGCAATAACTGAGAGTAAGTTGCAAGAAGTAAACAGGGAACTAGAGGATTTACCAGCTTTGGAGTCTGAAAAGAATAAGTTGGAGAGTAGATTAAAAAATAGAGCTCGAATAAAAGATAGACAACTGGACTGGTTGGAAATAATGCATGATTTGGAGTTGTTAATGCCTAGTGAGGTTTGGTTGCAAAGGTTTAATATTTCTTTGGACAGAAGCTTCAGTTTAGAAGGATATGTACTAAGAACTCAGGTGAGTACTTTAATAGAAAGTTTGACAGCATCTGCTTATTTTAGCAATTTAGAGGTTGATTATGTTGAGCAACAAGAACTTAATTATACAGACTATCAAGAGGATGAGGCTACTTTTTTTCGTCTGCATGGGAAGATAGATGAGAGTAAGGGTGAACAATAATGGAGTTTAGAGAGCTAACTGCTAGAGAAAAAAAGTTATTGATTATTTTTTTAATAGTAGTTGTAGTAGCGGTTGTTTATTATTTTTTTTATGCTCCGCAGTGGGAGAAAAGGATGGAATTGGAGGCTAAAGTAGAAGCAAAGTTACAAGAGCTTGAGTTTAGCAGTTTTAAATTGCGCCGAATTAAGCTTTTAAGAGAGGAAATAGAGTTGTTAGAGGAGTTAAGGAGAGCAGGAGTTGAGTTTTTAGAGGTTGGTCAAAGAAATAGAATGGTTGTAGACTTAGATGAGTCTGCTCTAGCAGCAGACCTAGAGCTATTAAGTATTACTCCGGCTAGCAGCCGAGAAGAAGATCAGTATTTGCAGTATCCAGTTAATCTAGTTTTAAAGGGAGAGTACAGTGGCTTTTTGGACTTTATTAAACAGCTAGCGGAGTTTGATTATCTAGTTCAGATTAATAGCTTAGATATTTCTTCACCAAATCTAAGCACAGAGCTAAATCTGGAGTTAGAAGTAGCGGGATATGCTTTTCGAGAGGAGGAAGATTGAAGTGCTTAATAAATTTCGAAGTATATTTAGTTTAATGAATAATACTATACTTTTAATTGCTTTGTTTTTCTTTTTTTTATTTCTAAGTACTACTTTAGTCTATCGCTTTTTAGGTAGCTTATTTGTTGATGATCATTTAACAGAGTTTGAAAATGAGCTGGCGACTATGATTGATACTCAGCGTAGAGCCGAAGTTGAGGTTGAATTAGCTGAGGAACTGCTTGGATTAAGAGAATTGGAGACAGAAACAGGATTAGCACTTTTTAGATATGATAATTTGCTTAGCAGAAACCCCTTCGAAGCTCAGTTAACTAAGCAGTCTACTGAAGAAGAGCTTAGGGTTGAAGCAAATGGAGAGGTTGCTGGAGAAATGACAACGGAAATACAGTTACAAAAGGAGATCGAAGTATTAGGTATTTTAGGTAGCGGAATTAATAAACGAGCTATTATTGAAGTTGAAGACAGTAGTTATATAGTTAGTCAAGGGGATGAAATAGCAGAGCTGACAATTGAAAGAATACTGACTGAGGAAGTTATTATTACTAAAGAAGAGCAGAAGTTTAACTATCAGCTAGGGGGTGAGGAAGATCAAAATCAAAATTAAGCGCAGAATAGTAGTAATTATTTTAATAATAGGATTTAGTGCTTTATTTACAGGTGGTAATTTAGGGGTTTTGGCTGCTGAAAATAAAGTTAAAGAGCCGATAATAGATTTAGATTTACGGGGAGTAGAGTTAAGGGATGCTTTTAGTGCCTTAGCTGATATAGCCGACGTAAATATAGTTGTCGATGATGTTGTAGAAGGGCAGACTACACTTCGTCTACGAAAATTGAAGTTTTTTAAGGCATTGGATCTTTTAACTAAAGCTAATGCTTTGGATTATAAAGTGCTTGATAATTCGGTAATAGTTTCTACCCCGGAGCGATTAAAAGAGCTATATTCTGATCAGGAAACCGCAGTTTTTGAGCTCAATAACTCTGAGCCGGCAGAATTGAAGGAGTCTCTAAGTTTAATTATAGATGAGGGAGCTATTAGAGTAGACGGGAGGACTAAGAGCTTAATTATTACTGCTTATGAAGAGGATTTAATTATAGCGGAAAGTTTAATTAAGGAACTGGATCAGGCTAAAAGACAGGTTGCCTTGGAAGTAAGAATTGAAGAATTTTCTCATAATAAAATGGAAGAATTGGGTTTAGGTACTGAGGATTTAAGTTTAGATAATCTAACTTCTTTGGATTATCGGGCTTATATAGATGCTTTGAACTTTATGGAAAACAAAGGTGAGAGCAGTATTTTGGCTCGTCCACAGATATCTACTGTTGATGGTGAAAAGGCTAATATTATGATAGGTGAAGAAGAGCCTATTTTTACTTATAGTATAGATGAAGATGGAGTTACTTCTTCATCTGTTAGATATGAAGAGGTGGGAATTAATTTAGAGATAACTCCTCAAATTACAGAAAATGAGAAAATATTGGTAGAGGTGGTTCCAGAAATAACAGCTATTATAGACTATAGAACAGATAAAGAAACAGGTAATGAATATCCAGTGTTGAGTAATCGCAGAGTAGAGACTAATATTAGGGTGGCTAGTGGAGAAACTATCGTCATTGGAGGGCTAATTAAGGATGAAGAGCAGGAAAGAAGGAGCCAGGTATCGTTTTTGGGTGATATTCCCTTAATAGGTCGATTATTTAGAAGAACGAGAACTGAAATTGATAAGACGGAATTGGTTATCTTTATGACCCCTACAATTATTGAGGAAGAAGAGATAATAGAAACAGCAAAGCAGGAAGAAGAGGTAGTAGATCAAGAAAAACAAAAAGACAAGGAAGGACATCTGGAGTTGAAGGCAGAATATGAAAACTAAGTAGGTTAAAATTATTTGCTATAAAATTAATTTTTTTGAATATTTCTTAATCTTTCTCAGATAAGCTTTAGCAAGAGTTATTTTATAGTTAAGCTTAATCTGAGTTTTTTTATTTGCAGAAGAAAGTCATATTTATAAATTTTAATACTTAACTTTATAAGGAAGGTTTTTAGCCTTCAGTCGAGAAATATTCATGAGGCTAGTAATTGATTAAATTATGATTTTAAATTAGCTTAAGGGGATGAGGTGAATCTGGTGGTTAATGGATTATATAAAAAAATCTTAAATGTAACTGCGACTTTAGTGGTGCTTATGGATATAGAAGGACGAATTGTTTTTTTTAATCAAGCTTGCGAAGAAGTTACTGGTTATTCTGCTAGCGAAGTAGAAGGGAAGAAATTGTGGGAACTATTTATTATACCTGAGGAGATTAAGGCTGTGCAGCAGGTTTTTAAAGAGCTAAGCACGGGTGATTTTCCTACTCAGCATGAAAATTACTGGCTAACTAAGGAGGAAGAGGCTAGATTAATCTCTTGGTCAAATACTGTTATTTTCAACGATCAAGAAGAGGTAGAGTATATAGTTGGTACTGGAATTGATGTTACTGAATATAGGGAGCTAGAAAGCGAATTAAGATGGGAAAAGAAGCTTTTAGCAGATACTTTAGACGGGATTATAGATATTATCGGGATTCTCAGACCTGACTATACGGTAATTCAATATAATCAAGCAGGGTATGATTTTTTTGGAGTAACTTCAAAAGAGGCAGAAGGACAGAAGTGTTATCAATTACGGGGGCGAGAGTCTCGCTGTAAAAAGTGTGTTGTCAGTCGTTCTTTGGAAAGTAAGGAGATTGAGTCGGTAGAAAAGTACTTTCCAAAGCAGGATAGGTACTTTAACTGTCGAAGTAATCCTATCTTAGATGAAAAAGGTGAAGTTAGAATAGTTATTGAACAGTTGCGAGATATTACTCAAAGAAAAGAAATTGAGGAGCAACTGCGTCAAAAAGTGGAGGAGCAGGAGGTATTACTGAATAACTTTGATTTACAAATCTGGTATTTGAAGGATCCTACTACTTATGGGATAGTAAATCGAGCTCACGCTGAGTTTTTAGGTTTTAGCCGAACAGAGCTTAAAGGTCGTGATTTAGAAGAGTTATTTGGTAAACAGGAAGATAAAAGGATTATTTTTGAAAATGAAAGAGTTTTTGCGGATAAAGAAGTAGTGAGAGTTCAAGATTGGTTAGAAGATGCTGAAGGAGAAAGTCGTTTAATTTCTATTAATAAGTATCCTAAGCTTTCTAAATCTGGTGAGGTAGAATATGTGGTTTGTGCTGCTAAGGATGTTACGGAGTATAATCGGGCCCAAGAGAAGCTGAGTTCATTGATTGAAAACTCTTCTGATTTATTAGCTATTATCAATAAACAGGGTCAATTTACCTATTTAAGCTCTTCGATAGCGGAAATCTTGGCCTATCAACCACAAGAATTATTAGGAACGAGTAGTTTTGAGTTAGTTCATCCTGATGATTTATCGATCGTTGAAAAACATCTTGATCAGATTATAGTTGATCAAGAAGCTAATTTAGTATTTGAGTGTAGATGTCAACATCGTGATGGTAATTGGCGGCTTTTGGAGATTATTGTTAGTAATCAATTAACTAATCCGGCAATTGAAGGTATTGTGATTAATGCTCGTGATATTACTATTCGGAAAAAGATGGAAGAGAAGTTGTTAATCAGGAATAAGGCTTTAGAATCTTCTTTGAGCGGTATTACTATTACTGATTTAGAAGGAACTTTAATTTATGTTAATGAATCCTTTTTAAAAATGTGGAACTATGATAGTTTTCAGCAAGTGTTAGGTAAGAAGGATACTCATCTTTGGGTTCGAGAAGAGCAGTCTCAGGAAGTTATCAAAGCTTTAAAAGACGAGGGAACTTGGGTGGGAGAGTTGTTAGCCAAGAGGCAGGATGGTTCTGAGTTTTGGGTTCAATTGTTGGCTAATATAGTTCATAATGAAGCTGGAGAGCCTAGTTGCATTATGGCTTCTTATATGGATATCACTCAACGTGAAAATGCTCGCCGAGAATTGAAACAAGAGAAGAATAAGATAGAAAGGCTACATAAAGTGGCTAGTCAAATGGGGACCTTTCATTGCAAGGATGATGTTTATCAGCTAACAATCGAAGCAGCCGAAAATATTCTGGATTTTAATGTTTGTTTGTTGGGGATAGATGAAAGTGGAAGATTAGTAGTAAAGGCTACCTCTGATCCGCAAGGAAATACTTCTAATTGTTGTTATTTATCTAAAGATAAAGGCTTAGCAGGGGCTACATTTAGAAAAAAAGAGTCTTTTTTAGTCAAAGATGTTAGAGAGGTAAAGGAGTCAATTTTAAATGTAGATGAGGTAATCAAGGAAACTGAAAGCTTCATTTGTAAGCAGGTGGAGGCTGAGTATCGTTCTGCTCTTAGTGTGCCTATTGCCGAATTTGGAGTCTTTCAGGTTTGTGCTAAGGAAGTAGCTGCTTTTGATGAAGAAGACTTAAAGTTGACAGAGCTGTTAATTTCTCATGTTATTTCAGCTTTAAATAGAATTGAGTCTGAAGAAGAAATCAGATACATTAGCTTTCATGATGACTTGACGGGTTTGTATAATAGAAACTACTTTAATGAAGAACTGGAACGTCATAATTCTGCTAGGAAGTTGCCTTTGAGTATTATCATTGGTGATGTGAATGGACTTAAGCTAGCTAATGATGCTTTTGGTCATCAGGTAGGAGATCAGTTATTAATTAAAATGGCTGATATCTTGGAGAACTGTAGTCGGCAAGAGGACTTAGTAGCTCGTTGGGGTGGAGATGAGTTTGTAATGTTGTTACCTAATACTAGTGAAGAAGCAGCCCAAAAGGTCTGTGCTAGAATTAGGAGAGCTTGTGAGGAAGCTGAAGCTGACCCTATTAAGCCTAGTATAGGACTGGGTTATGCTACTAAAAATAGTACTGAGCAGGATATAGATGAAATCTTTAGCATAGCTGATAATAGAATGTATAAAAATAAACTAAACGAAAGTAAAGAAGTACGTAAAGAAATAGTTTCTTACTTAAAAGATAGATTGACCGAGGAAACCTTTGAAAGCACTGAACATATTCAGCGTTTAAAATACTTCGGAACAGAGTTTGCTAAATTTTTAGGTCTCTCGTCGGCTGAATCAGACAAGTTGAAACTTTTGATAAAATTTCATGATTTAGGTAAAGTAGGCATTGAAAGGGAGATTATACATAATGCTGAAAATCTGACTGAAGGAGAATGGTCTAAAGTAAAGCAACACTCAGAGATTGGCTATCAGATTGCTAAGTCTTCGCCGGAGCTGAGTAAGATTGCTAAGGAGATTCTTAGCCATCATGAGTGGTGGGATGGTTCGGGATACCCTCAAAATATAGCTGGAGAGAATATTCCTTTATTGGCCCGAATCTTTGCCATTATCGAAGCTTATGAAGTAATGACTAGTGGTCGTTTATATCAGTCTTCTATAAGTGAAAAGGAAGCTAGAAAGGAATTAAAGAAACAGGCTGGAGTTCAGTTTGATCCTGAACTAGTAGAAAAGTTCTTGAAATTCTTGGAAGAAAAGGAGGAGTAAAATAATGTTTAGATATTTAACTGCTGGAGAATCTCATGGTAAGGCGGTAACTACTATTATTGAAGGATTACCTGCTAATTTAAGAATTAACTGTGAAGATATTAATAATGAACTGGCTAGAAGGCAGGGAGGTTTTGGTCGTGGTGGTAGAATGGAAGTGGAAACGGATCAGGTTGATATTTTATCGGGGATTAGAGCTAATTATAGCTTAGGTAGCCCTATTACTTTACAGGTTAAAAATAAGGACTGGGCTAACTGGCAAGAAGTGATGGATCCCACTGGTTCTGGAGATTATCAGCAAGAAGTAAAGATTGAAAAAGATGATAAGGTAAAGAGAATTTCTCCAGAGGTAACTAAGCCTAGGCCGGGCCATGCTGATTTAGCCGGTAGCTTAAAGTATAATCAGCAGGATATTAGAAATGTACTGGAAAGAGCTAGTGCTCGAGAAACAGCAGCTAGAGTAGCTGCTGGGGCTATAGCTAAAATCTTTTTACAGGAGTTTGGTATTAAAGTAATTAGTCACGTAGTGCAGTTAGGTAGCATAGAAGCTCAAAGAACAGAACATACTTTAGCAGAGATCTTTAAAGAGGTAGATAAATCGCCACTCAGGACTCTTGATGTCGAGGCGGAAGAGGCTATGATAGCTGAAATTAAGGAAGTTAAAGAGGCGGGAGACTCCTTAGGAGGTAGTTTTGAAGTCTTAACTACTCCTTTACCAGTAGGATTAGGCAGCCATGTCCACTGGGATCGCAAGTTAGACGGCAGATTAGCTCAGGCCTTGATGAGTATTCAAGCTATTAAGGGAGTAGAGGTAGGCTTAGGCTTTGAGGCAGCTCGGCTCAGAGGCTCTGAGGTTCACGATGAGATCTATTATCAGGATGAGTTTAAGCGGCATACTAATAATGCTGGGGGAATAGAAGGTGGCATTACTAATGGTGAGCCTTTGCGAGTTAAAGCAGCTATGAAACCGATACCAACTCTTTATCAACCTCTGGAGTCGGTGGATTTAGAAAGCAAAGAGCAGTTTAAAGCTAGTGTAGAACGCTCCGACGTAACAGCAGTTCCAGCAGCCGGAGTAGTAGGTGAAGCAGTAGTGGCTATTGAGTTAGCTAAAGCTTGGCTGGAGAAGTTTGGTGGCGATAGTATGGAGGAAGTAAAGCGTAACTATAATAACTATCTCCAAGCTCTAGGAGAGAGATAATGGAGATGGAGAATATAGTTTTAATCGGTTTTATGGGTAGCGGTAAGAGTACTGTCGGCCAGGAGTTAGCAGCTAGATTAGATTTAGAGTTTGTAGATTCGGATCAATTACTAGTAGAGAAGGCAGGTCAGCAGATAACTGAGATCTTTGCTCAACACGGTGAAGCGCACTTCCGCAGCTTAGAAAAAGAGGTAGTAGCTGAGCTAGCTCAACAGGAGGGTTTAGTAATTGCTACCGGTGGGGGAGTAGTATTAGATAGCGATAATATAGAGCGATTGCAAAAACAAGGAACTTTAGTTCTTCTTCAGGCAGAGCCTGAGGTGATTTTAGACAGAGTAAAGGACAGTGATCGTCCTTTGCTTGATGTAGCTGATCCTTTAGCTGAGATTAAAAAGCTCTTGTCTACTAGGGAGAGTTACTATCAGGCTGCTGCTGACTATGTAATAGATACTTCACAGTTAGAAGTAGAGGAAGTAGTTGAGAAGATAGTGGCTACTGTTTTAGATAAATAGATTGACTATTAATACAGAATAGTTGTTATTAGCGAAGTAGATAAAGGAGATTTACAGATGAAAACTTTAGGTGTTGATTTAGGTGAACGAAGCTATGAGATTAAAATTGGCAGAAACTTATTAACAGATTTAGCTAAGTATTTATTGGAGCTAGGATTTAGTGAGCAGACTAAAGTGCTGGTAATTACTGATCAAAGAGTAGAAAAACTATATGCTGAGCAGGTGGAGCAGGCTTTGAATCAAGTGGGCTTTTCTTTTAAGATTACTGCTGTTCCGGAAGGCGAAGCTTCGAAAAGTTTAGATATGGCTAAAAAACTATATGATGAAGCTATTGACTTCGGTTTAGAGCGTAGTTCTTTGGTGGTGGCTCTTGGTGGGGGAGTAGTAGGAGATTTAGCCGGCTTTATAGCAGCTACTTATATGCGCGGAGTGCCCTTTATTCAGGTACCTACTACGCTGCTGGCTCAAGTGGATAGCAGTGTAGGGGGTAAGGTAGCAGTTAATCACTCCGCAGGTAAGAACTTAATTGGTGCTTTTTATCAACCGCGCTTAGTCTTAATTGATATAGAGGTTTTAAGAACTTTAGAGCAACGTGATTTTCGCTCGGGAATGGCTGAAGTAATTAAGTACGGGATGATCTGGGATCGCCACTTTTTTGATTACTTAGTTGATTATAGTGCAGAGATTAGAGGCTTTCAAAGCGCTGCTTTAGCTAAAATGATCTATCGTTCTTGTGAGATCAAAGCAGAGGTGGTAGCTGAAGATGAGAAAGAGTTAGGCTTAAGAGCTATTTTAAACTACGGTCATACTATTGGGCATGCTATTGAGGCTTTAACGGAGTACGGTGAATATCGTCACGGAGAAGCGGTGAGTATAGGAATGGTCTGTGCTATGGAGTTAGCCTATCGTTTAGATAGGGTTGATAAATCCGCAGTTGAGCTGCAAAGAGAGTTAATAGAAAGCTTTCAGTTGCCTACTGCTATTGAGGATTTGAATATTCAGCAGATTATAGCTAAAACTAAACAAGACAAGAAAGTAGAGCGAGGAGAAGTAAAATTTATTTTACCTCAGCAAATAGGCGAGGTGGAGATAGTAGGTGGAATTGATACAGAGCTAATCGAGCAGGTACTACAAAATAATTTAGCTTAAGTAGAATATTTAGGAGTTACAGAAAGCTATTAAGGGGGAAGTAGGAT
Organism: Fuchsiella alkaliacetigena; assembly: GCF_023227765.1. GTDB lineage: Bacteria > Bacillota > Halanaerobiia > Halobacteroidales > Acetohalobiaceae > Fuchsiella > Fuchsiella alkaliacetigena. Next base: position 30,105 of record NZ_JALKBZ010000031.1, read on the forward strand.
GTACTTAGTAATTCACGGGCCCAATCTTAATTTACTAGGTCAGCGCGAACCAGATGTTTACGGTACTTTGAGCTTAGCTGATATTAATCAGGAGTTGGAGAGTCTGGCCCAGCAGTTGGGAGTAGAGTTGATAATCGAACAGTTTAACGGCGAAGGGGAGATAGTAGAGCGAATTCACGATACACTTCAGGAAGATGTTAAAGGTTTGCTGATTAATCCGGGAGCTTATACTCATTACAGTATTGCTATTCGAGATGCTATAGCTGCAGTAGAACTACCGACAGTTGAAGTTCATTTGAGTAATGTTTATCAGCGCGAAGAGTTTAGACATAAGTCAGTAATTGCTCCGGTGGCGGTGGGGCAGATTTCAGGCTTGGGTTTGGATAGTTATCTATTGGGGTTAAGGTTTTTGGTTAATCTATAAGTTCAGTTGATAGTTAATTTCAAAAAAGTTTTAAGCAAATCATAGTATTTCTAATCTTTGTTAATACATAAGGAGAAAAAAGATTTGGAGTGTTGAATATCCCTGGGGTTATCTAGGCTTCGTGAAAGCGCAGCACTAGATCGATATTGACCTTTTTAGAATTTGAACTTTATCTTTTGATCTTAATTTATCTTCTATCATCTGAACTATACACTATTAAATACAGCGAGGCAACTAAGCTGTTAATTGTCAATTGAAAGGGGAAAGAAAATGAAGGAGCGAGTAATAAAGCTAAGAAAGAAAATATCTGAAATAGATATAGATGGAATTATGATTAATAATCCTAATAACACCTACTATCTAAGCGGTTTTACCGGTACGGCCGCCACCTTATTGATTACGGATACAGAAAAAGTTTTGATTACTGATTTTCGTTATCAGGAACAGGCTCTCAATCAAACTACTAATTATCGAGTAGTGGAGCACGGACAGCCTAAAATAAAAACCTTAAAAGAAGAATTAAAGCGGTTAGAGGTTAAGAAGTTAGGCTTTGAAGCTAAAGAGCTTAGTTATCAGCAGTACTCTTATTGTCAAAAGAAGTTAGCTGCGATAGAGTTAGTTGCTACTAAAGACTTAGTTAAAGAGATCAGACTAATCAAGGATGCTCAGGAGCTCTTAGCTATAGAGAAAGCTGTTGAGCTTGCTGACCAAGCTTTTGAGCATATTCTGGACTATATAAAGCCGGGAGTTAAAGAAAAAGAGCTTAGTTTGGAGCTGGAATATTTCATGAAAAAACAGGGGGCTAGCGATAAAGCTTTTGATTTTATTGTTGCTTCTGGCCAGCGAGGAGCCTTGCCGCATGGAGTGGCTAGTGATAAGGAGCTGGTTGCTGGGGAGTTAGTTACCTTCGATTTAGGCTGTACTTATGATAACTATAATTCAGATTTTACTAGAACGGTAGTTTTAGGCGAGCCAACTGCTCGACAAAAAGAGATTTATGACCTGGTATTGACAGCGCAGTTGGAAGCTTTAGCTGTAATTGGCCCGTCTAAGAGTGGAGCAGAGGTGGATAGTATAGCTAGAGAAATCATCGCTAAGCAGGGTTATGGTGATAACTTTGGGCATAGTTTAGGTCATGGAGTGGGCTTGGAGGTTCACGAGGGCCCGCGCTTAGCCAAAGGAGTCGCTAAAAAATTAAAAACAGGAATGGTAGTAACAGTAGAACCAGGGATCTATGTTCAGCAGTGGGGTGGAGTTAGAATTGAGGATATAGTAGTGATTACAGAAGAGGGAGCTCGAATCTTAACTCAGTCTACAAAAGAGTTACTCCAAATTTAAAATAAGCAGGAAAAATAAGCTCAGTCTAGAAAGATATTATTAGCTTAACTGAGAGCAATATTTGTAATTACTAACTAAATAGGAGGTTAAGAACTTTTGATTTCAACTAATGACTTTCAGACGGGAATGACCATTGAACTAGACGGCGAACTTTATACTATTTTGGACTATGATCATGTGAAACCAGGTAAAGGGGGAGCTTTTATACAGACAGAACTAAAAAATATCGATACTGGTTCTATTATCAATAAGCGCTTTAGGTCAGGAGAAAAGGTAGCTAAGGCTCATATTGAGGCTAAGAAGTATCAATTTCTCTACCGCGATGGCGATAACTATGTCTTTATGGATAATGAAACCTATGAACAGATTGAGTTAGCGGCAGATATGTTAGGGAATGCTACTGATTATCTTAAAGAGAATTTAGAAATTGAGATTGAATTTTATCAAGAGAAGGTAGTAGGTGTAAAGGTACCCAACTTTGTAGAATTAGCAGTAGCAGATGCTCCGCCGGCTATTAAGGGAAATACAGTTTCAGGTGGCTCTAAAAAGGTTACTTTAGAAAGTGGAGCTGAGGTTAAGGTTCCTCTTTTTATTGAAGCAGGAGATATTTTGAAGATAGATACTCGCAGTGGGGAATACATAGAGAGAGTATGATTTATTTTTGGAACCACGAATCAACTAAAAAATAAGTTCAAGACATTAAAACCTATTTGACACTGACTAAAATCTGACTAAGTTCTGACTAGACCTTAAAACATAAAATCAAAAATCTAGAACTATATTAAAATTAAGCTTGAATTAAAGCTTTAGGCTTTATGTGATAGAGAATAAAATTATTAGCTTTAATCTTTTAATGGTCTAGGTTTTTAACTATACACTGCACACTATACACTATCAACTAAAAAATATGTATTAAGTTGACGCGTATGAACTGAATATAAATTTAACCTCAATTCGGCAAGTAACCAAAAACTAAATATTATTTGTATATCACCTTCTTTAAAAGAGAAGATAAAGAATCTCT
>NZ_JALKBZ010000032.1 GCF_023227765.1 Fuchsiella alkaliacetigena
GGGGTTGAGAGGCCTTCGAGGTTTCCAAATATTAAAGAAAAAACCTAGTAACATGCTTAAAAGTACTCTAATCCTTCTTAAACACTGCTATAATAAGTGTTTGCGTGGGGTCTGTTTACCTAGTAAGTGTCGAACTCGGGTAAAAAATTACCTAATTAAAAAATCTCGTTCTCATAACAAGAACGAGAGCTACTAAGCAATTATATGCTATTCATCCTCATCATCAATATCTTCTTCATTAGTAATTTCCTGCTTATTAAACCAAGGTTTGTTAGTCCCGAACTTCGTATCCAATACTACTCCTAATGCCAAAAAGGTAATAACTAAATAAGCTATACCTCCTATTACTGGAATGGCTTCTAAGATCCAAAGAGCTATAACGCCTAGCAGCAACTTAACAAAAATATTTAAACCTATACTCCCTACCTTCTCAATTCTATCCCCAACCCATAAAACAATAGCTACATAACCTATAAACCTAGTAACAATAAAAGCTAATATCAAAAAAGGAATTAAAGGAATACCTATTAAAGATAATAAAAATACTAAAATAAGCAACGGAAATAAAATAACACTTAGCAAACCCAATCCTAATTTTTTGCCGGGACTCTCCTCTAAGGCATACATCATTCTCCGTTCATGCTTAGGGATTATTATAAAAAGCAAAACTGTTAATCCATAAAGCATAATTAATCTTGAGATTTTAAAGCCCCAGCTAAAAAAAACATCAACAGGTAAAGTAAAATTAGTACTTCGCAATAGTTCTTTATTAAAACCACTCACCTGAGTAATTGTCCCTTTAATCTCAGCATTTTCTCCTTGATTAACCTGACCTAGTATAGAAACTAAGTCTCCTCGAATTGAGTTATTGACACTTACATCTCCTAATATAGCTACTACATCACCATTAACTGTACCATTAACCTCGATATCACCTAATATAGCCACTAGATCGCCATTAATACTTTCTTGCTCTGAGATATAAATATCATCCATTACTCTAACAATGCCGTTTCCATCACTGAGCTCGACACTCATAGCTGTTTCAGCTAAACCATCATTTACCAAAACAACACTGCTCAATAAAACCCAAAACAATAATAAGAAAAAGAAGCGTCTCATTTAATTTACTCACCTCTTTATCTAAAGTTAAAACTTACTAAGAAGTTACTAATATATCCTTTAAATCATCTAATTCTTCTAAAACCTTACAGGTTCCATTAGCAACACAGTTAAGAGGATCCTCGGCTACATAGACTGGAGCATCAATCTCTGCTGATAACAGTTCATCCAAACAAGTCAATAATGCACCTCCACCAACCATTACTATTCCCCTCTCCAATATATCCGATAATAATTCCGGAGGTGTCTGGTCTAAGGTAAGTTTAACAGCTTTAATAATTCCTTGAATTGGCTCCATTAATACCTCTTTTATTTCGGCAGCATCAATTTCGATGGACTTAGGCAAGCCTTCAACTAAATCACGCCCTCGAATATCTACTACTCCATCATTATTGCTTTTACAAATTGAGCCCAAATTTATCTTTATTTCTTCAGCAGTTCTATTACCAACTACTAAATTATATTCATCTTTTATGTAGTTAACAATAGCTTCGTCCATCTTATTACCAGCTATTTTAACCGAACGTTTAGTAACTATACCTCCTAGAGAAATAACAGCTATCTCAGTAGTTCCTCCACCAATATCAACTACCATACTTCCTACTGCTTCTTGAATAGGTAAACCAACTCCAATAGCTGCTGCCATAGCTTCTTCAATTAAGTAAGCCTCCCTGGCTCCAGCTCTTAAAGTAGCATCTATTACCGAACGTCTCTCTACATCTGTCATTTCTGAAGGAACACAAACAACAATTCGAGGTTTAACAACCTTTTTCTTTTGATGAGCCTTATTAATAAAATAGCTTAACATTTTTTCAGCAATTTCAAAATCATGAATAACTCCATCCTCCATAGGTTGAACAGCCATAATACTATCTGGAGTTCTACCTAACATCTTTCTAGCTTCTTTACCAACCTTCAAAACTTCACCAGTTTCTTTCCTAACCGCTACTACTGAAGGTTCTTTAATTAACAGTCCCTCTCCTTTCACGCATACTATTGTATTAGCAGTTCCTAAATCAACCCCCATGCTGCTAACAAAAGGTTCAGTTAAAAACTTTATTACCATTTTAATCTTGCCCCTTTCTCCTGAAAAAATTTCAGGTTTAAAATCCATTAAAAGTCTAAAGCTCAACTGAAAATACCAACTGAAGGACTAATAATTAAATTCAACACAGCTGTTGAGTTTCCCTTTAAATATTAATAAATTTACAAGTAAAATCTAAATTAGACATTTTTTTATCAAGCTACTCTTCTATATAAAAATCAAATAAAGCTGCTGGCATATTATATACCAGCAGCTTTATTTAACAACTTTTATTGAAGTTCTGCTAAAATCTCTTCGGTAACATCTTCCCCACCAGCTAAGAGCATATTATCGCCTACTATATAATCATAACCTTTTTCATCTGCAATCTGTTGAATATCAGCTCTTAATTCAGCAAAAGCCTCTTCCATTAACTGGTTTTGTAACTCTTGAAGTTCTTGTTCAAACTGTTGCTGCATCATTTGAGATTCTCCAGGATCTAAATCACCAAGCTCTTCTCGCATTTTCTGCACTTCTAATTGAAGTTTCTCTCTAGCTTCTTGTGTAGCAGGGTGAGCTTCAAAGACACTCTCAATATTTACATAAACAATTTTAGTGCTTTCAGCAGCTCTAACGGATAAGCTAAAAGATGATATAAGCAGGAAAACAATTAACAAACTCAAAACTGCTTTTCTTTTATTCATTTTTAACATAAATACCTCCTCCCTTTATTTATTAGCAAAATCATTAAATGGTATTGCAGTTTATGAAACTAATCTTTTAAAAATATTAAAACCACTATGTAAACCCTTATTTCTAGACAAGAATATTAAATCCTCCTTAATCTTTATATAAATTGAAAATATTATCCTCAAAGTTTATCAAAAATATTAGTTTTTATATAAAAGTCTTAAGCTGCTCAATAAGTTAATAGTCATATGTAAAGCAATTGGTCCCCATAAAGAACCCGAAAGCATATAAAAATAAGCAAGAATTAATCCTAATAAAAAACTTATTAAAGTATAGCTAAAAAGATCTTCCAAAAATCCTCCGTGTCCCAGAGCAAAAAGAATGCTACTTCCCCAAACTCCTATTAGCGATACTAAAATTCCTCGAAAAAAGATTTCTTCAATAATAGGAGGAATAACAGCAACTATCCAAAAGTTCCTTTTAGTTAATGGTAACGATGAAAACATTTTATCTAATTTTTTTAAAGAACCTAAAAAATTAATTCCTAACAAAAGTAATAACCAAAGTATAAAACCTAAAGTTATTCCTATCAAAGCATATATATACCAATCTGCAACAACAAAAAATGAAGCAATTATATCTATTCCTAAAAAAATTTCATTTAAAACTATAGCTAATAATAACATTACCCCTTGAGTAAATAAAACAATATTTTCAAAGCTGTTAATCATTTTATAACCTTCCTCTTTTTCTTTTTATTTGAAAATATAGAAATACTTTATTAAAAAATAGGACATCTTTGAATATCCTCAAAATAATCTTCTTAAGCATATTAGTATTTAAGAGCTGGTAAAGGATACTCAAGATGCCCTAGAGCCAGTATATCAAAGATTCCAAAAAAAGAGAAGGTCTTAAATATAATAAAAGAATATCTTACTAGTCCTCATCATTCAATTTTTGAGCTAATTTTCTATCAGCAGCTTCTTTAATATCTTTAACTGCCTCCTTAAGTTTAGTTTTTAATTAAAGTTAAGCAAAGATACCTAGAAAAAGTAACTCTACCTGTTAAAAAAATAAAAGTAGTATGTTATAATTTAACTATCTCAAAACTTATCAGGAGGTAAAACTAATGAAATCGTTTCGTGAATATTTATGGTTTGAAACTAAGGAAAGAGAGGAACTGGTCAACATAACTCAACAAGTACAAAAAATAGTAGAGCAAAGTGGAGTTCAGGAAGGATTATGCTTAGTTAATGCAATGCATATTAGTGCTAGCGTTTTTATCAATGATGCTGAAAGTGGGCTCCACCAGGACTTTAAAGAGTGGTTAGAAGAATTAGCACCTCATGAACCTACCTCTCAATACTTACATAATCGAGGAGTCGAAGATAATGCCGCCGCTCATCTAAAACGACAGATTATGGGCCGAGAAGTAACAATAGCAATCACTGAAGGAGAACTGGACTTCGGGCCCTGGGAACAAATCTTTTATGGAGAGTTTGATGGACAGCGCAGAAAACGAGTACTTGTTAAAATAATTGGCGAATAGTTGGCTTTAATTGGATAAATCAAGAGTAATATTTGCTATTAAATTTGTTTTTTGTTAGTTTATCTGATATAATCACTTGAGTCGGGACAATCTGTTTAAAATAAATACTGGTTAGCTGCGTTGTGATTTAGATACTTAAAATTATTTAGCTCATAATTAAAGTTGCCTTGAGGCAACTTTTTTCTTTGGTATTTATCGAAATTAAATAATTTATCTTGATATAGTAAAAATTATTTAGTACAGATTAACTGATAATAACTAATATCTAAGGAGAAGTGAAAATTAAATGGAAAAAAACAGTTTTAAAGAATTAGGATTATCAACAGAAATTAACAAGGCAATCGAAGATATGGGTTTTGAAGAAGCAACTCCCATTCAGGCCCAAGCAATTCCGCATATACTAGAGGGCAAAGATGTAATAGGCCAGGCCCAAACTGGAACCGGAAAAACAGCCGCTTTTGGAATTCCAACTTTAGAAATGGTCGAAGAAGATAGTAAAGAAGTTCAAAGTTTAATTCTATGTCCTACTAGAGAATTGGCTATTCAGGTATCCGAAGAAATCAAAAGATTATCTAAATATAAAAGAAAAATTAAAGCCTTACCAATCTATGGTGGACAATCGATTAAGCGTCAGATTAAAGCCTTAAAAAAAGGAGTTCAGATTGTAATTGGAACTCCAGGCCGGATTATGGATCATATGCGCAGAGGTACTCTGAAAATTGCTAATCTAAAGAGTATCATCTTAGATGAAGCAGATGAAATGTTAAATATGGGCTTTAGAGATGATATTGAAACAGTTTTAAAAGGGATTGAAGGGGAAAGGCAGACTATCTTCTTCTCAGCTACAATGCCTAGGGCAATTTTAAAGTTACGAAAGAAGTATCAAAACAATCCTGAAATAGTCAAGGTAGTACGTAAAAAATTAACAGTACCTAATATTGAACAGGCCTACTTTGAAGTAAAAAAGGGGAATAAATTAGAAGTGCTATCTAGATTAATCGATATCTATAATCCTGAATTAGCCTTAGTATTCTGTAATACTAGAAAACAGGTTGATGAGTTGGCAATTAAGCTTCAGGCCCGTGGCTACTTTGTAGACGGTCTGCACGGTGGCTTAAAACAACCACAGCGGGACCGAGTTATGAATAAGTTCAAAAATGGAACTATAGAAATTTTAGTAGCTACGGATGTAGCTGCTAGAGGAATAGATGTTGATGATATCGAAATCGTATTCAACTATGATATACCTCAAGATCAAGAGTATTATGTACATCGTATTGGTAGAACTGGCCGCATAGGAAAAACCGGTCTAGCCTTTACCTTTGTAGTTGGCAGAGAAATTTATCAACTGAAGAGTATTGAAAAATATACTAAAACTAATATTGAAAGAAGACGCATTCCTTCAGCTAACGATGTAAAAGAGATTAAAATGGAGCTGTTATTAGATAGAGTAACCGAAACCTTAGAAAATGATAATCTAACCCTAGAAACTCAATTAATAGAAAAATTAATTGAAGATGATTATGTTTCCTTCGATATAGCAGCTGCCTTATTAAAATTAATGCTGGAAGAACAAGAGAAAGAAAAAGAAGCAGAAGTAGATAGCTTTGGTGATACCGGAGCAGAACCAGGTATGGTTAAGCTATTTATAAACATTGGTAAAAAACAAAAAGTAACTCCCGGAGATGTTGTAGGAGCTATTGCTGGTGAAACCAGTATTTCGGGCAGTTTAGTCGGCCTGATCGATATTTATGACGGCTTTACTTTTGTAGAGGTTCCTCGTGAGTATGCCCAAGAAGTATTGAAAGTGATGAAAAATAATCAAATCAAAGGGAAAACTATCAATATCGAACCTGCTAATCCAAAGTAAAAAACCATTATCTATAACAATAAAGCGCTTTGTACCTCAGTTTTTCAGCTGGGTAAAAAGCGCTTTAAAATTTATATTAACTGTAAACCATTAAGCACTTGCTTTTTAGCAGTTATACTTATAGGTAGCTCTTCTATTTTTGATCTCAACCACGACTTTTGGTTAAAATCAGAACAATACTTACTCAGTTTTTGCATAAATAGACCAATATGGCGCAGTTCATCCTTAATAATCCTATTTAACATCATTTCCACTTGAGGATCAGAGATAGCTTCAATATGCTGATAATACTGTAAAATTGCTTCTAGTTCCGCATCAATATCAGCCCGCAAAATATCACAGACATCGTATTGATAATTAACATAGTCCCCACTCCAATATCTCTCTTCAGCATCCCAAATACGAGGATCAACTCCTGCTTCTTCTAAAAAGTTACCTAACTGATCCATATGCTTCATTTCCTCAATAGCAACATCTTCTAATAGCTCAGCTACATCTTCTTCTTCAACAACTAAATGATGATGAAAATACTGTTTTACAGCAGTAACTTCACTCACTTTGCCGGCATAATCATCCAATAATAACTCAAAATTTTTACTCATCTAAATCCCCCATTAAAATTTATTTCTATACTTTAATGTATATTATTAATTAAGCTAAGGAGATGTGAGTAAAAAGCAGATTATAGTCTAATTCTTTCTGCTCTTAATAAGTTTATAAAGCAAAAATATAACTAAGCTTAACAAGCCAAACCAAGGAACTATAGCTCCTATAAAAATAATAATATTATTGATGCTACTAATAAAATTACTAACTGCCTCCTTAAAACTATCAGCAAAGCCTAAACCAGGGCCAGCAATAGCTGCTGGCTGTGAAATATGCAAGTCAATAGTTGATAGTTCAACCTTAGTATCGTAATAGCGCATTCTACCTTCGATACTCTCAATCTCTCTTCTAACCCTATTTAGTTCATTCTCAATTTTTAAGATATCTTCTACACTTTCCGCCTTTTCTAAAAGTTCTTGATATCTTTTTTCCTGGTGTTTGAAGTTTTCAAGACGCATCTCCAAATCCAGATACTCCTCAGTAATATCCTGACTATTAATTTGCTTATCCTTAAGCTCTCCTAGCTCCTTTAAGTCCTCTAAAGCACTCGAAAACTTATCCTGAGGAATCTGTAAAGTATAGTTCAAAAACTTACGATTGTTATGATCCTGCCACTGTCGCGAATTGGAAATATAGCCTTCGTAAGCTTCAACCAAAGTATTGATCTCCCGAGAAATATCTTCCCAATCTCTTCTCTCCAGTCTTAAGCTGGCTCGACGAATTATTTTACGCTCAACATTTTCTAAAGTTTGAGCAGTAATACTATCTTTAGTGAAATCTCCTCTACCAACAGGAGCCTCTATTTGTTCTGTCCGAGATATATCCCTTTGATATGAAACTGTATCAACTGCACTATCCTGACAGGCCGTTAAAAATAATAACCCTAGCAATAAAGCAATTAGAAAATATTTTTTAATTAACTTATTTCTATTCAAATTAACCCCTCCCTTTATATAGTTTGCTATAGATTAATTTAAAGCAATTATAGCTAAACCCCTTTTATTATTTAACAACATAAAAGGTACAAATTTCTAACTAGAAATCTGTACCTTACTAAAGCAATAAGATTATTTATGTTTTAATCAAGTTGATTCATACTCTTAACCTTAGTAAATAACTCCTCCACCTCTGCTTCTTCAAAGCTATATACTTCTCCACAAAAATGACAGCGAATCTCCACCTGACCTTCCTGGGCTACTATCTCCTCTATTTCTTGCTGGCCTAAACTAACTAACAAGCTTTTAGTACGCTCTCGATCACACTTGCACTGGTAGGCAACTTCTCGCTCAGCCAAAACTCTGAATTTAAAACCAGTTAACACCTTCTCCAAAAGCTCTTCTGGACTTAAACCTTGGTCTATTAGTTTGCTTACAGATTTTATCTCGGCTAAGTTTTTCTCTAACTGTTCTATCGTTTCTTCACTGGCCTCCGGCAATAGTTGAATAATAAATCCTCCCGCAGCTTTTACAGAACAATCAGTATCTACCAAAACTCCTAAAGCAACTGCGGCAGGTGTCTGTTCAGACTTACTAAAATAATAGGTGATATCTTCTCCAATCTCACCAGAAACCAACGGAACACTGCTTTCATATTCTTCTTTTAAGCCCATATTTTTATAAACAAAGAGCTCTCCTTCTCCGATAGCTCTAGCTACATCCAACTTCCCAGCTTGATTGGTTATAAAGTCTACTTCTGGATTGGCAACATAACCTCTCACTTCTCCGTAATGGTTGGCTTCAGCAATTATCTTTTGCAAGGGCCCGTCTCCAATAATCTTCAATCCTGTTTCATGCCCAGTTTTAACCATAGAACCCATCAATAAGGCAGCACTTAAAGCTCTGCCCAAAGCTGCCGTCGCCACTGGAGTAGTAGCATGTGCTTGTTGAGCATTACTAACAACCTGAGTTGAATTAACGGCTAGGGCCCTAATCTCTTTATTAGTAGTCATCACCCTAATTAAATAATCCTTCAATCTTGATTCCTCCTTTAGCTAATCTTTTTCTCTTTTAACGTCTTCAGTCGATAAGCCTTCATAATATCCGACCTAGTCAAAATTCCCTTTAACTCTCCCTCATCCATTACCATCAATCGACCGATATCGGCCTGAGATAGCTTCTTAAAAGCCTCATAAAGCGCCTCTTCAGGCTCCACTACAATAACCTCACAGGTCATAATCTCCTCCACTTCTCTCTCTTGCTGTTCCTCTTTAGGCACAGCCTCAATATCCTCTAAAGTTACACAACCCATTAAGCTTCCCCCTTCATCTACCACAGGATATCCAAAGTGCCTTTCCTGTAACATCTTCTCCATCAACTCCTGCACCTTCATCTCTGCTGGCACTGTAGAAACTTTACTGCTCATTAAATCAGCCACTGTAAAGTCCAAAAAAGTATCCTTAATTACATTTAATTGATACTCCTGTGAAGCCCCAATATAAATAAAGAAAGCAATTAAAATTATCAAAATTCGTCCCGCCATTAATCCATAAAATCCAAACAGAAAAGCAAAAAACTTACCGATATCGGTAGCAATCTTAGTAGCACGCAGATAAGATGTTTTTCTAGCAATTAAAGATCTTAAAATCCTACCTCCATCGGATGGAAAGGCTGGTAAGAGATTAAATAAGGCCAAAAATATATTCATAAAACCCAAATAATACATTATCAACTCTAGATCGGCAATTAAAAACCCAGCTAAGAACCCTACCAAAAATAATAATAAAAATCCTAATACTAGGCTGAACAGCGGGCCCGCAAAAGCCATCCAAACTTCATCTTGAGGCTCTTCAAACTCATCTTCCATCTGAGCCACCCCACCCAAAAGCATTAACGTAATATCTCTAATCTCAATTCCTCTACTACGAGCTACAAAAGAATGAGCCAACTCATGTAAGGCCACGCTAACAAAAAGTAAAATAGCCAGTATTAAACCCAACCAATAAGGATTTAAAGATAGACTAGCAGTAGCAACGCCAGCCACCTCAGCAATAGCTCCAATATTATTGCCGATAGTAACTGCAAAAAAAGGTAAAATCAATAAAAAGCTGATATGTAATCTAATCGGAATCCCCGAGATCTTCATTATAGTAACTGAATTCTTAAACATTTATCTACTACCTCCCCAGTCATAAAGAATTTTTTATATTATTTCCAAGACAAATCTTAACTATTAAGTTACCCATCACCACGCCACCCACCTTCAAAATTAAAAAGATAAGACCAGCTATTCTCAAGCTGGCCGCTTTACTTATCTAAAGCAATAGTATTAACCCTTCTTTTCTTCTTTAATAGCTTGGTCAGCCTCATTAACAGCTTCTACGAAAGCCTCCCATTCATCAGCTAAAAAAGCACAACTAGCTGATACATCCTCTGAAGCCACTAATAAACCAATCTCCTCACCTTCAGTCTGAACCCCAATAGTCAGTTTCTCTCCAATCTTCCTTTCTTCAATAATACTCTCCATAAATTTTCCTCCTTTACTTCATTAACTTATTAATCAGTTTACGACCAATAACCTTATTCTTAGCCCTTTTAGCTACTCGCTTCGAATCACCGCTAGATAAAGTCTCAATATCGTTAGCAGTTCTAGCTAATTTATAAAGAAAACTAACCAACTTTTTCATAAAAGCACCTCCTAATTTAAAGAGGGCTAGAATTAATCCAGTCCTCCAAACTGCTTAATCTCAACCCTTATTTTAATGGATTTTAAAATGTTACTTTAAGCAGCTACTCTACCGTTTCAATCCTTGTTTTAAATAGAATCTAAGTAGTAGAGATTTTACTCTTTATCTATATTATTATGCTTAGACTATATTTTTCCTGCTTGAAATTAAAAATTTTAATCTAACACTGCTTTAGCTTCATCACCAACTCGGCTGTAGTAATAAACTGCCCTAAACCGACTTCCAGTTTTATAGTAGCTAATAGCTAATAATAAAGTAGTATAATCATTTCTATTTTCTACTTTACTCAGTATCTCTCGAGCTTGCTCATATTCTCCCATTTCTCCATAAGCCAAAGCTTTATAGTTATATAGGTTAGCATTATCAGCATCCAACTCAATAGCCCGCTTAAAATACTCTGCTGAGCGAGAATATCTTTCATCTAAGTAGTATAAAAAGGCTAAATGATTTAAATTTTTGAGCTGCTCAAACTCTCCCCCATTTAAATTGTTGTAAGCGGTAAGCGTTAAACTGCTCCATTCATCCAAAGTAATATTCTTAAATGAATCAAACTTTTCTTGACCAGCTTTAATATCGCCTAAATTACCATAAGCAACACCTAAGTAAAACTTTAACTTTAAGTTATCAGTCGCCTCTTTTAATAAATCCTGATTCTTCTTAACCTCGCTTTCCCACTCTGCTACAAAGGCAGAAGTTCCTGCGGAATATGAAGCTTTTGAAGTTAAAAACAAAAGACATAAACTAAATAACAAAGCAATAGCTATCAACCGCTTACTAATCATTTGTCTTCCCCCTTAGCTACTCAATTACTAAATTAGCAAATCTAATATGTTTTTATTATTTCTGTCTTATCTTTAACTATTCTACCGTTTCCATTATCTCAGCTTTAATTCTAAACTTGCTCTTAGCTCCATACTGATCTACTTTCTCTCCTACCTCCAGCCTACCTACTACTCGCTGTAAATCTCTAGAAAAACGAAAGCCCTGTTCTGAGGGAAAGTAAACTTGAACTACAGTAAAGTAATTAACCTCTTCTCCTTCACAAAAAGGACATGCTACTCCCGGGTTAGCGGTTAAATAAAAATAATCTACATCTAAAGGGGTTAAAGTAGACATATAACCCTCCATCTCCACCACTTCTCCATCCAACTTTTTTATTTCCTCAGCAATATCATACTCCTGTTCATCTACTTCCCGGGCCAGTTCCTCAAAACTTACAGAGGTCCCTGTTAACTCTTCACCTCCACAAGCAGTAAGCATTAAAATAAGTAACAGTAAAATAATAACTTTTAAGTAGTTTTTGAGCATAAATTTAACAGTCTCCTTAGTTTAAACTAGAATCTATTCCTATTTTTTCTGAAGTCTCTTTAGATCCTTTGATATAATTTTTTTAACATCCTCTATATATTCACCGAGATACTTTTTAAGACCTTGCGCATCCTCACTATTTCTCTTCATTCCTAACCGGTCAATATCCTGCTTCGATTTTAAAAACTTACTATATAAACGAGGAAAGTCAGGATATTTTTTATCAACTACTGCTAATACCTGCTCAAAAACCTCCCTATCATTCATAATTCCTACCGGAGTTAACTGATAACCCTCTCGCCAAGCCTGAAACTTTTTATGTAAATACTTCAAGGTTTCTTTTATATCTTCTCTAACCTCTTCATCATTGTGATTATAGCCAATTTCTTTACTTACTATCGTAACTAAGTTTTCTGTTAAGAGAGTCCAACCTTGTTGAATAAAGTTATGCTCTAAACACCAGTCCAAAATTTGAAAGTAATTCTGTAACTCGGTTCCATTATTCATAGCAAGACCATTTAGCTTAAACTTGAGCTTACTAAGCAGCCTTATATAAGGCAGTAGTTGTTGATTATTTAGATTAAATTTATCATCGAACTTAGCCAACTGTTTAGCTACAGATAGCGCCGCATCATTTAACTCCCGACCTCGACATGATTTCAATTTCAAATCAAAATCCTTTAAGACCTTCAACAGTTGCTCTAAATCCTGAAAAAAATTATCTTTATCCTCAGTAATTACTGCTAATCTTTCCTGGTCAACACTAAAAATCTCCTCTAATTCTTTGAAACTACCGGTAGTGCAAAAATTATCTACAGCTTTAGTCCATTCATCGAGATAGTTTAGAGCAGTTAAGTCTAAAAATGAAGGACCTAAACCTGTTTTAGGTAGTTTATCGAGCTTCTGTTGAACTTCTAAATCATCCATTAAAGCTAAAGCAAACTCTATACTGTTAATTTTAATATCTTTTAAAACCTTAAGATAGTTCAAAGCATTCATGATTAATAATGATTGATAATTAGTTGCACAAGTCAAGTCTAAATAGATCTCATCTCCCATAGCTACTTCCTCTACTAAACTATTAAAAAGCTGCCAAAGTTTATCCTCAGTATAACCTTTGGAAACTTCCATAACCTTATAATTAAAACTTAACTCCTCTTTCTCTTTGATTTTTTCCAAAGTCTCCTGCAAACCTAGTTTATAACTATCAACATTATCCTTTGAAGCAGACCTATTAAACTCAATAGCCTTTCCAGTAGCTAAAACTAATACTTCATCGATTTGCTGCTGATATTTTTTTATAAAGATTTCTTGAATATAGTTGCAGTTTCTAATCCCTTCACAATTACAAGTTTTAAAGTCATTACTTCCCAAAACTGTTATTAACCTTCTTGTCCTCGTCATCCACTTAACCTCCTACTACATTAATATCAAGTTGTTGAATAAAACACAACAAAATCAGCATTCAGTTACTCTATAGCAAATATTAAATTGCTTTTATACTTAGTCTATAAGCCTCCGGTGAAATAATTACAACTATAATTTAACCTTCAACGATCAGAAAAACATTTCCTGCAAATATCATAAATTTTTGATTTTTTAATTTGTCAAGTTATAACAAAAAACAATGGGGCCCATATGGGCCCCATTAAAAGCTTAATTATTAGCTGGATTAACAGTTTTCCAACCCTTTTGATTCATCATTTCAAATAGCTGTTGTTTATGCTGATGTTCCTCCTGTTGAATATGTTCTAAAGCTTGCATTACCTCTTGATTAGCAGACTCTAAAACAGAATTATCATAGGAATTAGAAACATATTTTTCAGTCATTAAGGCATCCTGTAATAGCTGACGATCAGAAAGACTATCGCTATTTTGAGCATTCTTAGCTTCCATGGCAGCATTAGCAACTTCCATCTCATTCTTTTGCTGTTGGGCCGTATTTAAGTTCAACTGTTGACTTTGCTGTTGTTGATTCTGCTGCTTGCCATTAAGTAAATCATTTAAAGTCTGAGCATGCTGGCGCTCTTTATCGGCTAAATTATTAAATAAATCAGCTACCTCCTGATCTTGAGCTTGATTAGCATAAGCTTGATACTTTTGAATACAGATCTCTTCGGCTGTTATATTCTCTTTAATTTGGCTCTTTTCTTTAGCTGTTAGTTGCATCTAAACCCTCCTAGGTGATATTTATCTTTATTATTCCTAGGCTCGACCAAAGTATTCACATTCTCAAAGGTCATAGGATGTAGAGATGAAGCATCAACCGAATTAACAGACGGCGAATATGTAGGTTATTCAACAGCTAGCTCTAGAGGCTATGTAGAAGCTATAGTTACAGTTGAAAGTGATGACATTATCAATGTAGATCTGATAGAATACCAACCTGAGCCAGGAGCAGCCAAGGACGAAGATTATGGATTCGATGCTTGGCACGAAGCTATGGAATTACTACCTAACAGCTTTATAGAAGCTAATAGTGCTCAAGTAGATATTGTTTCCGGTGCTACTAGCACAAGCAATATGGCTATTGAAGCAGTAGATATGGCACTTCAAAAAGCACAGGGAGTAACAAAGTTTGAAGGAACTTATTTAGGATTTAGTGAAAAAAGTGAACGAGGTAACCATGGCGTAGCCTGGGTTACAGTAAAAGATGGGGAAATTACTGAGATTGAACTCAAGAAAGCTGCCGAAGGAGAGGTATAAAGGTGATGATTATGATTTTGAACCACATCATGAAGCTAAAGAAGAACTGGCAGCAGCTTTTGTAGAAGCTAACAGTGCTGAAGTAGATATTTATGCTGGAGCCACTAGCACAAGTAACATGGCCAAGGAAGCTGTAGCCTTAGCTTTAGAAAAAGCTGGACTATAGAATTAACATTAAAAGACTGGCTTTTAGGTAAAGCCAGTCTTTTTCTCTCTTTATATAATCAATTAAGCCATCCGTGAAATTTTATCCTAAATAGTAGCTGCAATAACTACTGCTAACAAACTTTCACGGATTATATATGGAATCTGGAAAAACAATGAACCGTTTAGGGTAAGTAACATAGCAATATATACTTGTTAAAAGTTTACAAAAAGTAAGCTTAGTTTTACCTGTCTTTTTTAGCCACTAAAATAATTTGAACTTTTTCTTGACATCTATTAGCTGATTTATGTGAAGTTTTGCCGTGCATTTTTAATGAGCATCTTAGAATTATTTCTTCTACACTATATAACTCCTCTTTTAACTTTCATTACATTAATTCCAACATTTAAACTACTATCAAATTTGAATAGTCTACTTGTCATCATAACATATATGTGATATGATAAGTGTGTAATCTAACTGGAGTGATAGCATGTACAAAATAAAATATTATCTGGAAGATGGTCAATCTCCCGTTGTTAACTTTATCAAAGAACAATCACCAAAAGAACAGGCTAAAATTTTAAGAGAAATAGACCTACTTGAAGAATTTGGTCTTTCTCTAGGAATGCCACATATTAAAAAGCTTAAAGGTTATAATGATTTATGGGAATTACGTATAAAACATAGCTCTAATATTTTTCGAATCTTCTTTTTAAACTATAAAAATGGAATTCTCGTCCTACTACATGGCTTCCAAAAAAAATCAAATAAAACACCAAAACGAGAAATAAATAAAGCTTTAAATAGAATCAAAATTATTAATAAAAAGAGAGGTGAATAATTATGGATCATAAAGAAGTAAAAGAACTCCTTATGCAATCACCTGAAGTAAAAAAAGAATATGAAAACCTAAACACTCTTTATGAAATTAAAAAACAAATTATTAAATTGCGGTTAGAGCAAGGATTAAGCCAAAAAGAACTAGCTGAAAAAGTTGGGACAAAACAATCTGCAATTTCTCGTTTAGAAAATGATGATTATAATCCAAGTGTTGAATTTCTTAGTAAAGTGGCACATGCATTGGGGAAAAAATTAAAAATAAGATTTCATTAACAGTGGTTAATCCCGCTGTTATTTTTTCTTTATCAATTAAAAGCTTATATAAATATATTATATCAAATTCTTACAAAAAACCAAATTTATGTAAAATATAACCCTGGCTTATCATCAAAAAACTTTAATCAAATTAAGAAATAATTCTAAGTTATTCTTTGTTTCAACATATTCAGCTACAAATTAAAATCAAATTTTCATACTATTATTATGCAATATTTGTCATCAGTTAGATTTCGTAAATATTTTTATTGTACGAAGCGCTCCGCGTCATTTCCGCTCTCAGACTACATCTATGGAGTTTTATTCTCTACTTCTACTGAATTTAAGTTGTATTTTCTTAATATTTTTAATAGCTCCTATTGCTATCACTCTTCTTTTTCCTTATTTATCAACTTTTATATCTATTAATTTATCTCACTACTACAATTTAGACCTACTTATCCTTAATAATAATTTTTTTATAATCTTAAACTTTTTTATATCTGTAAAACAAGGTTTAAAAATAATCTTCCTTTATATTTAAATAATACTATATCAACACATTTTTTCC
Organism: Fuchsiella alkaliacetigena; assembly: GCF_023227765.1. Lineage (GTDB taxonomy): Bacteria > Bacillota > Halanaerobiia > Halobacteroidales > Acetohalobiaceae > Fuchsiella > Fuchsiella alkaliacetigena. The sequence goes on from NZ_JALKBZ010000032.1 coordinate 16,372, forward strand.
TGCTTAAAACAGAAAAAATAGGTTCTATTAACATAAATTAAAAAATCTAGTTCATTATAGGGCCCTATAATGAACTAGATTACCTTAACTACTGCTTATAAAATTCTTATCCAATCAAATAATTACTAAACATCCCTACTTCCGGGTTTATCTATTGGAACTCCTGCTGCACACAAAGGACAGTCCTCCGGGCTATAGGTCTCTACTTCCATAGTCAAGAGAGCTTCTTTCTGTACTCCAAAATCAACCTCACCACCACTGCGGTCAACTAAGATACCTACTCCTACTAAGTCTCCGCCATATCTTTCAACTACCTCTATTACCTCACGAACCGAACCACCAGTAGTAGTTACATCCTCGACTAATAGTACTTTATCGCCTTCGTTAATCTCAAAACCGCGCCGTAGAGTCATCTCACCATCTTCTCGCTCGGCAAAGATAGCCTTCTTACCTAAAGCTGCTCCCATAGCATAAGAGATAATGATTCCGCCAATAGCCGGAGCAATTACTAAATCTATCTCCTGGTCTTCAAATCGCTTAGCTAATTCAGCACATAGCTCTTCAGTGTACTCCGGATACTGAAAAACCTGAGCACACTGTAAGTACTCCTTACTATGCTGGCCAGAAGTTAGCTTAAAATGTCCTTCTTGTAACATTCCAGTCTCCTTAAAGATCTCAATTACTCTTTCTTCCTTCATAAAGATTAATCTCTCCTCAATGAGTATTAATTGGCTTCAACTACCCCGATAATGTCTTGAACTGAACTGTGGTTTTTCTTAATTAAATAGTCTTCAATTCCTTGGATAACTTCCATACTCACCCTAGGATTTACAAAATTAGCTGTACCTATAGCCACAGCACTGGCTCCAGCTAAAAAGAACTCAATAGCATCGCGACTTTCCATTATGCCCCCCATACCGATTAAGGGAATATCTACTGCCTGAGCTACTTGATAAACCATGCGTACCGCTACTGGTCTGATAGCCGGGCCCGATAATCCACCCACATTATTAGCCAAAATCGGCTTTTGAGTCTCAATATCTATCTTCATACCCACTAAAGTATTGATTAAAGAGATAATATCACTACCTGCTTCCTCTACCGCCCTAGCTATCTCAGTAATATCGCTTACGTTAGGAGATAGTTTAGTAATTACTGGCAAGTCAGTACTTTCCACTACCGCTTCTACCACTCCCGCAGCCATCTCCGGCTCAGTACCAAAGGCTAAACCGCCCTTTTTTACGTTAGGACAGGAGATATTGACCTCCAAAGCTGCTACCCCTGAAGCTGAAGACAGCTTAGCAGCTAACTTTTTATAATCAGCCACCTCATTACCAGAGATATTAACAATAGTTTTAAAGGAATAATCCTTAATCTTCGGTAAAATCTCTGCAATCAAATAATCTACCCCAGGATTTTGCAAACCGATAGCGTTTAACATACCCGCTGGAGTCTCAGCAATGCGGGGAGTTGCATTACCTAGCTTAGGCTCTAAGGTAGTTCCTTTAACCATCACTCCCCCTAAACGATCCAAATCTACATAATCAGCATACTCCTCAGCAAAACCGAAGGTTCCCGAGGCGGTTAAGACAGGATTATGCAAGTTTAATCCATTTAAATCTACACTTAAATCAACTTTACTCATCAAAAATCACCTCATCAGCCCTAAAGACTGGCCCTTCACTACAGACTCGTTGGTACTCAAAGCCTGACCCCTGCTGCACCTTTACTTTACAGACACAGGAAAGACAGGCTCCAGTACCGCAACCCATCCGTTTTTCCAAGGATAGCTGAGCCTCAACACCTGCTTTAAGAGTAATCTCTTGCACCGCAGCTAACATAGCTTCGGGCCCGCAGGCAAAAACTTGACCGTAGCTATCAGCCAGCAGCTCCTCTAGTAGTTCGGTCACGTAACCTTGATGTCCTAAACTACCGTCAATAGTAGCCACTTTAAGCTGCAATGGTAGCTGCTCTAGCTCACCCATACAGAGTAGTTCTAACTCATTAGCAGCTCCCAATAAGAATGCCACCTCTTTATCTAATTCAATTAGCTCTTTAGCCAAAGGAACTAAGGGAGCTACCCCTATTCCTCCAGCTACCAGCACTACCTTATCCGCTGTATTAGTTAAGTCAAAACCATTTCCTAAGGGCCCTAAAACATCTATTTCTTGACCAGGTCTACGTTCTAGCAACTGCTTCGTTCCTTTACCTAGCACTCGATAAAGAATCGCTACCTCACCTTGTTGTCGATCATAGTCATGGATACTGAAGGGCCGCCGCAATAAAGGATCTATCCCCTCTTTACACTGTAAATGTAAAAACTGACCTACCTGAGCCTCTTTGGCAATCTGCGGAGCACTAATTAGCAAACGATAGTCCTTGCTATTCAACTGTTGATTAGCAATAATTTTGGCTAAGCTTTGACTAGCCATTATACTTCACCTCTATCCTCTATAGTCCTGTAGAGCTAAATATTCGAAACGACCATTATCGGCTTTCTTAATCTCTTCTAAAACGTGCAAGATAGCTTCAGTAGTATCCAGAGAAGTCAGACAAGGAAGTCCGTGCTCTACTGCATTACGACGGATCTGAAAGCCATCTCTTTCCGGCTCTTTACCTTTAGTTAAGGTATTAACTACTACATCTATCTCATCGTCTCTAATTAAGTCCAATACGTGCGGAGAGCCTTCGGAAATCTTATTCACTGGCTGGGCTTCAATTCCAGCCTCAGCTAAGGCTTGCGCCGTTCCTTGAGTAGCTAAAATATTAAAGCCTAGATCGGCAAAACGTTTTACTATTGGAATTACTTCATCCTTATCCTTGTCAGCAATAGTAGCTAAAATATTCCCATCTTCTGGAATATCGATTCCCGAAGCTACTAAAGCCTTATATAGTGCCTTAGAATAATCATAGTCGATACCTAAAACCTCTCCGGTAGACTTCATCTCGGGCCCTAAAGAAGTATCTACTTTACCTAATTTAGAAAAGGAGAAAACTGGTGCTTTAATAGCCGTATAATCAGGCTCCGGCCACAGTCCACTTTCATAACCTAAATCCGCTAGCTTCTTACCTAACATAGCTTGAGTAGCCAGCTTAACCATCGGCACTCCCGTTACTTTACTTAAGTAAGGAATAGTCCGGCTGGATCTAGGATTAACCTCAATCACATAAACCTGACCTTCGTAAACCACATACTGAATATTAAGCAGTCCTTTGACATCTAAAGCTCGACCTAGCTTTAAAGTATACTCTATTACCTGCTCTTTTTCATCCTCACTTAAAGTCCGGGCCGGATAAACAGCAATACTATCCCCCGAATGCACCCCGGCTCGCTCAATATGCTCCATCACTCCCGGAATCAACACATCTTCTCCGTCGGAGATAGCATCTACCTCTACCTCCTGACCGATAATATACTTATCAATTAAGATCGGGTGTTCAGTAGAAACTTTAACTGCATTTTCCATATACTCCAACAGCTCTTCTTCTTTATAAACCACTTCCATAGCTCTACCGCCTAGTACATAAGAAGGTCTCACTAACACCGGATATCCTAATTCAGCAGCTACCTTTTGAGCCTCCTCATAAGAGAACACTGTATCTCCCTGCGGAGCTGGAATATCTAATCTATCCAAAAGCTGCATAAACTTATCTCTATCCTCAGCAATATCTATAGCCTCTACCTCAGTCCCTAGAATCTCCACGCCAGCTTCGGCCAAAGGCTCAGCTAGATTAACAGCCGTCTGTCCTCCAAACTGCACTACTACTCCTTCTGGCTCTTCCAGGTCAATAATATTTAAGACATCCTCTTTAGTTAAAGGCTCAAAGTAGAGACGATCCGAAGTATCGAAGTCGGTACTTACCGTTTCCGGATTATTATTGACGATAATCGATTCATAGCCTTCCTCGCGTAAAGTCCAAGCCGAATGAACACTACAGTAATCAAACTCAATCCCCTGGCCAATGCGAATCGGGCCCGAACCGATCACTAAAGCCTTTTTCTTTTCAGTAGGCAAAGACTCATTCTCTCTTTCATAAGCCGAATAGTAATAAGGAGTCTCTGCTTCAAACTCTGCCGCACAGGTATCCACCATCTTATAAACAGGCTCTACTTCTAATTCTGCTCTTAACTCTCTAATTTCATCTTCAGTAACCCCTCGTAAAGCAGCAATATCTCGATCAGAAAAACCTAATTCCTTTACAGTCTGTAAATACTCTGCTGTTAGCTCCTCAACTTCCTCCAACTTCTGCTCGTGATCTATAATATTCTTCAACTTCCAGAGGAAGAACTCATCAATCATAGTAATTTGGTGAATCTCTGCTACCGACCAGCCTCTACGCAAGGCCTCAGCAACTACAAAGATTCGTTCATCATCAGCACTAACTAAATACTCCTTAATCTCCTCTTTACTCCACTCTTCACTACCAGGCAAACGAAGACTATACATGCCAATCTCCAAAGAACGAACCGCTTTTAAAAGTGAAGCTTCAAAAAGACGATCGATAGCCATTACCTCACCGGTAGCCTTCATCTGCGTACCTAACTCCCGGTCAGCATAGTGAAACTTATCGAAAGGCCAGCGCGGAATCTTGAAGACTACATAATCCAAAGCCGGCTCAAAGCAGGCATAGGTCTTTTTAGTTACCGCATTCTCTATTTCAGCTAAGGACTTACCGATAGCAATCTTAGTCGCCACCTTAGCAATAGGATAACCAGTAGCCTTAGAAGCTAAAGCACTAGAACGACTAACTCGCGGATTAACCTCGATAATATAGTACTGAAAGCTCTCCGGATGCAGAGCAAACTGCACATTACAACCACCTTCAATGCCTAGCTCTCTGATAATTTTCAAAGAAGAAGTCCTCAACAACTGATACTCCTTATCGGCTAAGGTCTGACTAGGAGCAACTACTATACTATCCCCGGTATGAATTCCTACTGGATCGAAGTTTTCCATATTACAGACGGTGATACAGTTATTATCTCCATCCCGCATCACCTCATACTCAACTTCCTTCCAACCAGCAATGCTCTTTTCAATCAACACTTGATCGATTAAGCTATGCTTTAAACCTCGCGAAGCCACTTCTTTTAGTTCCTCAGGACTATCGGCTACTCCCCCGCCAGTACCGCCTAAGGTATAAGCAGGTCTAACAATAACCGGATAACCGATATTGCTAGCTATTTCTTGGGCTTCCTCTATACTCGCCGCTATTTTACTTTCCAAAACCGGTTCTCCGATCTCATTTAACATGTTAATAAACTTATCTCTATCTTCAGCCTTTTGAATAGTTTCTAAATCGGTTCCTAACAGCTCTATTCCTAACTCCTCTAAAAGACCCTGTTCAGCCAGCTCTGAAGCTATATTCAAACCTGTTTGGCCTCCTAAAGTAGGTAATAAGCCGTCAGGCTGCTCTTGCTTAATAATTTCAGCTACCACTTCTGGCTTTAAGGGCTCAATATAAACTCGATCAGCAATATTCTGATCGGTCATAATTGTAGCTGGATTACTATTAATTAAAATTACTTCCATTCCTTCTTCCTGTAAGGCCCGACAAGCCTGAGTTCCTGCATAATCAAACTCCGCTGCTTGTCCAATAATAATCGGGCCCGAACCAATAACCATTACACTCTCTATGTCTTTCCGTTTTGGCATAATTTAGCCTCCCCAATTTTTTTATATGAAACCATTAATTATTTTCCATCATCTCTATAAACTCTGCAAATAAATAGTGTGAATCTTCTGGCCCTGGTGAAGCCTCAGGATGATACTGTACTGAAAAAGCCGCTAAGTCTCGATGTCTAATCCCTTCAATAGTATCATCATTGAGATTTCGATGGGTAATCTCCACCTCAGCCTGATCGAGTGATTCAGCTTCGATAGCAAAGCCGTGGTTTTGAGCGGTAATATAAACTCGTCCCGTCTCCAAATCCTGTACGGGATGATTAGCTCCTCGATGACCAAATTTTAGTTTATAAGTAGTAGCTCCTAAAGCCTGAGCTAATACCTGATGGCCTAAACAGATCCCGAAAATAGGCACCTCTCCTAATAGCTCCTTTACCGTTTCCACTGCGTAAGGAATATTTTCCGGATCTCCCGGGCCGTTAGATAGCATAACTCCTTGCGGCTGATGAGCCAATATTTCTTCAGCACTAGCATCAGCAGGCACCACTACTACTTCACAGCCTTCTTCCTTTAAAGACCTAATAATATTCTCCTTAGCTCCATAATCCACTAAAACAACTCGATAATCAGCACCATCTAGCTGATACACCTCATCAGTAGTCACCTTACTTACCAGATCACGATCTGAAAGTCCCGGTGCTGCCTTAGCCTGCGCCACTAGCTCTTCTTTACTAGCCTGTTCAGTAGTAATAATCCCCTTCATTACTCCGGAACTTCTTAGCTTTTTAGTTAGGGCCCGAGTATCTATCCCACAGATTCCCGGAATATCGTTTTCCTTTAAATAGTTATCTAACTTATCCAAAGAACGCCAATTACTAGGTTGAGCACAAAACTCCTTAACCACAAAGCCTTCCACATGCGGCTGATAAGACTCTATATCCTCTTCGTTGATTCCATAATTACCGATTAAGGGGTAAGTCATCGTCACAATTTCTCCCTTATAAGAAGCATCAGTTAAGATCTCCTGATAACCGGTCATGCTAGTATTAAAAACTACTTCTCCTCCAGCACCTTGTTCAGCACCAAAGCTCTGACCTACAAATACTGTTCCATCTTCTAAAACTAATTTTGCTTCCATAGTAACCTCCTTCTTTTTTAAATGATAGATGATAATAATTATACCTTTATGAACTTGAATTTATCTATTATCTATCATCTGTCATCTATACTTTATCCTCTGCTTTTCCATGGTAGTTTATCATATTTAGCTAAAGTACTATTAATATCCTCGCGCATAGCCTGCACCGCTGCCTCGGCTACCTGTTGATACTGAGCCGAAGTATACTCCTCCTGCCAAGGCTGACGATTATAAGCAAAGATAATCCCTCGAGCTGAATTAACTATAGCTCCATAACCATCCTCATTAAAAGCCGGAACTACATCTTCAGCTCCTCCACCTTGAGCTCCATAACCAGGCACTAAAAAGTAGCTTGCTGGCATTAACTCGCGCAGTCTTTCAGCTTCCTGGGGATAAGTAGCACCTACAACAGCCCCTATAGCAGAATAACCACAGTCACCTATGCTCTCAGCTCCCCACTGATTAACTAACTCCGCCATTACTTCATAAATCTTCTTTCCTTCTACCTCTAGATCTTGTAATTCTCCCGCCGAAGGATTAGAAGTTCTAACTAACACAAAAATCCCTTTTTGATATCTATCACAAACATCAACAAAAGGCTTAATTCCATCACTGCCCAAATAACCATTCACCGTCAAGGCATCAGCTTTAAAACCCAAATCCGACTCCTCAGCAAAGCTAACCTCACCTAAATGACCCGCTGCATAAGCCTTAGCTGTAGAACCAATATCGTTGCGCTTAGCATCGCCGATTACCAATAGTCCTTTTTGTTGAGCATACTTAATAGTCTCTTCGTAAGCCTTAATTCCCTCAAAACCATACTGTTCATAAAAGGCAATCTGAGGTTTAACCACCGGTACATAATTCTCTACTGCATCTATAATACCTTTATTAAATTTTAGCAATATTTTGCCTACCGCTTCCTTTGATTGACCATATTTAGCAATAATCTCTTCTTTAACCTCAGTTGGTATCTGTTCCAACCTAGGATCTAAGCCTACACAAACAAAGCTTTGCTTTTCATCTATTGCTGTCTGCAGCTTATCAATGAAGTTTTTCATCCTACTCCTCCCTTATATAGACAGGTTATTTTAAATCTTTATTTTTAAAACAATTTCGGTCTATTGCTTCGTTCAGAGGACAGATGATAGATGATAAAGGATAGATTAAAAAGATAAAGTTCAAGATCTATTTGACACAGCGCTCCGTAGGAAGTGCCCTTGGGGTGACTAAGTTCCGACTAAAATCTGACAAGACCTTAAAAATATTTAAAACCTTAGTTCAAATTTGATTTATACTCTATTTCGTAAGTTCCAACAAATTTATAAAAAGTTCAAATTATTATCCTAAACTTTAATTAAACTTGGATTCGGCAAGTAACTTATTTAGATTAAATTTAGTTTTAAACTTATCCCTTAATGTTTAGTCAGAACTTAGTCAGATTTTAGTCTGTGTCAAATAGGTTTTAATCTTTTAAACTTTATCTGTCCTCTATCCTCTATCCTTTATCAACTGAACTTTAAAGCACTTGACCATCCTTCATTACCAACTCACCATCTACAATAGTAGTTACCGCCTTACCCGTTAAAGTCCGCCCTGCAAAAGGAGAGTTTTTACCTTTAGAATAAAATTTATCAACATCTACTGTATACTCAAACTCTGGATCAATAACAGTCACATCAGCAACAGCTCCTACTTCTAGCCTTCCCTTATCTAAACCTAAAATATCCGCTGGCTTAACGGTCAACTTTTCTACTAACTGACTCCAACTCAAAAGCCCAGGCTGTACTAACTCAGTAATTAAGACCGACAAAGCAGTTTCTAAACCAGAAATTCCAAAAGGAGCATTGTCATATCCTACATCCTTTTCCTCCCAAGCATGGGGAGCATGATCAGTAGCAATAGCATCAATAGTGCCCTCAGCTAAAGCTTCCTTTAAGGCAGCTACATCTTCAGCACTACGCAAGGGTGGATTAACCTTAGTGCTAGTATCAAAAGTGGTAATAGCTTCGTCAGTTAAAGCTAAATGATGCGGAGTTACTTCAGCCGTTACCGATACCCCTCGTTGCTTAGCAGCTTTAATTAACTCCACAGCTCCTTTAGTGCTAACGTGGGCAATATGCAAATGAGTATTTGTCAATTCAGCTAACTTAATATCTCTAGCTACAATTATATCCTCTGCTACAGCGGGAATAGGTTCTAAACCAGTTACTGTAGAGTAGTAGCCTTCATTAACTACTCCTTCTCCCACTAGACTTTGATCTTCGCAATGAGTAATCACCGGTAAATCAAAAGCTTGTACATACTCTAAAGCCGATTTCATTAATTGAGAGTTCATTACCGTCTCTCCATCATCAGAAATAGCTACTATTCCGGACTTTCTCATAAAGCCGATCTCCGCTAGCTCTTCTCCGGCTAAATCTTTAGTTATGCTGCCAATCGGAAAAAGATTCACTTTAGCCTCGGCTGCTCTATTTAAAATAGACTCCACTACCGAAGCATTATCTACTACTGGATCAGTATTCGGCATACAAGCTACCGAAGTAAAACCACCAGCTACAGCACTCTCACTTCCCGTCTTAATGGTCTCTTTATGTTCAAAGCCGGGCTCTCTAAAGTGAGCATGCATATCTATTAAACCTGGAGTAACAACTTTATTATTAGCCTCAATTATCTCCGCTTCTTGATCCTCTATCTGCGCAGCTATCTGCACAACCTCACCTTCAGCAATTAAGATATCCAACTGCTCATCTACTCCATTAACAGGATCAATAACCCGTCCTTCTTTAATTAGTAGTTTCTTCAATCTGCTCACCTCCAGTTAATAGATATAACAGCGCCATTCGCACAGCTACTCCATTAGGAATTTGGTCTGTAATTACTGATTCTTCACCATAAGCAACCTCCGGAGCAATCTCTATTCCTCGATTCATGGGCCCGGGATGCATCACCGTCACCCCATCGTTAGCTAACTGCAAGCGTTCTTGATTCATTCCGTACAGCTCAGTATACTCTCTCAAGCTAGGTAAAAAACCGCCTTCCTGTCTTTCTAATTGAATGCGGAGAATATTCACCACATCCACTCCTACTAAAGCCTCTTCTAAGTCATAGTAAACCTCGACTCCCATCTTTTCAATCTCTGGCGGAATCAAAGTCGGCGGGCCCGCTACTCGTACTTCAGCTCCTAACTTCTTTAAGCCCCAAATATTAGACTTAGCAACTCGACTATGTTTAATATCACCCACAATCAATACCGTCTCTCCAGCAATCTTACCTCGTTTTTCGCGAATAGTGTACATATCCAATAAACCCTGGGTAGGATGCTCGTGAGCTCCATCACCGGCATTCAAAACAGCTGCGTCAATAGTCTCAGCCAACAGCTTCGGCGTACCCGGGATTCCGTGACGAATAATCACCGCTTCAGCTCCCATAGCCTCCAAAGTTTTAGCCGTATCTACCAAGCTTTCTCCTTTAACCACACTACTCATCGAAATTGATAAGCTCATCATATCAGCACTCAAGCGCTTTCCAGCTAAGTCAAAAGAAGACTTAGTCCTAGTACTAGGTTCATAAAAAAGATTGATAATAGTCTTACCCCTTAAGGTAGGTACCTTTTTAACCTGACGAGTAAATATCTCCTTCATAGATTCAGCAGTATTCAGTATTAAGTCTATTTCCTCACCTGTCAACTCCTCTAAACCTAAAAGCCGCCTCCTATTAAAGCTCATCTTACTCCTCCTTAAAAATCATTTTTCTTTTTAAATCTCTTATACTCTCTATTTTCACCTAAGCTAGTCCTTTGAATTCAAAAGAACTATTCTACAAGGGCTTGAACTTTTTATCCATAAAAAAATCCCTAATACCCAACAGGCATTAAGGAGGCAAGTCTTAAGTACAGACCTTTAACCACCCTTATCAGCCTCGCTGGACTAACTTAAAGGGAGTTGTTATTGTTTATCCTTTTTTTGTAAAAAAACCATATCCTCACCGTCAGTTTCCACAAGTTTTACATCTATCAATTCTTCCTTAGCAGTAGGTACATTTTTACCTACATAATCAGCCTTAATAGGTAATTCGCGATGACCACGATCTATTAAAACAGCTAATTGAATAACTTGCGGTCTTCCTAAATCTACTAAAGCATCCAAGGCAGCTCTAACAGTTCGACCTGTATAGAGCACATCATCAACTAAAACTATCTTTTTACCGGTAACATCGAAAGAAATCTCCGTTTTATGAACTACTGGCTGTTGAGCAATAGTAGTTAAATCATCTCGATAAAGAGTGATATCTAAAATCCCTACCGGTACTTCTGCTCCTTCAATCTCAGCTATTTTTTCAGCTACTCGCTTAGCTAAGGGAGCTCCTCTAGTTCTAATTCCAATCAAGGCTAAATCTTGTAACCCCTTATTCTTTTCCAATATCTCATGGGCAATTCTGGTTAAAGCTCTCTCAATCTCCTCAGTATTTAAAATTTCCTTTTGATAATCCATTGGCATTCCCCCTGATGGATAAAATAAAAAAACTTCTCACTAGACATAGCAAGAAGGTCGATAAATAAAATGGATCTATAAAAGATCTATTTACCCCCTTCCTAGCCTCGCTGGACTAATTTAAAAGGGCTGTATCTAGTTTTTAACTAAATGCAGTCTAACACATATTAAGCTTATTGTCAATGCTTAGAATTCAAATTAATCGATAATTTTAAAAAATTAGCAGTTTAAAAACAAAATATTTCAACTTATAAAAATCCTAATTTTACTGATACTAACTATAGATATAGAAAGGAGTGAACTGCTTTGACTACAAGAACCATCACCCTAGAAGTAGATCCTGAGCTATGTATCAGTTGTGGACTATGTATAGAAGAGTGTCCAGCTGTCTTTGATTGGAATGACGAAGACCAAGCCGAAGCTATCGTCGATCAAGTACCAGAAAAGGTACAGGAAGATGCTCAAACAGCTAAAGAAGTCTGTCCGACCGACGCTATCAAAGAAGTTTAATTTTTAATTAAAAAAGAGCTCTGAACTGTGAGCTATGAGTGATGAGCCAGTTCAAAACCATAAGACAAAGTGGTTTTGGGCTTAGCTCATAGCTCATAATTCATAACTATCAAATTATATTAAGTATTTTCTTTTAATTCTTTTAATATTCCTTCCATATCTTCAGGCAACTGAGCTTCAAATTCCATCCACTCTTCCTTAATTGGATGCTTAAGCCCCAATTGGCTAGCATGCAATAACTGCCTTTTAGCTCCCAAAGACACTTTATTATAACCATAGGTCTGATCTCCAACTATAGGATGTCCTAGATACTCCATATGCACTCTAATCTGGTGAGTACGGCCTGTTTTTAGTTCTAATCTTAAGTAACTATAGTCTCCAAAACGCTCCAGTACTTCAAATCTAGTGATTGCTTTCTTACTATTTCGGCTGGTAACAGCCATCTTCTTTCTATTTTTAGGATCTCTACCGATAGCAGCATCGATTTTAGCTCGCTGATGCTTTACCTGCCCTTCTACTAAAGCTAAATAAACCTTCTTCACCCGCCGTTCTTTAAAGTCTTCTACTAATTGCCGATGAGCTAAATCACTCTTAGCCACTACCATTACTCCCGAGGTATCTTTATCCAATCTATGCACAATCCCTGGTCTAATCTCTCCTCCAATTCCAGCCAGATTATCACAGTGATATAGTAAAGCATTAACTAGAGTACCACTGCTATGCCCAGCCGCTGGATGAACTACCAAATCTGCACTTTTATTCACCACTACTAGATGCTGATCCTCATAGATAATATCCACCGGAATATCTTCAGCTACTAAGTCAGGCTCCTCCAGCGGTGGAATCGCTACTTTAATTGAATCCTCTAACTGCAGAGTATAACTGCTTTTTTTAGCTGCTCCGTCAACAGTTACTTGTCCTTCATCTATCAACTTTTGAATATAGCTTCGCGATAATTCTTCAATATTCTCAGCCAAAAACTTATCTAATCTCTGGCCTTGATTCTCCTGCTTTTCAACTATAAATGTGTATTCTTCACTCATAACTTACCACTCCACTTCTTCTAAAACAAAGGCCCAATAAAAAAAGAGCCCTACCCCAATTACTATAGCAGAATCGGCTATATTAAAAACAGGCCAAATTCTAAAATCAAAAAAATCAATTACATAGCCCCATCTAACTCTATCAATCAAATTACCTACTGCTCCTCCAAAGATCAAGCCTAAACTAATATTAATCAATAATCCTTGTTCTTTAACTCGATTATAAAAAAATATTAATACTGCCATCAAAACTAAAGTTATTAAAATAAAAAAGATTCTTTGGTGAGGAAGAATTCCAAAAGCAGCTCCATGGTTTCTAACATAAGTTAAATGAAAGATTCCCTCTACAATAGGTAGCGATTGGTGAAGCTGTAATATATTAGTGATTATCAGCTTAGTCAGCTGATCTAAAATTAAAATTAATAACGCTGTAGTTAAGGTCAACATCTAATCTACTCCTTTGCCAACTTTTTAAATCCATCATTTATTTTAGCATAGATGGATTAAAAAAACAAGAAGGAGGCTTAATCTCTTTATTATCACCCATTAATAATCTCCTCTTCACTAATTTTCTCCTCTTCACCAACTATTCCTTGCTCTTCATCAGTACCTACATAAGCCCCATCCTGCTCTTCAGCTCCCGGAATATCGCTTGGAGTATTGACAGTTCCAAAACGCGCTACCGCCTGCCAAGCATCCTCACCATCAAAGTTAACACTATCCTGACCATCTAAAAAGGTCCTTCCAAAAGGCGGAGTTAAGCTTTCCTCTTCTACCGGCCGATCTACAGTCTCTTCATCTCTATTTCCTTCTTCAGCCTTTTTACAGTCAAAACAATAGGTGGTGTAAGGAATACTATCCAATCTTTCTTCTCTAATATCTTCACCACAGACTTCACAGTTCCCATAGTCGCCCTTCTCTAGCTTAGCTAAAGCATAATCTATCTTTTTCAAAAACTGCAAGCTATTATCCTGCAAGCCTAAATCCTTTTCTCGTTCAAATGTATTACTTGCTTGATCTGAAGGATGATTATCATAACTAGAAAGTTCACCTGTACTTTCTTTAAAATTCAAAGAGAACTCTTCATCCTGCAAACTATAAAACTGCTTTAATAGCCCTGCTTTTTCTATCAATAGTTCTTGCTTATAATGTTCTTGCTTTTCTTTTTTCATGTTAACCTCCTGTTGTTAACTCGGCTTTTGTGAATAGTCTGCACGGGCTAAAATCATTTATTCAGAGATGCTGCTGAACAATGATAACTATTCTAGCAATATATTCACCAATTACAGGTAAATTCAATTCAGCTGCTCTAAATAAAAGGGATAAAAAGATAGCACCGAAAAGAGTCATTCCTATAATAACTCCTAAACCTCTAGCTAAACCAGCTAAAAAATTTATATAAATCATTCGTTTTGGAGATCGAACAGTCTCAATATAGTCTGCTATTCCAAATTTATGAAAGCCTTCTATTAGTTCTTCTAAAAGATTTTTGAGTTCTGTTAATTTTTCTTGGTCTATCACCTCTTCATCATCAGATTCATCTTTCATAGTATTCTCCTTTCGAAGTAGCTATTAAACAATATTGTTATATTGTTGCGTTCACGATATAGCTATTAACAAAAGCCTGAGCTAGTTGATATGTTTCAACCACTTGCCGTTCAGTCGGCCTCCGTGCCTCCTTCACTCTCAAAAATAGCCCTCCCGGCGTCCCTGCCTCCGGGCTATTTTAAGAGTCGCTCTTTGAAACATATCAACTTGTAGGTTTTCGTTATCAGCACGGCCAAATGGGTGTTTATAAGCAGCATTAAAGTTTATTTTTTGGTACTTCTTGACGAATCGGAGCTCAAACAAAAGCTGTTTTAGCTAATTTTTCTAATTAAAATTAGCTTGCTTTTATTTGAGTGGAGATGAGTCTTAGAAGTACTAAAATAAACTTTTCTAGCGTTGACGCGAAGCTAATCATTACTTTGGAAACACCCATTTGGCCTCCCACGTTCAACGCAACAATAGACCGATAATTTCTTATTCTTAGAATTTGAACTTAACTATAAACTATACACTATTAATTATTAACTACACTTTTTATATTATATTAACTTGCCCAAATTTTATTCCTAAACATCTCTAAATACAAAATCAATACTCTTTTAAAATCTGCTCTAGGCTGGCTAAGGTATAGTCTATCTCAGCCGGAGTATTAAAGTAACCAATACTAAAACGCAGAGTACCTTCCGGAAAAGTTCCTATTGTCTTATGAGCTAAAGGCGCACAGTGCAAACCAGAGCGAGTCATAATTTCATATTCATCATCTAGAATAAAACTTAACTCTCCTAAATCTACTCCTTCAACAGTAATGGAAACAGTAGAAGTCTGTTCTTCTATACTTCCCGGGCCCTGAATACTAACTCCTGCTAAACTCTTAAATCCTTCAATAAGCCGTTTCGTTAAATCCAACTCATGCTCTCTGATAGTCTTTAAGCCTTCCTTTTTAATAAAATCCACTCCTGCTTTTAAACCAGCTAAGCCCATAGTATTAAGAGTACCACTTTCAAACTTATCCGGTAAAAAATCAGGCTGATACTCCCGATCAGAAATGCTACCGGTTCCTCCTTCAATCAAGGTATCCATTAACTTTGCTGCCTCTTTGCTGATCACAAAACCTCCAGTACCGGTAGGCCCTAATAATCCTTTATGCCCTGTAAAAGCTAAAACATCCAAATCTAAATCACTAAAGTTCAAATCATAAACTCCTGCTGTCTGCGCCGTATCCAAAATATAAAGCAGACCTTCTTGCTTAGCTAAGTTAGCTAATTCAGCAATGGGTAATAAAGTACCCGCTACATTGGAAGCATGGGTAGTTACTAACAGTTTGGTATTTTCTTGAATAGCCTCAGCCACCTGCTCAGGGCTGATCATTCCTTGTGAATCAGCAGCAATATAGTCTACCTCAATTAGTCCTGCCTTTGCTAAGTCCTGTAAGGGTCTAACTACGGCATTATGCTCCATTGAAGTAGTAATCACGTGATCACCACTCTCTAAAAATCCTTTTAAAGCATAATTAAGAGCATGAGTCACATTATGAGTAAAAACTACCTGTTCTGGAGTAGCTACCTCAAAAAGTTCAGCTATACTCAGCCTAGTCTCCAAAACCAGTCTTCCGGCTGCTAAAGAACACTCATAGCCACCTCGGCCTGGACTACAGCCTATCTCCTGATAGTAATCATTAATAGCTTTCAAAACCGATTCTGGCTTATCACGCGAAGTAGCAGCATTATCTAAATAAACCTCTTTCATTTCTTTCAACTCCTCCGTCAACAAAGTCTCAAGTTTACTGTTATATATTATATGTCGGTGCATTGTATAATTAAATGCACAAGATGATTTAAATATAAAGATGACACATACCCAAACCTCATATATAATGTTAACTGACGAGAAAACATTTAAGGAGGTAT
>NZ_JALKBZ010000033.1 GCF_023227765.1 Fuchsiella alkaliacetigena
TTATATCATAAATAAAGGAGGATATTCAATTATATAGCATAATTTACTGGAGATTTTGACCTTTTTGCAGTAGAATCCTTCTATTAGCTCTTTAATTTCATAACCATCTAAGCCAGGTATTCTAAGATCTAAAATAATTAGCTGAGGTTGATATTCTTTAACTAACTTCAAAGCTTCAGTACCACTAATTGCTTTTATTACTTCCAGTCCTTTTGCTTCCAATTGTATTTCTAGCAATTCCAGATTAGATTTCTCATCATCGACTACTAACACCTTTTGGGAACAAAAATTAATTAATTCATAATCTAATTCTTCTTCTTTTTCAAATAATTCCATAATATTGTACTCCAACTCTGGAAATATAACTTTAAAAGTACTACCTTCATCAACCTTACTTTCCAGTTCTATTTGACCTCCCAGTTCTTCTACCAAACTCTTAGTAATAGTTAGGCCTAGACCTGTTCCTTCATATTCAGCACTCTGACCTCTTTGTTGAGTAAAGGCTTTAAAAATTGCTTCTTGCTCCTCTTCTCTGATTCCAATCCCAGTATCTTCAACTATAAACTGTAATTCTAATTTAGAGTTATCTATATATCTACTCCGAGCATCTACTTTAATATAACCTGTGTTAGTAAATTTAATAGCATTACCAATTAAATTTACTAAAATTTGCCTTAACCTTGTACTATCTATTTTCACTCTAAATAAATCCCTTTGACAGCTTATATCTGCTAATAAATCACAATTTATCATAAAATTAATCCCTTTTTCCTCAGCTCTATAAGCAAATAATGACTCCATTTCTTGAAGTATAGCACAAAGATCTACTAATTCTTTTTTAATCTCCAAAAAACCAGCTTCGATTTTAGAAATATCTAGAATATCATTAATTAAACTCAACAGATTATTTCCAGCATTTTTAATAGAACTTAAATAGCTTTGATATTGCTCGCTCTCCAGTTGTGTTGAACTGAGTTCACTTTCTAAAATCTCGCTAAAACCGATCACTGCATTAAGAGGTGTCCGAATCTCATGGTTCATATTAGCTATAAATTCATTTTTGGCCCGATTAGCCTTTTCGGCTTCCAGCTTAGCTATTCTATCTTTTTCAGCCTGTTTACGCCTAGTGATATCTCTTACAAAGATCTGAATCATCTCTTCTCCTGTATGAGAAGCAACCTTGGCACTAACTTCAATAGGTATCTCAGTTCCCTCTTTAGTTAAACCAACACTTTCAAAAACCAACCTATCTTGCTGCAAAAGCTCTTCAATCCTTGCAAACAAAAGCTCACTCTCTTCTGGAGTGAAGATTTTACTAATATTAGCATCGCTAAATTCTTCTTCAGTATAACCTAGCACTTCAGAAGCTCGACCGTTAAAATCAATAATATCCCCTTGAAAATCGTGTATAAACAAAGCATCATTAGCATTCTCTACAATAGTTCTATTCTTTTCTTCACTAATCCTTAGCCGTTTAATAGAAGATTCTAAGCGACCTATTGACCACAAAATACCTAATAGTCCCAATAACCAAAGAGTTCCGTGCCCCACTACCAGATTAAATCTATTACTATGCAGATAGTTTAAATAAGGCTCAAAAGATGCGGTAGCACTAATTCCACCCCGTATTTCACCAACTTGATAGCCTTGGTGTTCATGACAGGATAAACAGCTTTCCTCAACATAAAAAGGCTGTATCATTCTAACCACCGACTCACCATCCTCTTCGGTAACAGTATTTATTTCAGCACTCTCTTCTGTAAATTCTTGCAGCGCTTTACTCTCCCATTCATCAGCTAAATTGATAGGATTTATAGGATCATTGCTCACTAATCGCCCTTCTACTCCATACCTTTCTCTAGCAAGCTCATGAACCTGTCTCATCATATAGGCTGGATTAACTAAAGTAAGCTCGCGACCACTGGGAGTAGTAATATCACGTTCTTCAATATGCTCTAAATAAGGATTTGGTGGTGTCTGCTCAGTAACTGGCACATAAATACCTCCGTGTCCAGCAGCCCAATTCCGAAAATTCAAATCCTGATTGATGCTCATTCTTAAATTGCCTTTGGCAATTTCATAAGTACTGCTTGTAGCTTGTCGCCAATTCCAGGCAACACTCAACACTATAACTAAAGTCCAAATTAATACCAAAATAACTTTTAGTCGCTTTTTTATAAATCCCTTCTGCATAGCAATCTCTCCTTTATCCATAATTGGCCAAAGTGCTTTTGTGAATAAAACCTCTAATTATTATTTCTATATTCGTCAGTTATTTACCTTTAAAAGTGTCAAAGATGAAATTCATCTAAAATTGCTAAAAAAACTCCATACAAAAAACCTCTACTTTTAACTTCAAAGTAGAGGCTTAATTCTGAATATATAATTAGCAGTCTAGAGTTATTTATATATCATCAGTCAACAATCTGTTTAATAAATTTCAAGACCTCTTTTTTACCTTCCCCATCCTGAGCCGAAAAGTAAGTAAAAGGGGTCGCTTCTGCCAACTTCAGCTTTTCAAAGATTGCCTGCCGATTAGGTCGACGTTGACTATTAGATAACTTATCTACCTTAGTAGCTACCACTAAATGAGGGATCTCCATTTCTAATATCCAGTCATACATCAATAAGTCATCATCGCTAGGCTTATGTCGAGCATCCACAATTAAAATTATTGCCTGCAAGTTTCTTCTTTGGAAGAGATAATTTTCGATCATTACTCCCCACTGTTCCTTCACTTCGTCAGGAACTTTAGCAAAACCATAGCCTGGTAAATCTACAAAGAAAAACTTATTATCAACTTGATAAAAGTTTAAGGTTTGAGTCTTCCCTGGCTTAGAACTAGTAAAAGCCAAATTCTTATGATTCACTATTTTATTAATCAAGGAGGATTTACCTACATTTGATTTGCCAGCTAAAGCAATTTCTGGTAGTTGATGGCGGGGATAGTCAGCAAACTGAACCCCGCTACAGACATACTCAGTATTATTAAAGTTCATAAATTACTCCTCCTCTAGCAAAGCCGCAGCCAATACTTCATCCATATGCTCTACTAATTTAAAGTCCAGTTCGCGTCGAATCTCCTTTGGAATCTCCTCTAAGTGTTTTTCATTTTCTTGAGGTATAATTACTCGCTTTACCTCACTTCGGTGAGCAGCTAAAACCTTACTTTTAATTCCACCTACTGGCAAAACTCTCCCCCGTAGAGTAATTTCTCCAGTCATAGCTACTTCTTCGCTAACAGGCTGTTCAGTTAAGGCTGAAATAATAGCTATAGCAATAGTAATTCCGGCGGAGGGCCCGTCTTTAGGAATAGCTCCCTTAGGGACGTGAACATGTACATCGTATTTTTCATAAAAGTCTTCTTCTAAGTCTAACTCCTCAACCTTACTCCGAGCATAACTTAAAGCTGCCTGAGCTGACTCCTTCATCACTTCACCTAACTTACCAGTCAACAGCAGCTTACCCTTTCCGGCTACTATTGAAACCTCTATCTTAAGAATATTACCGCCGGTATCTGTCCAAGCTAGCCCCGTAGCTACGCCAGTATAAGGTTTCTCATTTATTTCTCCGTATCTATACTCCTCTATACCGAGGTATTTATCCACATTCTGAATGGTAATTCTACTCATAGTCTCCTTGCCCTTAACTACCTCTTTAGCCACCTTACGACAGACATTAGCTAATTTTCGCTCTAAGTTCCTAACTCCAGCTTCCCGAGTATAGTTGCGAATTATCTTTCTTAAAGCATTATCAGAAAGCTGAATCTGCTCCTCAGCTAAGCCGTGATTTTCAATCTGTTTAGTTAGCAGATGTCTTTTAGCAATCTCCACCTTCTCTTCTTCAGTATAACCAGCAATCTCAATAACTTCCATTCTATCTAGAAGAGGTCTAGGAATCGTATGGCTGACATTAGCTGTGGTAATAAAGATTACTTCTGAAAGATCAAAGGGCATCTCCAGATAATGATCAGTAAACTGATCGTTCTGTTCTGGATCTAAAACCTCTAATAAAGCCGAAGCCGGATCACCTCTAAAGTCACTACTAATCTTATCCACTTCATCCAACAAAAAGAGTGGATTTTTAGTCCCAGCATCGCGAACCGCATTAATAATTCTACCTGGTCTAGAACCTACGTAGGTGCGGCGATGACCACGAATTTCAGCTTCATCACGAACTCCACCTAAGGAAAGACGTACGAACTCCCGACCAATAGCTTCAGCAATAGATTTACCTAAAGAGGTCTTACCTACTCCCGGCGGGCCCACTAAGCAAAGAATAGGACTCTTCATTTCCGAAGTTAACTTCTGTACAGCTAAATACTCCAAAATTCTTTCCTTAACATCCTCTAAAGCATAGTGATCTC
Organism: Fuchsiella alkaliacetigena; assembly: GCF_023227765.1. Classification (GTDB taxonomy): domain Bacteria; phylum Bacillota; class Halanaerobiia; order Halobacteroidales; family Acetohalobiaceae; genus Fuchsiella; species Fuchsiella alkaliacetigena. The sequence goes on from NZ_JALKBZ010000033.1 coordinate 4,367, forward strand.
TTTCCAAGATTTCTTCTGCTTCATCCAAAACCAAACGATCATCCGACTTTTCGTTCCAGGGGAGGTCTAAAATACAGTCTAAGTAGTTTCTAACTACTACCCCCTCGCTAGCCATAGGTGGCATCTGGGCCAGCCTCTCCGCCTCTTTAATAGCCTTTTCCTCTACTTCTTCAGGCAGCTCGGCCTCTTCAATCTTGGCTTTATACTCCTCTACTTCATCTGAGAATTCATCATCTTTTCCTAGCTCTTTTTTAATAGCCTTCAACTGTTCTTTTAAATAATACTCCTTTTGCCGCTTTTCTACCTGATTTCTCACTTTAGAACTAATCTTATTTTCTATTTTTAAAACTTCTATTTCCTCTCTCAATATCTTACAAAGCTTTTCCAGTCTATCCTGATAGGCCACAGCCGTTAAAATTTCCTGCTCTTGTTCTACTTTTAGCGACATATGAGAAACCATAATATCTACTAACCTACCCGGATCTTCTACATTAACCACCGTCATCATAGTCTCCGGTGGTAGCTTCTTATTAAGCTTTACATACTCCTCAAACTCATTAATTAAGGTTCTCATCAAGGCCTCGGTTTCCTGAGTCTTTTCCTCAGCAGCATCTAGTTCTTCAATTTTAACCCGAAAATAAGGCTCAGTCTGAATAAAGTCTTCTATCTTAGCTCTCATTAAGCCCTCAATTAAGATTTTAATAGTTCCATCGGGCAGCTTAACCAGCTGTTTAACCTTAGCTATAGTTCCCATAGGATAGATCTCTTCTAATTCTGGCTCTTCTATTTTTTCATCCTTTTGAGCAGCTAAGAAGATTAATCTATCTTCGACCATAGCTTCTTCTAAAGCTTCTACCGATTTATCTCTTCCTACTAATAAAGGAATTACCATATGGGGAAAAACTACTAAACCTCTCAAAACTAATAAAGGCAATTCTTCTTCAATATCAATTAGCTCAATTTCTTCTTCCATTCCCTCTCACCTCCAGTGGTTACTTCAATACTTTACATACTATTCTCTTAAGCAACTGAAATTCCTGCCTAAGTTCTTAACTTATTGGTGATGCAGTTAAGAAATTCAGATTCTCCTGTAGATTCAAACTAGTTTCAGCTTCTTCAATTAAAATAGCATTATTTAAAACTTCACCTAAATTGCGAACTTTAATAACTTCAATTTCCTCGAATTTAGCAAAGATTTTCTGCCAATTCTCAGCTGGAACTATTACTCTCTCGGCTCCAGCCCGCTGAGCAGCTTCTATTTTGGAAATAATCCCTCCGACTGGTTTAACCAAACCTCTAATCGATAACTCACCAGTCATAGCTACCTTATTATCTACTGGCTTCCCAGTTAAGGCGGAATAAATAGCAGTAGCTATAGTTATCCCTGCTGAAGGGCCATCTAAAGGAATTCCTCCTGGGAAATTAACGTGAATATCGTAGTTATGAGGATTTACTTCTAAAAATTTGCGCAGGGTAGTAATTACATTTTCAATAGAACCTTTAGCTGTACTCTTTCTGCGCACTTTACGCTGCCTATTACCTACTTCTTCTTCCTCTACTACTCCGGTCATTCGCACTTCTCCTTCACCGGACTTAACCTTAATAGCTGAAACCTCTAGTTCCATCATTACTCCCAGCTTAGGGCCCTGTACAGCTAAACCATTTACCACACCTACTCGCGGCTCTTCGCCTACTTGATCATCTACTCGCGGTGTATACTGACCACTATTAACTACCCACTCTATATCTTCACCACTAATTTTTTTCTCTGCTTTTTTTTCTGATAAAACTAAACCTCCAGCAGCCTCTACCATATTGACTGTATCTCTACCGTTCTGAGAATAGTCCTTAATCACTTCAATAGCTGCTTTCTCAATTTCAAAGCCAGCATTTTGAGCAGCATTATAAGCAATACTCTCTATATCGGCCGGCTCTAAAGGCTTAAAGAAGATCTCTAAACAGCGCGAACGAATAGCCGGCGGAATCTCTTGGGGACTACGAGTAGTAGCTCCCACCATTCTAAAGTCAGCCGGAAGTCCTTTTTGAAAGATCTCATGGATATAGTTAGGAATTTTTTCATCCTCTTCTCGATAATAGGAACTTTCCAAAAAGACCTTACGGTCCTCCAATACCTTTAATAGCTTATTCATCTGAATAGGATGCAACTCGCCAATCTCATCGATAAAAAGCAAGCCCCCGTGAGCTTTAGTTACAGCTCCTGGCTTAGGTTGAGGAATTCCAGCTGAACCCATAGCTCCTGCTCCCTGATAAATAGGATCATGTACAGTTCCAATTAAAGGATCTGCTATTCCTCTTTCATCAAAACGGGCCGTAGTAGCATCCAACTCTACAAACTTAGACTCCTGATCAAAAGGCGATTCAGCATTATCCTTAGCTTCTTCTAAAACCAGGCGAGCTGCTGCTGTCTTACCTATTCCTGGCGGCCCATAAACTATCACGTGTTGAGGATTGGGCCCGCATAAAGCTGCTTTAAGCGCCCTAATCCCTTCCTCCTGACCTACTATTTCTTCAAAATCAGTAGGTCTAGTCTTTTCAGATAAAGGTTGAGTTAAAGAGCGTTTCCTTAACTTCCTTAAATTTTCCATTTCTTTTTTCGACTCTTTATAGACTGCTTTTTTATTAGTTTGTTGTTTTCTAAGTAGATTCCAAAAGTATAGTCCAATTACTACTGCAAAAAAGAACTGCACCATCCCAAATATATTCATAATTTAAATTGTTCCTCCTTAGTTATTAGTTAGTTTATTTCTAATAACTATTATATCCGGGAGTAAAGTTTTTATCCTGATAAAAAGAAAGAAGACTGCACTAAAGGGCAGCCTTCTCTTAATCATAATCTAAGCAGTCTCTTCTTTATTTACCCTAATCAACTTAGGCGGTGTATCCTCCAAGATAACATTCTCGGTAATAATACACTTAGCTATATCGTTTTGAGAAGGTAAATCATACATCACATCTAAAATCGAAGACTCAACAATAGATCTTAGACCCCGAGCTCCAGTATCGTGCTCCAAAGTCTGACTAGCAATTGCTTGCAGAGCATCATCTGTAAACTCCAGTTCTACTCCATCAAGCTCGAAGAATTTAGCATACTGCTTAACTAAAGCATTTCTAGGCTCAGTCAAGATCTGAACTAAGGCCTCTTCATCAAGTTGATCAAGAGTAACTAAAACCGGTACTCGCCCTACAAACTCCGGGATCAAACCGTATCTCAATAGATCTTGAGACTTAACGTGCTTTAAAACTTCACCTATTTCCTGATCCTCTTTGCTTTCTATTTCGGCTCCAAAACCCATCACTTTATTTCCAATTCTAGACTTAATAACCTTATCCAATCCATCAAAAGCACCACCACAGATAAAGAGAATATTAGAAGTATCCAACTGGATAAACTCCTGATGAGGATGCTTTCTACCACCTTGCGGCGGAACACTAGCAACTGTTCCTTCTAAGATTTTCAATAAGGCCTGCTGTACACCTTCCCCAGAAACATCTCTAGTAATAGATGGATTCTCGGACTTACGAGCAATCTTATCTATTTCATCGATATAGATAATCCCTTTTTCAGCTTTTTCTACATCATAATCAGCAGCTTGAATCAACTTTAAGAGAATATTCTCCACATCTTCACCAACATAACCAGCTTCAGTCAAGGATGTAGCATCAGTAATAGCAAAAGGAACATCTAAAATCCTAGCTAGAGTTCTAGCTAAAAGCGTCTTTCCACAACCAGTAGGCCCAATCATGCAGATATTACTTTTTTCTAACTCCACATCATCAACCTTCATCCCTGAATTAACTCGTTTGTAGTGATTATAAACGGCTACTGACAACGACTTTTTAGCTCTTTCCTGCCCAATTACATATTGATCTAAGATTTCTGAGATTTCTTTAGGTTTAGGAACATTGTTAAATCCAATATCCATATCTTCATTTAACTCTTCCTCGATTATCTCATTACAGAGCTCAATACACTCATCACATATATATACACCTGGGCCTGCCACCAATTTCTGAACCTGATCCTGTACTTTTCCACAAAATGAACACTTCAACTGGCCCTTATCGTCGCCAAACTTAAACATATTATCACCTCTTTAATTAAATTTAATCTTCAATATCTTCCTGGCGAGAAATCACTTCGTCAATAATCCCATACTCTTCAGCTTCTTGAGCAGACATAAAGAAGTCTCGGTCAACATCCTCTTGGATTTTCTCCAAAGGTTGACCAGTATGATCTGCTAAAATATTATTTAACATCTCCCTTAACTCTAGAATTTCTTGAGCTTGGATCTCTATATCTGCCGCTCTACCCTGAGCACCACCAGCAGGCTGGTGAATCATCACTCTAGCGTGAGGTAGGGCATATCTCTTACCTTCAGCACCAGCAGCTAATAATAAAGCTCCCGCACTAGCACCTAAGCCCATACACATAGTGGACACATCAGGCTTAACATACTGCATAGTATCGTACATTGCTAAAGCAGCAGTTACAGAACCACCAGGACTATTAATATAAAGGAAGATATCCTTATCAGGATCTTCAGCTTCCAAAAACAACAACTGGGCAATTACTAAGTTAGCTACATTGTCATCAATCGGACTACCGATAAAGATAATCCGATCCTTTAGTAAACGCGAATAGATATCATAGGATCTCTCACCGCGATTAGTCTGCTCTACAACCATTGGTACTAATTGACTCATAATAATCATTCCTCCTTTATTATCTTCTTCCTCATAATCTCTCCTAATACTATTATACAGCATTTATTAATTATTGTCAGTTAAAAATTTAATCGTATTCTGCATCTTTAATTGATCAATTAAAGATTGATACTGTCCTTGCATCTGTAAAAAGGACTTAATCATTTCTGGATCTTGATTCTGCTGCTCAGCAATTTCCTCTATCCTATTTTCAATTTCTTCATCAGCAACCTCAATTCCTTCTTCTTCAGCTATAGCTTCTAAAGTAAGATTAATTTTCACCCTCTTTTCAGCTTCATCTCTATACTCAGCTCTAAGGTCTGCTTCAGAAGTCTGTAATCTTTCTAAATACTGCTCCCAAGCAAGTCCCTGCTGTTGCAACCTCTGTTGTAAGCCTCTAATCATAGTATCTATTTCATTATCAACCATAGTTTCTGGAATATTAACCTCTGCTTGAGCTGCCACAGCCTCTACTAGCTCATTTTCAAATTTTTGCTGAACTTCTGCTTCAGCTTCTTCTTCTAGTTTATTAGTAATATCTGCTTTTAATTCATCTAAGCTTTCAAAGTCTCCCACTTGCTGAGCAAACTCATCATCTAATTCCGGCAGCTCTTTTTCTTTAATCTCCTTAACTTTAACCTTAAATGTAACTCCTTCTCCCGCTAAATCTTCAGCTTGATACTCTTCCGGAAAAGTAACATCTATTTCTACCTCTTCACCTACTTTAGCTCCCAATAATCCCTCTTCAAAGCCAGGAATAAAGGTTCCAGAACCAATTTCCAAGGTATAGTCCTCACCTGCTCCTCCTTCAAAAGGCTCACCATCTAGATAGCCTTCAAAGTCAATGATTACAAAGTCCCCTTCGGCAACTTCTTCTCGCTCAGACACCTTTAGGGTAGCAAATTCATCTCTCTTTTCAGCTAAATTTTCAGTTATTTCTCCTTCAGTAACTTCAACTTCTTCTAATTCTATATCTAGATCAGTATAATCTCCTAACTCAACCTCCGGCTTAACTTCTACTTCAGCAGTAAAGGTAGCTGGTTTATCTTCCTCAATAAATATATCATCTATCTCCGGCTGGTCTATAGGTTCAATCTCAGCTTCTGAGACTGCCTGCTGATACTTTCTAGGAATTAAAATATCCAAAGCATCTTTATGAAGTACTTCTTTTCCGTATCTAGCTTCTAAAACTTTACGCGGCACTTTACCTTTTCTAAAACCATCAATTTCTACATTTTTAACTACTTTTTGATAGGCTTGCTTTAAAGCATCATTCACTTCACTAGCTTCCACTTCTACATCTAATAATACTTTGTTTTCTTCAATTGTTTCTTTACTTACCTTCATTTATATTGCCCCCTTATTAAAAATTATATGTAAATTGGATTAATCTGTGTAGATTTACAAGTTTAAGATAGTTAAAAGATTAATCACTATCTACTTCTATACAGTTTCAAGCATCTCCTTCATTCATATAGTTATTATTAACAATTATAAGAATATATAAAAACAATACCTCGGCTGACGACGCCTTCTTCGTCGCTCCGAGGTTTACAGACCTTTACTGAAATCAATTATCTAATTTAGAATATTAGCTAGACGGTGCGGAATATCCTTAGCTAATATATAAATACTTAATAAATGGCACGCCCGGAAGGATTTGAACCTTCAGCCTACAGATTCGAAGTCTGCCGCTCTATCCAGTTGAGCTACGGGCGCAAATTATTTGGGGTGAGTGATGGGATTCGAACCCACGGCCTCAGGAGCCACAATCCTGCGCTCTAACCAACTGAGCTACACCCACCATAGTGGTACGCCTGGGAGGATTCGAACCTCCGACGCATGGATTAGAAGTCCATTGCTCTATCCAGCTGAGCTACAGGCGCTTAAAAAATTAAAATGGAGCGGGAAACCGGACTCGAACCGGCGACACCCAGCTTGGAAGGCTGGTGCTCTAGCCAACTGAGCTATTCCCGCCTAATTAATAGGACAATTGACAGTATAACTTAAAATCACCTCAGTGTCAAAGGCCTTAAGTTTTAATTTAAGCAGTTTAAATCAATCTAACTGCTTATTATTAGCTAAAACTCTAAGATTCTACAAGTTAGAATCAACTGTTTTGATTTCAGCTTTGATTCCAGTTTTACTTATTTCAATTATAGCATAAGAGAATACCCCATCTCTAGGATAAGCTAAGCTACCAGGATTTAAGTACAAAACATTATCCTCTTTTAATTTAAAACTTCTATGAGTATGGCCAAAAAGAACAATATCTGCTTCTATCTCAGCTGCTCTATAGGCTAAACTAGCTAAAGCATTATACTTTACATTATACTTATGCCCGTGAGTTAATAGTATCCTCTTATCAGCTACTTCTACTACTTTCTCCAATTCTCCTGGATGTTGGTGATCACAGTTTCCCTTTACTTTAATTATCTTTAAATCTCGGTCTATAAAAGGATCGGTATCAACTATAAAATCTCCACCATGAAATAAGAAGTCGACCTCTTTTTCAAGATCAATCACTTTTCTTAATACCTCTGTATTTCCATGAGTATCGCTGACACATAATAGCTTCATAAGTTTCCTCCGTGTTATAAAAATTTACCTTTTATGTAATTTTTTATTTTAAGCAAGGCCTTGCCTCGATGGCTAACCTCATTCTTTTCTTGAGGAGTCAATTGAGCAAAGGTTTTTTTATATCCTTTAGGAATAAATATTGGGTCATAGCCAAAACCATTCTCTCCTAAAGGCTCTAAAGCAATATGTCCTTTACAGGTACCTTCAATAATATGTGCTTTCCCTTTCAGGTCAACTAAAGCAATAATAGTTTGAAATTTAGCACTTCGTTCTGACTTAGGAAGACCAGCTAATTCCTCTAAAAGCTTGCTATTATTATCCTCATAGCTAGCATCTTCTCCGGCATAGCGAGCTGAGTAAACTCCCGGCCGACCATCTAAAGCATCTACTAAAAGGCCAGTATCATCGGCTATAGTAGCTAAACCTGTAGCTTCATGCACCTCGCTAGCCTTCTTAACGGCATTCTCTTCTAAGGTCTCTCCATCCTCTACTACTTCTGGAATACCTCCTATTTGAGCTGGAGTAATCACCTCAACTTCTAGCTCAGCTAGGAGTTCATTAATCTCTTTAACTTTATCTTCATTCCCAGTAGCTATAAGCAGTTTTTTAATCATTACAATCTTCCTCTAATAGACTTACTAGCTCCCCTAAAGCATCTTTTTGATATTCTACTAATTCCTTAATTCCCTTTTCAGCTAAACTAACCAGCTCTATCATCTCTTTTTGAGTAAAGGGAGCCTCCTCGCCAGTACCTTGCATCTCAATAATTCGTCCTTCTTCAGTCATGGCTAAGTTTAAATCGACTTGAGCAGAAGAGTCTTCTTCATAACAGAGATCCAATAAAGGCTCACCATCTACAATGCCTACACTAGTAGCAGCCACCCAAGAATTAAGTGGTACTTCTTCCAGCTCTCCTTTTTCTAGCAAATAAGCTAGTGCATCAAGTAAAGCAACAAAAGCTCCAGTTATAGAAGCAGTTCTAGTACCTCCATCTGCCTGAATAACATCACAATCTAACCAGATAGTTCTTTCACCTAATTTATCTAAGTCTACTACTGATCTCATAACTCTACCTATTAATCTCTGTATTTCTTTAGTTCTACCGCTTAATTTACCTCGAGCAGCTTCACGAATATTTCTATTTTGAGTAGCCCGAGGCAGCATGGAGTATTCTCCAGTCAACCAGCCCTGTCCTTGCCCTCGCAAAAACCTGGGCACATTATCTTCTACTGAAGCATTACAAATCACCTTAGTATCTCCAGTAGCAATTAACACTGAACCTTCAGCATATTTAGTGAAGTTTCTAGTAATTTCTACTCTTCTTAGTTCATCTACTTTCCTGTCATCAGTTCTTGACATTCTATTTTATTCCTCCTCTAAAATTTTACTTCTTATTACTTAACTGGAATTGACTTCTCTCAGTACCTACCAGGCCAGCCAATAAATAACGTTTAGTATTAGGATCCTGTTTTAAATCTCTAACCAACTTAAAGTTTTCAATCTCTCCTGTGCTTTTAACATGGATTCTAGGCCCACTACAAGGATAGACTTCCTCACCGAGCTTAATATGTTGCTCATCATGAAAGCTAATAGTTAAATCTTCAGTTATTAACTCCTGTACTCGACTCTCCAACTTATCTAAATCCAGCTCTGGTTTTTCTTCAAACTGAAGCACAAAACCACTTTTAACATCACCATAAGAAGCAGGTCTCTCCAATCCCATTTCTTCCTCTAAAACCTTAGTAACCGTCAAGTCCTCAGCTGTATGGGCCATTTGTCGGTAAATAATCGACTTAGAAACTATCTCTTTAATTTCTGCTGGCTGCGGACCGAATACCCCCGGTCTAGTAATCAATACCTCTTCCCCAATCCCAATCAAAAGATCAGCCTGTAAATCAAGGCTTTTAGTTAATAAATCTAAATGTTCCACTACCACTCGCCGTCCAGCCTTAACAGCCCCTGTGATAGCTTCGGCCAACTGCCAAGGCTGAGTAAAGGCTGTTTCAAAGCGGGCATCTAGATGATAAGTATGGCTAGCAAACTCATCATTTTCAGCATCATCTAAAATCGGTAAGGGACGACAATAGATTCCCCCATCGTCATTAGTCAGACTCAACCCGGGAAACATTCCTCTAATTAATAGCGATTTACCAGATCCAGCTTCGCCAATATATCCAATTAGTTTATCCTGGGGATTTAAATAACTATGGGATAAGTCGTTACCTAAAGACATTATTCTTTCTTTACCTCGCGGGGCAAAGTAAACCGATTGAGCAAAACTATTAAAAGCAAACATTTTAAACCCAGCCCCTTTCTAGCCTTTGTGACCTACCTGAGAAATATCCTCAATAAATGAATCTTTATTAAATCTCTTGTGAAAGGCATTAGTTACCTCATCATAATTAATATAACTTTTAATCGTTCCAAAGTCAACAAAAATTCTCCAAATAAATTAATTATACTCCCAGCTTTGCCAAAGCTAATCCCTATTATAGAGGTTATTCCCTTGGCTATCGATAACCACTATCAAAGGAAAGTCTTCTACTTTTAGTTTTCTAATAGCTTCAGTACCTAAGTCAGCATAGGCTATTACTTCAGCTTCCTTAATTCGTTGAGCTATTAAAGCTGCAGCTCCTCCTACAGCACCTAAATAAACCGCTCCTGTTTTTTGCATAGTCTCAACTACTTGCTTATCTCTATCTCCTTTACCGATCATAGCCCTCAAGCCTGACTCTAATAGCTGGGGAGTAAAGGGATCCATGCGATAACTAGTAGTGGGCCCGGCTGAGCCGACCACTTGACCTGGACGGGCTGGACAGGGCCCTGCATAATAAATAACCTGGCCCTCTAGTTCAAAAGGCAGTTCTTCCCCAGCCTCTAAAGCATCCACTAATCTAGAATGGGCTACATCACGAGCCGTATAAATAGTTCCTGATAGTAATACTTTATCTCCTGCTGCTAAAGATTTAACCTGTTCCTCAGTTAAAGGAGTTTCTAAACTAACCTCACTCATTTTAAACCTCCTATCTTATTTTAGCTTAATACTCGTTGCTGATGTCTAGTTACATGACAACCGATATTAACTGCTACCGGTAGACCAGCAATATGCGTGGGATAGCTAGCAATATTAACAGCTAAGGCTGTAGTTAAACCGCCTAAGCCTTGCGGGCCAATATTTAAGTTATTTATCTCCACCAACAGCTCTTCCTCTAGCTCTGCTAATTGCGGTTGATTATTGAGCTCACCGACTGGACGTAACAGAGATTTTTTAGCTAATAAAGCCGCTTTCTCGAAAGTACCTCCAATTCCTACTCCTACTATTATCGGCGGACAAGGATTAGCCCCTGCTTCCTGCACAGTATTAATCACCACTTCTTTAACTCCTGCTGCTCCGGCGGTAGGTTTTAACATCTTAATCTGACTCATATTTTCACTTCCAAAGCCCTTAGGCGCTACTGTTAACTTCAGTTTAGCACCCGGAACTAACTCAGTATGTATCACCGCTGGAGTATTATCACCAGTATTTTCCCGCTGTAAAGGATTACTAACTACTGATTTGCGCAGATAGCCCTGCTCATAACCTTGGGCAACTCCTTCATTAATAGCCGTTACTAAATCTCCCCCCTCTATTACTGCTTCCTGTCCTAATTCCACAAAAACCACTGCTATTCCGGTATCTTGACAGATAGGTAGTTGTTCTTTTTTAGCAATTTCAGCGTTCTCCAATAAAATTTCTAATACTTCTTGGGCTACTGATGAAGTCTCTCGCTCCAAAGCTTGTTTATAGCCTTGGATAATATCTTCTCCCAACACTAAGTTAGCTTCAATACACATTTCGGCTACCGCTTCTTTAATCTGATCTACATGAATTGCCATCCAATATGTCCTCCTTTATGACCAATGATTAAGCTGTCTTGCAATAATATCGTTCTATTGTTTAACTAAATCTCTATCTCAATCCCCAATAAAGGCGCATGCTGCTGCGCCCCATAAACATCACCATCTCCAACTGCTCCGGCAGAACGAGGCCGAATAATAGTAGCTTTAATAGCCTTGGCAGCATCATAATTAATTATGGAAATCACCTCATCTACAGAAACATTATATAAATCAGCTATTAATTCTTCAGTAAAGACTCCTGACCGCTTTACTTGCTCATAAATCTCAAAGCTTTTAAAAACTATATCAAAGGATAACTCATAAGGGCCCGCATTCTTACTCCTAATCACATCCGCCAACTCACGAATATTAACCTTTTCTGTCAACATAATCCCTCGCTTTCTATAAGTAAAGCCCATTCATTATACAGAATAACTCTTACCTGGAACAACAATCTCCATGTCTATTGGAAATAACTCTTCAGGATCTTCCACCTGAAGCAGATGATGAAGATTAAACTCATAAACCTCTCCTGCTTTTAGATCCGAAGGCGAATAAGGAAAGGCCAGATTACCGGCTGTAGCTACTCGGTTGGGATATCCATAGTGAAGCATAGTAGAACGAGCAAAACTACAGATAGTATCAGCTAAGTCCTGTGTTTTAGCTACCACCTCAATAATAACTCCTACTTCATGAGCTACAATTCCCTGCTGAGGTTCTAACTCTCCCATCACTCCATCTCGACCGTAAACTCTAAACAATAAATGATAGTCCTCTCTTTTTAAATCCTCAAAATTATCCTTAACTGCTATCTTTACAGCTTCGATAATATTATCCAGTTCCTGAATCATAATTGGGTCTCTAGTACCAGCAATGGAAAGAGTTCTATAACCTACTAATTTAGCTCCCTCCAACTTAAGTGTATATTCTTCACTTTCAATAAACTTACTACCCTTTACTTTAACTACTCGTTCACTATGCTGCTCAAACTCTGTTGCCGAAAGATCAATCATCCCTCCCGGGCCATGTAATTCCAACGGATTAGTCTTTTCATAAAGAGTATGAGCCGCTACCGAAGTAGTAGTACATTTGCGTTTAAGATGCAAAGGCTCTAACAGAAAATGATCCTCTCTCAAAATTCCAAACATACAGTCACTACCGCTACCAGGGTCGGCTGCAATAGAAGCACACTCCATAATCTTACCCATATGCAGAGCTAATCCCGCCGGAAAACCTTCTTTAATAGGCAAACTAGCAAAAACTGTCGGATCATAGGCCCGGCCGGCTATAACCACCTCGGCTCCTGCCTCTAAAGCGGAAATAATAGGCTCTACTCCCATCTGAGCTACAATTCTACTGCTAGCTATTAGCTCTTCTCTAGTTGTTTCGGAAGCTGGAGCCAAGGCACTCAACTTTCCTCTATCAAAACGCGCCAATATATCTTCCTGCTCCTGCTCAGCAGAGATAGTAGCCACCTTAAAGTGTAATGTCTCTTCTTTAACTATCTCCTTTACAATCTCAGTACACCACTGTAGATGGGGAGTTCCTCCAGAACCTCCAGCTGTTCCAATTACCACTTTAATATCTCTTTCTCTAGCTGCTGTCAAGATCAGCTTCAGATCGCGCTTTACTGCTTGCCGATTTGTAAAAGAAACTCCAGCTCCTAGGTAGTAGGGCCCGGGGTCACTAGAGCCCGCATCTACTCCAATCAAGTCTGGCTCCTTTGCCAATCCTCTCTCAAAAGAATCTTTAGGAAAGCCATAACCTAAAATAGCCGTTGGAGACAGTATTCTTAATTCATCCATAATAACCACCCTTCATTAATTAATCTCTAGCCCTAATTAAAGCTAAAGTTCTCTCCATTTCATTCTTAACTATCATCAGTCCTTCATCTACTCCCATACCCGGTTTAGCCAACATCTGCTCCGGTCTAGTAGCCAAAGCCACATTTACACAGACTTGAGCAGAACGATCGGTCTCATTACAAGTACCACCTTGATAAGCACCAACACCATTTTCTCTACAATAGAGCACTGCTTCAATAGTATTATTAATTCCACCCAGATCAGGAGTCTTAATCTGTACCACATCGGCAGCCTCTTCGTCAACAAAGAGTTTAATATCTTCTAAAGTATTACACCACTCATCAGCAACTAACTCCACTTTAATATTCCTTTTCTGCACCTCTTCTCTTAAAGCCTTAATATCTCTAATCTGAGCCTCTCTACTCCCAGAATCCATAGGCCCTTCTATTCTTAAAGTGTGAGGATGAGCTACTTGCGCTAACTCAGCTAAATAATCAGCCATTATTACTGGGTCATTATCAAAAGCTAAAGCAATAGTACCATAGACATCAATATGAAAAATAGGTAAATAATCCTCTTCGTTTCTCAATTCTTGAACCCTTTTCTTTAACCACTTAACATAATTAAGTAACTTCTCTCCATTTACCCCTAACTTCTCTTTAACATTATTAATTAAAGCATGAGGAATTACCCCAGCGTGCTTAATTATCATCTTATCTACATTTATATATCTATCATCACCACTCTGAGTAAAAATAGGCACTGGCTGAGCAATTAACTCCAAAGCATACTCTTCAACCACTACTTCAGCCATGGTCTTCTGTTGTGCTTTAGCCACTCCGTCCAATAAGGCCTGAGTAACCCCATAACGAATAGCTGTATGGAGCCGCTTGCCATTTACCTTAAGGTTATCAAACTCCTGGGCCAGTTTTCTAAAGTTATTTAACTCCCTACCTACTAATCTAGGCGCAATTTTTTCTTCAATTACCGGAATAAACTGCCGCGCTAAAAATAAAGGATCTCTCCCCCCTGCCCCAGAGTACTGAACTGCCGCACAATCACCATAAGCAATCTGACCATTTTCTAAGATTAACATTATGGAAATAGACTCTCCAGCTTGGCGAATGCTAGTAAAACCCTTAGTTAAAGGCTCACCCAAATAAGCAAAGCCATCTTGGCGGGCATCTTCTTTAATTGCACTTTGATCATCGAAGTAAAATCCTGTTAGACCTGATGAAGTGACTACTTTCTTGATCTTCATATAGTATCCTCTCCTTAACTTTTATCTCCCCTAAGGTCTACCCACCAGCATCCCTTTACCAATAGCATAAATATCATCGGTTACCATCTGGAAATTAGGCTCTCTAGACTCAGCTGCTCCTCGCTCTTCCAGCTTAGTCTCATGAAAGTCAACTACTTTTTCAGAAAAAGGAAGATTTCCGTGCTTTAAAAATCTTACTGCACCATTATTATCGCGAGCTGTAAGCAAATTCCCAGCATTATACTTACTAGGAGCAAAGGGAATATCTAAAATTCCGCCTTCAAAAGCTTTAATAGTTCCCTGAGCTACATCTCCATCTCCCAACTCCAAAACTCTATCCAAAATTTCTTTAGTCTCCTGTTTAATCATTTCTTTTTCAGTTGCTAATTCTTCCCCATTAAAAGACTGCTGATCTTTAAGCATATTAATTACCTGTTTAGTAGCCCGCAGTCCTTGGGCATTAGCTTCCTTAGTAGGTACTCCTAATGCCTCGTGAGGAGTCTTAACAATCACCTTAGTAGCATTAGCTAAAGCTGCTGTAACAGCTCCCCAGGAGATAACTCCAAAAGCCTGAGCTTCATCCTGTGGAAAACCACCCATCCACTGATGGAAAACAGTAGTCAACATTATATCTTCATAATCGGCTAGATATTCAGTTCCTAACTCCTTAAGAGTATGAATAGCTGCTACATCCTGAATCAAGTTTCCGCACTGCCCATAACCTAAGGTAATATTTTTAACTCCTTGCTCTGCTGCCAATAATGCTTCAATAATAGCTACACTATGCGAAACCGACGGAGGAACTAAAGTACCTGTTAAAGGACCAAAAGGCTCCCGATTAACCTTAAGTCCTCGCTCTTCATAATAACCCACCAACCTATCTACATACTGCCAGTGATAAATCGTCTGCTCAATAGAAACATCCTTAGCATAGGGAATATTGTAGGAAATACCTCCCCCCTCAAAATCAGTAAAGCCTCCGGCTAAAGTAATCTCTGCTAATAATCTAGCGTCAGGAGTTCCATGTCTAACCTGTACTGGAACTGCTAAGGCTTCTATTACCTGTCGACAGGACTGTACCCCATGGTTAACGGCTGGAAAGCCATTAAGCATAGAACGGCCTTCGTTTCTACTTTCTTTAATTCCAGCTTCAGCTTCCTGATAGTTATTCTGCCGAGTATAACTATCAATTGTAGTAGGCAGCAGATCAGCCCCACCTTCTGTGTGCAAAAACTCCAATAGTTCAATATGTTCCTCAATCAAAGCCACTCCAGCGCGCGGTTGAATTAAAGTAATCTTTTCTTGTTCAGCTTCTGCCAATCTATTAGCCATTACCTGTTCTGAAGATAACTGCTGCTGATGATACCTAATAGCTTCTTCCAACTCTACTTCTTCTCCGGTAGGCCACTCCTGTAAAACTTCTTTTCTCATTTCTTTAAATTTATCTAAACTCCAGCGTTTATTTTCAACTTTCATTTTCTTTTCCCTCCCAGTCTTTTAAGATACTTTTTAGCTAATTTAATTGCTTTAAACGGTTCAACCTCAGCCAAAAGACCAATGGCAGACAGTATATACTGTTGATCTAAAATAAACTCTGCTTCTCGAGGAGCTAAAATCTGAGGCTGCTTTTCTCTAAATAAAGCCTCTTTTAATATTTCCTCAGGCTGTTGATTGTGTACTAATACTCCTCCAGTACCTATTATTAACTTTAAACCCGTTAAATCCTTACCATACTGAACAAAGCTTTCCCCAAAGGGCCCGTAAACTCTTTCAATCCTCCCCACATGTCTTTGCACTGCTAGTTTAGTTGCAACTTTAGCAATTCCAGTATCCAACTCTGCTTCTATAGGATTCTCCGGTATATGCTCAACATTTTGACTAAGCTGCTCTAGATAAGTCATTAAGTCCTCTTCACTAATTCCAGCAGCTAAAGTAGCCAATAATTTTTTCTGACCAATACTCTCCACTAAAGAAGGAAGACTATAACGCATCCCTAAATCTCCTTCCACAGTTCTTTTAACATAAGGTTCTGCTAATCCTCTTAGCTCAACCCCTCCCTTAGTCGGCTCTCCAGTAGCCACCGAATGGATATCCGTAGTAGCTCCCCCAATATCTATCACCATCAATTCACCTAATCCGCTTTCACCATTGCTACCCTCAGCAATCAACTCTGCTGCCTTCATCACTGCTGAAGGGGTAGGCATAATTACCCGATCAATATATTCTTCAGCCTTAGCTAGACCTTTAGCATAGATGATTTGCTCTAAAAATACTTGCCTAATGGCCTTTCTAGCTGGCTCTATATTCAACTCTTCCAATTTAGGCATCACGTTTTCAGTTAAGTAAACCTCTTTATCCGCCGACACCAAAATACCTTTTACTTCATTAGCAACTACCTTATTTCCAGCCACCACTATTGGAATTTGTAAAGCTGAAGCAGCTAAAGCCTCGGCATTCTTCAAAATTACTTCTTTATTTCCACCATCAGTACCTCCCGCTAATAAAATAACATCGGGAGCTTCTTCAACAATCCTTTCCATCTCTTGAGCAGTCAATTCATAGGTATAAACATTACTTACTTTAGCTCCAGCTCCCAAGGCTGCTCTCTTAGCAGCTTCGGCTGTTAATTCTGGCACTAAACCTATAGCTACCATCTTCAAGCCACCAGCCGCACTACTACAGGCTAGACGATATTCAAATAAGTCGAAATCAACTCCATAGCTCTCTAATTGCTCCAGAACTTTCTTAATACCAATACTTACATCATCCTGTACTGTAGTTAAAGCTTTAGCCTTAGCCTTTAATTCCAAATCTTCTAAATCTATCACTACTCCCTTAGTATAAGTACTCCCAATATCCAATAATAAAGCTAACTGCATAGCCTCACCCCATTAGCTTGCTAATATTAACCTTCAATCCCTAAGTCCTTTTTCAAATCAGCAATTGGTTCTTTAGGTAAAGTTCCCGGAGGATAGACTCTATCGAAACCCATATCTAAAAACTTCTGCTTAGTAGACTCCCACTCCTGTTTACCTACTACTAAATTTCCCCCAACATAGAGAACTATATCTTCTAAGCCAGCTTCTATACATTTTTCTCTAAAGCCTTTACAGTCCATTTCGCCGTGACCATAAAGTGAAGAAACTAAAATAGCATCAGCATCGGTCTCAATAGCAGCATTAATAAATTCTTGCTGAGGAGCCAATACTCCAATGTTGACTACCTCGAAACCTGCTTCTGAAAATGCTTCTTCTAAAATTCTATTACCGACGGCATGCACATCAGAGCCAATCACTCCTAAAACTACTGTCTTTTCTTCCATCAATATCCCCACCTTTCAATAAAAGTTCTATCAACCTTGATAAGCTTCCATTTTATAAAACGGTTTCAAATTAATAGTCTAATAATTAAATTTGAGAATTATATATAAATAACTACTATATCTCTTTATATTCTCCTGCCTTAATAAATATAAAAAGACAGCCCAAATTCAGAACCGTCTTTAAGAAATACTAATATTATACTTGTTAAGCCTTCTATACAGAGTTGTTTTGCTCATCCCCAAAGCCTGAGCAGCTCTTTCCTTACCCTGACCGTCAGCACCAAATTTCTTTAGAGCCTTAATTATTTCTCTCTTTTCTAATTCATTAACTGTCAAAATCTCAGTAGAATCCTCAGCACAAAATTGTTGCTTGAGAATTCTATCAGGAAGGCTATTTCTAGTTATATAGTTAGAGGTCTCAATATTAACGCTATACTCAACAGTATTTTCCAGCTCCCTCACATTACCAGGCCATGAATAATTGATCAACTCTCGCTTAGCCCCATCTGAAAATCCTTTAATATTTTTTTTCAATAAATTAGTATGCTTTTTGAGAAAAAAGTATAATAAAAGAGTTATATCCTCTCTACGCTCCTTTAAAGGAGGAATATGAAAAGGAATAACATTTAATCGATAAAATAAGTCTTCTCTAAATTTTTCTTCCTCTATCATCTGTTCTAAATTACGATTTGTAGCAGCAATTATCCGTACATCAAAATCAATTGGACTTAATCCTCCTACCCGTTCTACTTTCTTATTTTCTATTACCCTAAGCAATTTAACTTGAAAAGATAAAGGCATATCGCCAATCTCATCCAAAAATAAAGTTCCTCTATTAGCCAACTCAAACTTACCCTTCTTGCCACCTTTTTTAGCTCCAGTAAAGGCACCTTCTTCATAACCAAATAGTTCTGATTCCAACAAAGACTCAGGAATAGCCGCACAGTTCACAGCCACAAATGGCTTATCACTTCTATTACTTTCCCGATGAATTGCTTCAGCAAATAAGCCTTTTCCAGTCCCAGTCTCTCCCCGGATTAAAACCGTAGAATCAGTTACAGCTACCCGATTCATCTGCTCTTTAATTTCAATAATTTTTCTACTAGTACCTTTAATATCTGCAAAAGCAGAACCTTTATCAGTAGCCATAATTTTAGTAGCTAATTTTTTAAGCTCATCTAGCCTTCTAAAAGATATAGTAGCTCCAGTAATTTCTGCTTCATCCTTAATTAAAGTAATATTACACAGCAGTTCAAACTTGCTTCCTAGATACTCATAATCTATTCTCTTTTCAAAGTAATTATTAGGATTCTGCTCTAAATTAATCTCTACAAATACTTCCTTCAAATCTAACTTTGAAAAAATAGTATTTATATGCTCTCCTTCTCGTGGCTCGCTTATCATTAATATCTCTTTTGCTGATTCATTGATATGAGTAATTTTCCCCTCAGCATCTAAAGCAATAATTCCTTCCCGAACAGAATTAATTACAGCCTTAAATTGATCAGCCATAATTCCTATTTGTTTTCTAGTAGATTTTTCTTTCAAGGTAGTAGCTATAAACCTCACTATATTTTTAGAAAAAATCATTAGTTCTGACTTATAATCAACAAAGTGCCTTTGTTGCTCTTCGCCATGAGCTATTAAACAAAAAGTACCATGAACCTCTTCCTCATAAATAATGGGATGGACAATAAATGCTCGAATAGAGCAAATATCTTTTTTAATACACTTCAAACATAACTCATTATCTTTTTTATCTTCAACAGATATACTTTCAGAAATCTGATTAAGAATCAGATGTTTACTTATGTATCCTGAAACTCTATTGTAATCTTTATCCTGTTCCTCCGGCCAGCGATAAGTACCAGTGCCAGCAATGAATTCCAAATCTTGATCAACAATTCCTATTTCATAATCTAAAACTGCTGCAAAAGCATCTGCCACCTGCTGAATAAAGCTTCCTATTCCTTTCAATTTACTCATTAAAATTAAGCAGCTCCTTCTAACAAAGTCAATAAAAATAGTCTAACAGAAGTTCTTTAGATATAATATAACCTATAAGCAAACTAAAAGTCAAGCTTTTTCGATATTTCTCTACAATCTTATAAGTCTTATAAAAAACATAGTAAAAAAATTAGCATCTACAAATAATATCTTCCAAGCTAACTCTTTAAAAGTAAAAAAGAGGGGTTTCCCCCTCTTTTACTCATCTCCAATTAAGCATCTAATATTCCACTTTTAGCAGCTTTAATATAATTAGCACAGTACTGATCATTACCTAAAATAGTTTCCGCTGCTGTAATTAGAGCTATTATTCTCTCATCTAAAGGATCCATAATAGCACTATCCATCCCTCTACTCATTGCTAATAAGACAAAAGCTTGATTTAACAAGGGTCTTTGAGGCAAGCCATGCGAGATATTACTTAAACCGCAGGTAATATGAACTTCGGGATATTCATTTGTAATTTCATCAATAGCATTTAAAATCTGAACTCCCATCTTCTCATCGGTACCAATAGGTTGAATAATCGGATCAACATAGATATCCTCTTCAGACACTCCGTCATTACTTAAATCTTCAATTAACTTAGTAGAAACTCTAATTCTATCCTCAGCATCCTGGGGCATCCCCCCATCATCCATTGCTAAAGCTACTATTGAAGCGTTATACTCTTTGATTAAAGGTAAGGTCTCTTGATAACGCTCTTCTTCGGCAGTAATTGAATTAACTAAAGCCTTTCCTTTATGAATCTCTAGCCCTCGTTCCAAAGCCGCAGGATCAGGGCTATCTATACAAAGGGGAACCTCCACTACCTCTTGTACTGTCTTTACTAACCACTCCATAGCCTCCACTTCTTCTCTAATCAAAGTTCCACAGTTTACATCAATAAAGTCAGCTCCAGCTCCTTCCTGTTCTTTAGCTAACTTTTGAATAAATTCTTTATCTCTATCTTTAACTGCTGGCTCTACTTCTTCTCTACTAGTATTGATTAATTCACCAATAATGATCATTTTTTATCAAGCTCCTTAAATTTTATTTTAAATTCAAAATTAAACAAATTAGCTGCTAATCTCTTCTCCCATTTCAGCTTCCATTGCTGCAATAACCTCAGCTTCTCCAGGTCTTAAAGCATCCATACTATCACTCTTCCAGCCGTATTTTAAAGCAGTAATAACCAATAAGCCTATGGCAATTAAAATCAGTACCAAACCAGCCAATAATACATTGCCCTGAGCTACATAAACCGGCAAGACTGAAATTAAAGAGAGTTCAATAATAGAAATAAAAACATAAGCCATTCCATAATCCTCTAAAGTGCCACTTCTAAATTCTGGATCTACTACTCTAAGCAAAGTAATTCCCATAGCTACAATACCCGTTGTCCAACCATAGACAAATATACCTCGCTCAAACCAGAAGTTTTGGAATAACTTTCTACTACAGATGAATAAAAAGAAGACTCCCCAAAGCAAACCAATTATAGTCATAATTATAATTGGGGTTATATATTCAGCCACTATGGCTACATTTATTCCAGCTACTCCAAAGCCTACTAAGTAATCAGTAGCAGTACTACCTATTCTAACTATCACATCTCTATCTACATATTCCTGTAATTTGAAGATATTCAAAGCAAACTGTAAAACTACTCCTGCTAACATAGATAAGCACATCATTGGCAGATTAAAACCGAAACCTAAAGAAGCCCAGGCTTCATAGGCATAATAACCACCGGCTGTAGCAATCAAAACTAATAATAAATGCCAACCTAGAGGATCTATTGACATTGGATTTACCGTACTCTTACCCATAGACTGTTGATCTTCAGCAGATACTAGTCCAGTCCGCATACTATCAGGCAGTTCAGCCATAGTAGTTATGAACTTAGTTGCCTTAGCTCTAGTAGCATAATTAATTAAAGCTAAGCCACCAAAAATACCAACTAAAATACCGATAGTAGCAAAGGTCTGACCTATAGTTAATGCTTCACTCCAACCTGCTACATCTTCTAAAGTTCCACCTATAGCTGCTGCATAACCGTGCCCACCAACAAAACCAGCTGGCTGTAAAATCGGAAAAGCTTCCGGCACTCCTGGAAAAAAGCGACTAATTATAAAACCACCAAATAATAAAGCAGTTCCAAAGCCACCAAGTTCCGCTGCTAAATTAAGGGTAAAGGTGTCACCTACTTTATCCACCACCTGTTTAAACTTAGCCTTCTGTTTTCTACCAATAAACAAAGAAGCAAATAAGACTACCACTAACAAATAAGCATAGCTAGCAATGTTCTCACTAAAGGGTAATACTCCCAAAAACTGATCTGATAAAAATAAGCCTAAAAATCCAGCAATCAACGATGAAGGAAAATAAAGACGCTGAATTATTTTTACTTTAGCTCTTAAATACTGAGCTATAAACAAGAGCAAGGACATTAAAGCAAAGTCCATTAACATATCATAAGGTCCAAAATTCATATTATTACCTCCTCTTTTTCTAAATACTCTCCATTTTCTTTCTAAGTCAACTTAATTACTTCCTTATTCAAATCATCTTCACCTGCTGGAATTTAATCCAGCAAGGAGCTATCAATCAGTTCCTCACTATCCTTATTTAAGATTTCTCTGGCAATCTCTTTAGCCTTATCTCTAGCATCAAGTGCTCCTGCTTCTACCCAATCATCCCAATCACTAGCCTCATATAACTGGTCATCGAAAAATTCTGAGCGCATATACTGCATAGTAGTATTTGCAGTTAAGAAATTACCACCCGGGCCCACCTCTTTAATATCCTCATAGGCCAATCTTTCTTCACTAAACTCCATTCCTCTCAATACTCGCTTAGCCATTCCAATCATCTGATTATCAATAACATACTGCTCATAAGCAACAGTCATTCCACTATCTAAGAGTCCTGCTGCATGATGGATATAGTTAGTCCCTGTTAAGGCCGACATCAAGAGATTGGACATCTTCTCATAGCCTGTCTGAATATCGATTGCCTTAGTATCAGATACACCAGCAGTATTATAAATAGGTATCTCGTAATACTGTGCTAATTCAGCACAGGCAGCATTCATCATACCCATCTCAATAGAAGCAAATCTAAAGTCAGAGCTTCTCATATCCATAGTAGTTGGCACCACACCATACAAAACTTTAGCTCCTGGATTGATTAACTGGCTAAAAGTAACCATAAATAAGGCTTCAGCATTAGTCTGCACTATAGTTCCCGGTAAAGTAATAGGACTGGTAGCTCCAGCAATAGGAGCAGTACCTCCTACCACAGGCACACCTCTCTCTACAGCATATCTAAAGTAATCAGTATAGTCTCGTTCCATAGTTAAAGGACTCATAATATTAGCTATAAAGGAGATAAAGGGTCTTTCTCTCAATTCAACCTCTGAACCTGCTATCTTCACCGCTGCATCAATTACTTTTTTCTGACCCTCTTGAGTATAAACCCCACCCATAATATGCTTAGTTGTATTCTCCAAGGAATTAAAGAATCTAATCTGATCTGCCTTTTCCTTTCCTGCATCATCTGGAAAGACAGGAATCACAAAGAAATCTACATTATCTAAGTTTTGAACCAGTTTAGCAATCTGGCTTACATCCTTTGAGGTAGTCTTTCGTTTCTCCCCCGTCTCCAGATCGAGTATATTTACCGCAGTACCACCAGTTCCCATATAAACATTAGTACCACCTAACTCTATATGTTGATCTGCCTCTCTACCATATAAGATAACTGTGGAAGGAGCAGTATCTATTGCCTCCTCCACCATAGTATTAGGAAGTCGAACTATCTTTTCCTGAAAATCAACTTCTGCTCCTCGCTCAGCAAATAAATCTAAAGCCTTTTTATTCTCCACCTTAACTCCTACTTCTTTCAGAACAGCAAGTGTTTTTTCGTGAATTCTCTCTACTTGTCCCTGATTAAAAAATTTAAGCGAACCACCTTGGTATGTCTCTTTCATTTTATTTTCCTCCTCCTTCTATAAAGCTAAAATCCATATTCAACAGTCTATTTTATTACCTCTTTAAGCAATAAATTCTCGAGCTAAATCAGTAGCAGTACTTCCATCAGGTGCATATCCATCGGCTCCAATCTCATCAGCAAAATCCTTGCTAACTGGTGCTCCTCCTACCATTATTTTAACCTGCTCTCTAACTCCTGCTTCTTCTAAAGCTTGTACTGTCTCTTCCATAGCCGGCATAGTAGTAGTTAAAAGAGCAGATATACCTACTATATCCGGCTGATTCTCTTTAACAGCTTCTACAAATTCAGCTGCTGGAATATCTATTCCAATATCAATTACTTCAAAGCCTGCTCCTTCTAGCATCATAGCTACTAAATTCTTACCAATATCGTGCAAATCCCCTTCTACAGTACCAATTACTATGGTCCCAGCAGAAGAGCTTTCCCCATCTGTTAAAAGTGGTTTCACAATATCCATCCCCGAATGCATCGCCTTGGCAGCAATCAACACTTCAGGTACAAACATCTCATTAGCCTTAAATCTTTTACCTACTACATCCATCCCTCCTACTAATCCCTGACTAATAATCTCTTGTGGCTTCTCTCCAGCATCTACTAACTCTTGAGTCAACTCAGCTACCTTCTCCACTTCACCAGCAATCACTGCCTCAATAACCTCTTTAATTTCACTCATTTTAATAATCCCCCTTTAATAGTTATAAATCCTGAGATATAACTTAATATTCACAGTAGGCTTTTGCATAATATAGCCTCTTCACTCTATTAAACTTGCAATTTTAATGCCAAAGAAGCTAAATTGAATTATTTTTTTCTAACCCCTGTTGCAATAGGCTTTTTTAGGCCTTTTAAACTTCTAAATATTTTTTTAGTAATCAAAAGTAATTACGTTATCATTTTCACAATGAAAATATTGAGCTAACTAATTTCTATGAGTCATCGAAACTACTGAGTTTAGAGTTATTATTTTCATTCTGAAAAAATATATCAGAATGAAAATAATATAAAAAAACTCCAGGCTTTGAAATTTAAAGCACGGAGTTAATTTAGTATATTTCTTAATTTTCAACGACTAAATATTTTTCTATTAAAAAAGAGAGGTTTCCCTCTCTTTTTTTTATTAAACATCCAATATTCCACTTTTAGCAGCTTTAATATAATTAGCACAGTACTGATCATTACCTAGCAGAGTTTCAGCACCTGTAATCAAAGCAATCATTCTTTCATCTAAAGGATCTATAATAGCACTATCCAGTCCTCTACTCATTGCCAATAAAACAAAAGCCTGATTTAATAATGGCCTCTCAGGCAATCCATGCGAAATATTGCTTAAACCACAGGTAATATGTACTTCAGGATATTCATTTGTAATCTCATCAATAGCATTTAAAATCTGAACACCCATCTTCTCATCGGTACCAATAGGTTGAATAATCGGATCAACATAGATATCCTCTTTAGGCACTCCGTCACTAGTCAAGTCTTCAATTAACTTAGTAGCAACCCTAATTCTATCCTCAGCATCCTTAGGCATTCCTCCATCATCCATTACTAAAGCTACTACTGAAGCATTATACTCCTTAATCAAAGGTAAGGTCTCTTGATAACGCTCCTCTTCAGCAGTAATTGAATTAACTAAGGCTTTTCCTTCGTGAATTTCAAGTCCTCGCTTCAAAGCAGCAGGATCAGGACTATCTATACAAAGTGGCACCTCTACTACTTCCTGTACTGTCTTTACTAGCCACTCCATAGCCTCTACTTCCTCTTTAATTAACGTTCCGCAGTTTACATCAATAAAGTTAGCTCCAGCCTCTTCCTGCTCTTTAGCTAACTTTTGAATAAATTCTTTATCTCTTTCTTTAACTGCTGGTTCTACTTCTTCTCTACTGGTGTTAATCAATTCGCCAATAATAATCATTTACAATCACTCCCATTATTTTTATTTCAAATCTAATGAAACAATATTGGTATATTGTTTCGTTGAGTGTGGGGGTCAAACAGGTGTTTCACGTTAAAAAGATTATTTTTATGCTTCTAAAACTCATCTCCACTAAAATAAGAACCTGCCAATTTTAATTAGAAAAATTGTCTAAACCAGTTCTTATTTTAGTTCCGATTCGTTAAGAAGCATTACAAAATAATCTTTAATATCACTTAGAAACACCTGTTTGACCGAGCTGATAACGAAAACTTGCAAGTTGATATGTTTCAAAGAGCGACTCTGAGAATAGCCCGGAGGCAAGGATGCCGAGAGGGCTATTCTCGAGAGTGAAGGAGACACGAAGGCTCACTAACCTTCCAATCTAATTACGCAAGGTAAGGTTAGTACTAGTACATCGAGTACGTCGGACTGAACGGCAAGTGGTTGAAACATATCAACTAGCTCAGGCTTTCGATAATAGCTATATAGGGAACG
The DNA here is from genome assembly GCF_023227765.1 of Fuchsiella alkaliacetigena. GTDB lineage: Bacteria > Bacillota > Halanaerobiia > Halobacteroidales > Acetohalobiaceae > Fuchsiella > Fuchsiella alkaliacetigena. The sequence goes on from NZ_JALKBZ010000033.1 coordinate 30,355, forward strand.
CAACAATAGAACGATATTGTTTTGTTCTTAAAACTTGAACTTAATTTTTTGAACTTAATTTATCCTCTATCCTTTATCATCTATTCTCTGAACTAAGCAATAAACTCTCTTGCTAAATCAGTAGCACTACTTCCATCCGGAGCATAACCATCAGCACCAATCTCATCAGCAAAATCCTCACTGACTGGAGCTCCTCCTACCATAATTTTCACCTGATCTCTAAGACCAGCCTCTGCTAAGGAATTAATAGTCTCTTCCATAGCCGGCATAGTAGTAGTTAATAAAGCCGAAAGTCCTACTACATCAGGCTGATGCTCCTTAACTGCTTCTACAAATTCAGCAGCCGGAATATCAACCCCCAAGTCTACTACTTCAAAACCTGCTCCTTGCAACATCATAGCTACTAAGTTTTTACCAATATCGTGTAGATCACCTTCCACAGTAGCCATTACTACAGTACCAGCAGAGGCACTCTCCCCTTCCGTTAATAGTGGTTTAACAATATCCATCCCCGCGTGCATAGCTTTAGCAGCTATTAATACTTCGGGCACAAACATCTCATTCGCCTTGAACCTATCCCCCACTACATCCATACCAGCAACTAAGCCTTCTTTAATAATCTCACTGGGCTTTTCTCCAGCATCTACTAACTCTTGAGTCAACTCAGCCACTTTCTCTACTTCTCCAGCAATTACCGCTTCAACAACATCCTTAATATCACTCATTTTAACAGTCCTCCCTGTTATTATAATTTTTAATCTTAGTATTTAGTATCACTAGCATTGCATAAAAAATATTTTCATTTGTCAAGGGTAAATTTTTATTAATTATATATCCCTTAAATGTAAA
>NZ_JALKBZ010000034.1 GCF_023227765.1 Fuchsiella alkaliacetigena
TTTTTCTATTTAATCAAGTCTAAATCCTATATTTGCGATTTGACTTTTTCAATTTAAGTTCTTGCAATGCTAGTGTTGACAGATATTATTATTTCGGCAATAGCTATTAATAATAGAATGGAAGTATATACTCTAGATAAGCATTTTGAAGAAATACCAGCAGTTGATTTATATAAAGTTTAATCAAAGTTACAACGACTACTCCGTAAAGTAGGAGACTGATTGGAAAAAACTAAAATGCATTGATATTTTCAATTAGATATTGCTTTAAAAATGTGATATACTTATATTGAGTTCAATTTAACTTTAATGAGGTGTTTCATCGTTGAATAATGAAGTTTTGCTAGATAAAGAAAAAATAATTAAAGAATTTATAGTTTTAGATCGTAAAGTTTCTAAAGAATTTTTAAGTAGAAAAAGAAAGTTTCAAATTGTAATTGTAGGTGGAGCTGCATTTTTGTTAAAGCATAATTTAAATAGAACAACAAATGATATAGATTCATTGAAACTTGAGTATGAATTGAAAAAATATATTAGTGAAAATTCTGATCTCTTTCACATTAACGATAATTGTTATAATATAATGTTAAAACATCCAGACTATGAAGATAGACTAGTTAAAATGAACATAAATTATGATTTCAAAATGCTTAAGATTTATGTTATGTCTGACTATGATTTGATTATTGCTAAATTTGGTAGAGGACATCGTGAGGATATTAATGATATTTTAAAATCAGAAATTTTGGATAGTATAGACCAAGATGAATTGGATAGACTAATGAATACAGCTATAGATTTTTCTCCAGTTAATCCCGAAGATATTAGAAGTAGATGGGAAAATTTTAAAAAGAATTATTTTTAAAGAAAGGAGGAAGGAGAATGTATACTCAAGAAAAATTTGCTGAATTTCTAGAAGAATATAGACAAAAAATAGCTAGAACTGATAATTTATTAGAAGAAAGTGAGTATAGCTATAGAGTAAAGAAGTTAGCAGTCTTTTATGGTTTAAAAGATCAAGAAACCTTTAACTCCTTCCTTCAAGATGAAAAAGGAAGAGAGCTTTTAAAACTGGCTAAATATATATTAATCAATGTTAAAGAGCATCCTTTTTATAGCTCAAAAGGAGTTAATCAAACAGCTGATGCTTTATTAAGAAAGTACTTTACAAATATACATTTAACCCCTCTTAAAGATGATATGACAGAAGGTTATTATAAGCTTTTCACTGATTATATTAGGAAAAAAAATAAAGATAAATTAGAAAAAGAGATTAAAGATTTAGAGATAGATATAAATACTTTAGAATTTACCTCTTCAGTTTAAAAAAATGAATTAATCATAAACAAAGATTTAAAGTCCGCTTACTAATGCGGGCTTTTCTTATTAGTATTGCATTCCCAAAGAGGTTAGAAAGAATGTCGGTGTTAGTGAAGAAGATGTATTTTATATAGGAACTTTAATGAAATAAATGTAATTATTTATCATTGATTTGTCTTTTTTGCTCTGCTAATATAAATATGATTGATAGAATAGGGGGAGCAAAAAAATAATGAAAAAAATCATTCTAACTGTATTAGCGCTATTAACAGTTTTTAGTCTAACAATGCCTGGAGTGCAGGCGCGAAGTCAGGAAATAGAAAAAGAAATTCATACGGTAAATAGTGGAGAGTCGTTGTGGATTATTGCCCAGCAGTATAATACTACCGTTGAAGAGTTAACTAGGTTAAATAGACTTGATAGTGATGTTATATATATAGGTGAGGAGATTATAGTTCCAGTGGAAGTTTCAGTGGAAAGCGGGCCCTATTACAGAGTTCAACCCCAAGACTCATTATGGAAGATTAGTCAAAGATACGATGCTACAGTAGCAGGACTAATGAAGTTAAACAGTATTACTGACTACTATAACTTAGAGATCGGCAGGAGATTATTGATTGATGAAGCTAGAGAAGAGATGGAGATGTATGGAGAAATAACAGAGGTTAATTATAATCAAGAACAGACAAGAATAGAACTAATGATGGAAAATATATTCGAGGATAATAAGCCCTATGATAAGGCTGTAGCTTTGATTAGTGAAGAAACAGAGATTTTGGCTGATCAGGTTGAAGTGGATAAGTTTGAAGTAGGACAAAGAGTAGGAGTTGTATTTAAAGAGGGCCCGGTAGCAATGATTTATCCACTGCGAATCGGAGCAGAAGTAATTAAAATTATATGATTGGAGTAGAGAAAAGAAAAGACCTCTTAAAACTACTGTTTAAGAGGTCTTTTAATGTTTTGATAGTAATTTTTACTTGCATATCCAAGAAAATTGAATATAATAGTATTAAAGCTACGCTTGCTAAGTGGGGGAAACTATGAAACTTATTAAACAGTTCTTATTTCAGCGAAGTACATTGTTAGCTGTTGCTATATTGGCACAGTTATTAGTGTTGATAGGAGTAATTTCGAGGTTTAGTGATTATTTTGTTATTTTTTATGGACTAAGTATTTTGATTAGCATTATTGTGGTCTTAGTAATTATAAACAATAATATGAATCCAGCCTATAAGTTGGCTTGGATTATAGCTATTTTATCTTTTCCTATTTTTGGAGGCTTATTTTATCTTTTATTTGGTGGTAAACAACTAGGCAAGATATCTAAAAAAAGAATGAAATCAATTAGCGAAGATACTCAAAAGCTATTAACTTCTCAAAGCTTAATTTTAGAAGAGATAAAGTCACAAAGTAAAACTGCTCTTAACCAGTCAAGATATATCAGAGATTATGCTAATTATCCTCCTTATCACAATACAACTGCTGAGTATCTTCAGAGCGGAGAAGAAAAGTTTGTAAAGTTGAAAGAGGAGTTGCAAAAAGCTCAAAAGTATATCTTCCTTGAATATTTTATTATCGAAGAAGGTGAAATGTGGGGAGAGCTACTTGATATCCTAGTTGAAAAGGCAGCTACCGGGGTAGAAGTGCGAGTTATATATGATGATCTGGGTTGTTTAGATACCTTACCCTATAAATATAATAAAAAGCTGCAAAGGATGGGAATTAAAGCTGCGGTCTTCAATCCTTTAATGCCTATCTTATCTTCAAAATATAATAATAGAGACCACCGTAAAATTGCTATAATTGATGGACATACGGCTTTTACCGGAGGAGTTAATTTAGCAGATGAGTACATTAATCGAGTTGAGAAGTACGGTCATTGGAAGGATTCTGCTATTATGATTAAAGGAGAAGCAGTTTGGAGCATGACGGTAATGTTTTTATCCATGTGGCATTACTTAAAGGGAATAAAAGATGATTTAGAATATTTCAAATATGATACTAATGCATCTATAGAAAGTTCAAAGCAAAAAGATGGCTACATTCAACCTTTTGCCGATAGTCCTTTGGATGATGAAGCAGTGGGAGAGGTTATCTATCTTAACTTAATTAATAAGGCTGAGGACTATATTTATATTACTACTCCTTATTTAATTCTTGCCAATGAAATGCTTACCGCTTTAACCTCAGCAGCTAAAGCTGGAGTTGACGTACGCATTATTACTCCTTATCAGGCAGATAAATGGTATGTTCATTTAGTTACTCGATCTTATTATCAAGTTCTTCTTGAAAGTGGAGTAAGGATTTATGAGTATACGCCGGGTTTTATTCACGCTAAGAACTATATTGTCGATGATAAGTATGGGGTGGTAGGGACAATAAATATGGACTATAGAAGTCTGTATTTACATTTTGAATGTGGGGTTTGGCTATATGATTGTAGTACTGTTTTTGAGATGAAGGATGACTTTTTTAGTACTCTAAAGGTAGCTAAGGAGATCACTGAAGCTGATTTAGCAACTGATGAGTGGTATAAATCTTTAGGGAGTTCTATATTACGTATTTTTGCTCCCTTGATGTAAACTTTGCTAAAATAGTATTTTTGAGATAGAAAAACCCTTCTGAATGTATTCGGAAGGGTTTTTAACTATTTCTTTTTTCGATTATATTGATAATTTCTATAATTTGTTCTATATTATCAGCCTTTAAGTCTTTAACCTTTTCAAACATTATTCTTAAGTTTTTCCTAGTAGATATTTCTTCCCAGAGTTCCAACAGTTCTGGGTTAGCTGCTAGGTCTTTTTTTATTTCATCGGCAGATTTTCGTTCATTTGTACGCCCGAGAAGATAATCAACAGAAACATCAAAAAAACTGGCTATTTTTTGTAAAGTATCAGAATCAGGCTTTCTTTTTCCAGCTTCATACATTCCTATAGTACTTCCAGAAAGATTTAATTTTTTAGCTAATTCTCTTTGACTTAGTTCTTCCTTTTTCCTTAATTCTTTGAGTCGAGTTATATCCATATTAGCCACCTACTTTATGGATAATATATTATCACATTTTGTGATTAAATACAATGAAATAACAACCACAATTAGAGAGCAAAAACTTGACACGCACACATATTGTGGTATAATTGTAATAAATATTGTTTTAATTAAGTGCTGGGAGGGAGTTTTGTGAAAAATAAATTATCAGAACTAAGAGAGAATAAGGATTTAACTCAAGAACAATTAGCAGAAAAGTTAGATATATCTGCTAGCGCAATTGGAATGTATGAGATTGGGAAGAGATTTCCTAAATTACAGACTGCTAAAAAGATAGCTGATTTTTTTGGTGTCTCAATAGAGGAAGTTTTTTTTTGATGACTTTGCACACGATAAGAGAGCATAAAATGATTATATCAAAAAAAGGAGGAAATAATTATGACCAAACTAAAAGCAGAACGTTTGAAAAGAGCCGTTATCAAAGAAGAATTAGTAGTCTTAACTGGAGACTTTAAAAAAGCTATTATCTTAAATCAGTTTCTATACTGGAGCCAAAGAGTTAAAGATTTCGATCAGTTCATCAAAGAAGAAAAAGAACGGATTAGTAAAAAAGGAGAAAGACTAGTCCTCAAGCCTAGAAAGGGTTGGATCTATAAATCGGCTAAAGATCTTTCTCAAGAAACTATGCTCAATTTAACTCCGAACACTATTCGCAGTCATACTCAAACATTAATTGAAAAAGGGTGGCTAGACCAGCGTCAAAATCCTGATAATAGTTGGGATAATACCTATCAATATAGAGTAAATCTAATTAAAATTCAAAGAGATTTATTGGCTTTAGGCTATACTTTGGAAGGCTATCGTTTTAATCTATCCTTAGTTAAAAAAGAATTAGAAAAGGAAGATTTTAAAAAAGAGCAACAGCCACCTCAAAAAAAGAAGGCAGGAGCAGTAAAAAATGAGCCTCGAAGCGCAAATATTGCGTTTCGAAGTGCTAAAAATTGCGCTGCAATACCAGAGACTACTACAGAGACTATTAACAGAGATAATAATTTAAGTCGGGGCCAGCCAGAAAAGACTCTTAATACTGACTTTGAAGAGCTTTTAACTTACTTACGTAAGCAGGTGGGGAGGAATAAGCTTAAAAGTGAATATTTACTCAATGATGATCTTAAGCAGTACGGAAGCCAAACTGTAAAAAAAGCTATAGATATGGCAGTCCTTAATCAAAAGCTTAAAGGAAAAAGTCAAGATATATATAGCTATGCTTATATTCGTTATTTTATCAAAAAAGCGCAGGAGATATCTTCAACTGAAGTAAGTGTAGCCTATGCTGAAGAAGAGAAGTTAGACCAACTTTGCCAGCAGATTATTAAGTAATTAAAAGCTTGGTGGACATAATTTGTCTAGGTCAACATGTTATTATAATTAAGCAAGCTATTCACAAGGAGTTGATAGTATTGGCAGTTTTAACAGCGCAGATGTTAATTGGAACTAATCATTATAATCAGACTGGCTTAAACCCTAGTCACTATCTATTTTTATCAGAGAATAGTCGGCCAGTTTGGATTTTAGTTTCGCAAAATATATTTTCAAGCAATGATGATTTTAAAACAATTTGGATTCCTGGTTTAGAGGATACTTTGGAGGTTGCATTATTAATGATAGCTATTTATGTTTTAAAAGATGAGGAGATTAGGCGAATAGTTAGAGAACATCTCGGTGATTTGAATCAAGAAAGTGTGGAAGTTCACCGGGAGATAAGTAAAAAAGTTCGTAAGCAACTATATAAAAAATGTCGCCAATTAAACTATAGATCTAAAGTGGTACTAACAATTATCAAAGAAAGTCAGATTAATCGACAGCTTGAAGTCTTAACTGAATATCAGTTGGAATTAGATATTTGTACTCCGCAGTATTCTTGTTATTATTCTGGCTGGAAAGAAAAAATGGAAGCAGAAGGAAAGTTGGAGGTGATTAGAGATCAGTTTTAATAAGGAAAGCTGCGAAAAGACTAAAAAGAAAAGAAATTCAAATGACAGTTTTGAGAAGTATGCTCTGAAACTAACTGAAGAGGAGCTAGTTATTCTTTGGGAATTATTTTCTTATTTTGAAGCTGGTAACTGGTTAATGTTGAGTATGCTTTTAAAGAGTGAAGAGGTGGAGTCTGTTGTTTATAAAGTTTTTGAGCTAGCTAATCCAGTGATTATAGAGAAGGATTTTGAGATTTTAAGAGAGCTTTTGAATTAAAGTTAGTATTTTGCTAATCTTCTTAAAGGTAGGGGTTAGCTATTTTTTATGTTAAATTTAATTTTTTTCTTTTTGGTTGGTTCCCAGGGTGTTGGGAATGGGGTGTGTTATACTGATTTTCAAAGGGGTGAGGAAATGGTTTGAGGGTTGGGATTTGCGAATATAGGAAAATAATTAGCTAATAGGTATATATTATCTTACTTTGCAAGGAGATGTAAATACTTATCGAGAATAGTAGATATAGGGAATATTTATAGGCTTGATAAATACAACAAGACCAACCTAAACTATAGATTGGTCTTGCCGTTGGTGCAGTCTCCTACTTAATGGAGAAGTATTGAATTAATGCTAGATTATATGCACACTCTATATTTTCAGTTCCCTAATTAATGTTGGGATAATGATTATCCTAAGATATTTTAGCATGCAAAAGATATTTAGTCAAATTTTTAAATTTAAGTTGTGATAATTTGACATTGATAATTAATACTTGATATAATATTGATACACACTCTATATGGTAATATAATGAGAGAAGTTTCTGAATAAAGTGAAAATAATAAACTAAAAGAAAAGGAGGGAACAAATGGAAGGGTTGTTAGATATAAGAGGGAAAATAGTAAATTACTTAATCTCTCGAAAATGGAAGAATAAACTTGCTAAAGCTAATTATAATGATCAATCAAAAAAACAAGAATCTCTTTTAGAACATACTGTTAAGTGTCTAGATATTATGATAGTCTTAATTCCAATCTTAAGACATGAGAAATTATTAGGATTTACCAAGGAAGAAGAACAAGCTTTAATTTTAGCAACTGCTGTGCATGATGCTGGGAAAGAGCAGAATAAATGGCAAGAGTATTTATTTAATCAAGAAGAGTATGTAGACGAAACTAATTCTGAATTAATTGAAGAAGTCATTTTTAATTTAATTGAGATATTAGATTTTTCAAAAGTAAGTATTGAGTTAATCAAAACTTTAGCTGAATTACATATGAAAAAACATAGAACACCTGCTGAACTATTTACCAACTTAAAGACTAAAGAATTAACTCCTAAATGGAAGATGCTCCAAGAAATAGTTAATGAAGTTGATAATTTAGCTTCAACTAATAATTTACTGCAAGCGAAAGAGAATTTAGAGAGTGGAGTATTAAACAAATATCTTCATGTTGATTATCACTCTGTTTTTGTTAGAGGGGTATCTACTACTATTCTTAATAAAGCCTTAGAAGATACATTCTTGCAAGAGGATTGGAAGCCAATCTTATATTACCCTAATGGTACTTTATATGTTAAAGGAGCTTTGGAAGAGTTTATAGAAATCGATCAAGAAAAAATTAAAGAGAGTTTAACAAAAAAATTATCTGATATATTAAATGAAAAACAAGATATTATACCTGAATTAATTGTAGGTAATATTACTGCTAACTTTCTTCCGAAACCAGAACTATTTTCTTATGAGTTATTAGAAGATTGCTTAAGAACTGCTATTTCTAGAGCTGGAAGAAAGGCTGGTAAAGATGTAACGCAAAAGAATGCTTATAAATATCATAACCTAAATATTTTATTAGATGAAACTAATGATCCTAGTATAGCTAATAATGCTTATACAAGTTTCGGACGACTTGAAAAGAAAGTTTCAGAAGAATATCATGATTTATTGGTTTTTTCTGATGATGAATTAGAAGAAGAGGAATGGATGGAATATAGAATTAGAATGGGGGAAGCTTATCCAGAAATAGCTATTTTTAAATTTTTCAAGAATATTATGTCTCCAGATAAAGGATTAATCCCTGAAGAAGAACTTAATACAGTTATAGAAGAATATGAATCAGTTTTTGGAGAAAAATCTTTTGCTGCATTAATGTCAACATCTACATTGATGCCGGCTAGAGATATGGCTTTTACTGTAGATTATTTTTGGGATTTAGATGCAAGAGAATTTGGAAAAGAGGTTGAGAAAGTAGAATCTTTACCTTCTAAAGAGAGAGAAGAATTATTAGTTGAACTTCTAGCTGATATTGCGAAGAATATATATGATAAATTAGATAATTCTCCTTCGCAAAAGAATGTAGCAACAAATATGGCAGGTGCTTTCCTAGAGGATTTAATTTTTCCAAGTAAACGAGTAGAAGATATTAAAGACTATGCACAACAGCAGTTAAATTATTACAAACAAGCTAAACATAATCTTTACTCTGATACTGATAAAGATCATATATGTCCAGTTTGTAATCAACATTTTAATATAGGTAATCAAGGATATGAAGATTTTTTACATAAACCTGGTGGTTTTAGTAATCGTGCGCTTGCTTATAAAAATGTTAAGAACCCTATGTTGTGTAAGACTTGTTATTTTGAAAAGATACTAAAACAGTTATTATTAGGCGGTAGGGCATACGAACAGATTATATTAATGCCAAATTTAAGTGTAGGTTATCAAGGTGGACAGTTATTAGTTGATAAAGCTCAAAAACTAATGTATAAATCTAGAAAATATATGACTTATGATAATGATAATCCAGATAAAAGGATAACTTTAGGATTAATGAGGCTTATAGCAGAAAAAACAGTCAAGGAAGATTTTGACCAAATTACTCCAGCAGAAATAGTAGAATTATTAACTTATAAACGCAGTCAAGATGGAAAGAAAGATGATATTAATGATTTAAAAACAGCATTACAAGAAAATTTTGAAGAAGGGTTAAAAGAAGCTAATTATCTTTTTGATAAAGATTATGATAACTGGGAGCAATTTGCAGAGGATGTCTATTATAAAGAAGTTGAAGATAGACTAACTAGATCAATTAGACAAGAAATATTAGATCTGCAAGAAAAGTTTAAAGTAGTCTGTCAGACACCAAATATGATTATAATCCCCTGCTGGAATCCTAAAAGACAGGATACTAGTCCGTTCAGCAGTGATAAGGAATCGGATACAAATTTAGGATTTAAGAAAGTGTTTTTGAGTTTGATTTTAGCTTTAGGTTTAGAGTGTGCAGTAGCTATTATTGAAGATAAAGATATAATTGATGAGACGATTATTAATAATCAAGGTTTAGTTTATATTCCAGCAATTGAAGGTGTTAGGAGATTAGTTCGTTATGAATGGTTACCCCAGACTGAAGTTGTAAAGTGGTTAAAAGCATTAGCGTCAACACTATTAATTGGACCAAAGACAGAATATCCATCTAGAAATCGAATTTATGAAATCTTGACTATTAATTCAATGGGTAAGTTATTAAGAAGGATAGAGCAGAAAGATAACTATATTGGTTATGAGGATATACAATACTTAGAGAATATAAAGGAGGTCTTTAAATGGGATTAAAAAATAAATATGTTGTAGCTCAAAGTCAAAAATTTAAATTTAGTAATATTAAAGAAAAGATAGAAGAGATAGCTCATCATTTTGCTACCTACCTAGATGATTTTTGGGGGAAGAGTAGTTCTAATAGTAAGCATGCAACTATGGGGCCTGTAGGTAAAGTGCTGGAAAAGGTAAAGACTGCTGAATGGGGAAAAGATGACTTATTAGGTTATACAATAAGAGTTCATGAAATGAATAGTGATAAGGGTTATTTGTCTGATGAAGCATTGGAGGGATTAGAACAAGGGATAACTGAGGTGTTAAAGTTAGTTGATGATATTCCTTTGCAGGCTAAGTCGAAAGCAATTGAACATATAGGATATGCTGTTTATTATAAGCAGCGTAAAAAGGACTTTGAATATTATGAACAAGTTAAGCAGGAATTTGTTAGTTTTTTAAAAGAAAAATATGGGACTGAAGAAGAAGTATCAGAAAGTTGGAAAGAAGAAGTTAGTTTTGATGATATTAGATATCCTAGTAAAAGTCAATTACAAGATGCTTGTGGGCAGAGAAAAGAAGATATTAAAAAATTTAGAGAAGATTTGAAATAAAAATTTTAAATTAGGAGGAAATTCATATGTCTGAATTAGAATTACTGAATAATTATGAAGTATTAAAAGATTATTTTGTAGATAAACCAAAACCTATTTTTGATTCTAAGACAATTCAAATTATACTATTGAGAGAAGTATTAGATTTTACTATTTTTAGGACTGAAGAATCAAAAGAGCTAAATACAGTTATTACTCCAACAGCCATTGATAATGATGATCCTGTAGAGAGGGTTGCTTTTTTAGGAAGTAAGCAGAAAGCAGTAGAGTCAAGACAGTTAGCTAGTTTGTTGAGAACTGCAACTAATGATGTAGAATATGATGAGGTTGAAGAGTGTTATCTTAAAGATTATCTGTGTTTGAAATGTCCACGCTGTGGTTTATTTGGAGGTACTTCTGCTTCTTCCTCTAACAAATCAGATTCAAACATTAAACATAGAATAGCTTATTCTACAGCTTATTCTTTAGATTCTTTCGAAGAATTACAGGAGCTTATTACTTTTAATGGTATTAATGATAAAAAAGTAAATACTGGCCAGGCATTAGGGGTTAGGAAGTCGGTTAAACCTGCTTCGATTTTTCCTAGTATTATTACATTACGTAGTGTTACTTGGAAAGAGTTTATCTGGGTAGTCAAGTCCTTGCTTAGTGCTCATAAGTATGGGGCTGAAAGCCGCATTGGTGGAAATGTAAGAAATAATATTGTTGGAATTGCAGCAGGCTGGGAGGAAGTGATTACTCCATTAGAGCTAACTTTAGAATTATCTAAAGAAGAAAACAAAGTTGATATTGATAATATCAGTAATATTTTAGAAGAATATAAAGGTATTGCTGCTCATACTAACAAAATTAAAATTTTAAATTCAGAAAAGTTAGGTAATATTTTAGAAGAGACACAGGAATTTGAATTAGACAAAGACTTTATTGAAGAAAGTTATAAAGATATTGAAGCATATAGAAAAGAACAAGGAGAGTAGATAAAAGGCAGGTGATAAAATGCCGCAGATTAATTTAAATGAAAATAATATTAGACTGTTTGAATGTGAGATGACTTTGCATGACTATATGTGGTTTTCATCTTATGATGCTAGCTCTATGTCTTCAACTGAGGCAGTTATTCATAACTTTGCTTTAAGTTATGCAGTAAGTAGATATGATAGAGGGATTGTATCTAATCGAGGCCCAACTTATGAACGTGATTTAGAGCAGATGGACTTTTATGCTTCTCCAGCTAAATCAATTGACTATAAAAAAATAACTTTAACTTATAATGCGTTGGATACTAAAACTTTACGCACTGATGAATATAACTCAAAAAAGAATACTCCTAAATTGGGCCAAAAGACAATGGTTACTCCTATGAGTAAGTTTGAGTTTTATCTTTATTCCTGGGGAGAAGAGCCTACAGGGTTAATTAGAATAGGTAAGAAAAGAGCTTTAGCTAGAATAAGTTGGAAAGAAATAGAGGAGCCGTTAGCTTTTTATCAGGAAGATAGTTTTGAAGTTAATCATTTAGTTAGTCCTTTAGATGTTACAGGAGAATTTGAAAGGTATAATATGATTAGAATTCCGCCTTTTTTACTACTTAAAGATGTAAAGATGAAAGAAGATTGGATAATCAAAGATGGATCTAATATAATCCATCTTCCTAGAAGGATTTTAGCTGAAGTTGGTGATGAGACTTGAAAATAGAAGCTTATGAAGTTGGTCAGGTAGAACATGAGAACTTTACTCATATAGAAAGCGATTGGAAGCCTTATATTCATCAGGCATTGATTTATGATTACTGGGATAAAGCGGAAGGTTTTTTGGTAACTACTAAAACAGGAAGCGGAAAGACAATTTCTGCTTCCTATCCTATTGTATCTAAAGGGGAGTCAGCTTTTTTAGTTTATCCAACTAATGCTTTAATCGATGATCAAGTAAGTAGTATTCAACAGATGCTAAAAGAGTTTAAGTATAATTTCTATTATTATAATCCTAACGAAGAGTATGATAATGTAAAAGCTAACAACGCTGAAGTAATATTAATTAAAATTGATAGCGATAGCTTAACTAAATATCAGAAAGAAAATAGATTTAGCAATAAAGGAAAAGCTTTAAATTACTTAGTAAGTACTAATAAACCTACTTTACTTTTGACTAATCCTGATACTCTATTTTTAATTTTGGCTTTAAGGTATTCTCAAGGAATGGAAATTTGGGGACATCTAAGCCGGTTTGATACTTTGGTCATAGATGAATTTCACTTATATGGCGGTATTGAATTAGCGCATATTTTATTTATGATAGAGTATAGTAAAGAGATTGGTTTTTTCGAAAAGTTTGTTTTATTGAGTGCTACTCCTGATTCTGAAATTAAGGAGCTTTTAGATAGTATTTTAGAAATTAAAACTATAAATCCTGATTGCGATATAGACCGAGAAATAGTTAGTCAAAGAAAGGTTGCTTTTCCAATAGAATTAACTCCTAGTTTAATATATAGAGGAAAAGATGTAGTAAGTAAGGCTCTAAAAATAGTCAAAAATAAGATTAGAATTGAACATATAACTGATTTATACTGTGAAAATTGTAATGAAGATTATGTGCCATTAGTAGTTATTTTTAATTCCGTAATTAATGCTATTAGATTTGAAGATAGATTAGCTAAGATAATTGATAGAGATAAAATGGGAATATTTAGAGGATTATCTGATAGAAGTATCCGTTCGTTTAAAAATAAATTAATTGTTATTGGTACTAGTGCTATTGAAGTAGGGATTGACTTTAAATGTGATTATTTAATTTTTGAAGCAGGGGATAAAGCAAGCTTTATGCAGAGGTTTGGACGAATAGGTCGGCATGCTTCCGGAGAAACTTATTTGCTTTGTTCACATAATGTATATCAAACCTTAAAAGAGGAAGAGCAGTTAAGCAGAAATCAATTCGAGCATTTAATAAATCAATTATATAGTAAAGTAGATGCGAGACCATGGTTTGCAAAGACTTTTAGTGGAGTATTTGCTGTTTATGCTTTAACTCAAAGGTTGGTTAAGTTAGTAACTGGAGATAGAAATACAATTGAAGAAGTTAATAATGAGGTTAAAGAAACAGCTAATGAAATTCTTACTTCTTATGTGGAAAAAATTGGAGCTAAAAGAGAATATAAACGTTTACAACTTATGCTTAAAAGATTAAAGAAGCATAAGTTTGAAGCATTTGAATGGATGACTACTTATATGAAAAATATGAGTTTTAGAAGTTCTTTGGTAAATTTAGAAGTGTTCGATGTTATTGAAGAGGAGAGACGAGAAGGTAAAGGGAGTTATAATGCAGATTTAAAGACAGTATTAGCTCGAGGTAAAAATTTAAGTTATGATGTAAAAGAAAATAAAGTAACTTTAGCTGGATATGAAAGTAAATATAAAGATATAGAAGTTTTTATAAATTTATATAATTTTTCTTATGGTAGTTATAATTTACTAAGTAACTTTAGTGATACTTTTTCAATTGAATGTGATGGACAATATAGCCCTTTGACTAATAAACTATTGGAAAATGATCACATTTTTACTATTGTTCCTCAGTGGGTGCTCCAATATGTTGACTGGAGAATTCTAACTTTTAAATGCTTACAAGGATTAATTGCTTTTGATGAAACTGCTTTATTGCTTAGTGAAGTGTATGAGAAATATAAATAGTATCTTTGAGAAATTTAATTTTATTAAGGAGATAGGTGATTATATGCAATTATTAGTTACCCAATTAAGTTTTACTTTAATAGCGAGTCAAAAGATTAAACTTCCTGCTTATCCCGGTTCAACATTTCGGGGTGCTTTAGGACATGCTTTGAAAAATTTAACCTGTAATGTTGATAATGTGGAGTGCAAAGACTGTAATCTCAATCAGATGTGCGCTTATGCGCAACTTTTCAATCCTCATTTAACCGAAAAAGAAAAACATAAATCTTCTAAACGCTTCAACAACAAACCCCGGCCCTTTGTCTTTGAACCCCAGACCAATGGTCAAGAGCTTTTCAAATCCGGTCAACAGATTAACTTTAATCTAAATCTATTCGGTTACACCAGCCGTTTCTTACCCTATATCATAGAAAGCTGGCGTTTACTGGAGAAAAAAGGTTTAGGAAAAGGGCGCGGTCAATTTATCTTATCGGAAATTTGGAATATCAACCATCTCAACGGTAAGGCAGAAAGAGTTTACTCTCAATATGCTAATCTAGTTCATAACTCAGACCTTGAGATAAACCAAGCCGATATAGATAAATTAAAAAGTAGTTTATCTAAGAAACAGCTTAAACTAAGACTCCTTACCCCTATGCTGTTGAAGTATCAGGGAGACTATGTTAAAGAGCTGGAATTTCATATTTTAATGCGTAATCTCTTTAGAAGATTAACTAGCTTAAGCTTATTTTATGGCAATGAAGAGTTGGATATAGACTTTGGAGCTTATCTCAAAGCAGCCGAAGATGTGAAGCTAGTAGAGGATAAAACAGAATGGCAGACTTGGCAGCGTTATTCCAGTCGTCAGCAGCGAAAGATAAAGATGCAAGGACTGAGTGGAGAGGTAGAGTATCAAGGTGAATTAGATAAGTTTTTGGATTATTTAATTTTAGGACAGTATATTCACGTAGGTAAGAATACAGTCTTTGGTTTAGGAGATTATAAGCTGTTGAATTAAACTGTCTGTTTTGAAATATTTAGTTTTTATGACTTATTTCATTTTTAAGCAGCTTAATAATTGCTATAATTAAATAAACTAAACTATTCAGGAGTTGATACTTAATGATTACTCGTTACTCACCTAAAGAAATGTCTATAGTTGGCATTACTGTTGCCTTAATAGTTGTCGGAGGTTATATACTCTATCTCCTATCCAATTTTATTCCTATTCCAGCCGTTAAACCTATTCTAATGGCTCCCTTTTTAGGCTTTGCTATGGTTATTCCGATTTTTAAAGTAAGGAAGTTTGGAATGATTACAGTAATTAGTGCGATTTTTGGTTTGGTGATGAGCCTGCTTTCTATTCTGTTAACCTTTGCTATTATTGGAGCCGGAGTGTTAAGCGATCTTATTAACTTTCTATTATTTAGGAATTATAGTAAAGATCGTAATATAATCTTTTCTATAGCTCTTTTTCCTGTTGCTTGTTCTCTTTCTTTCTTTTTAATCTTCGGTTTAAGTATTGAGGTTGATATTTTAACTATTGTATTTTTGTTATTTATTTATGTTTTAGGTTTTCTAGGAGCTTATGCTGGATATAAAATAGGTACTTCCAGAAAAATAATCAAATCTACTTAATCAACTCTAATGGATAATTTGGAAAATAATAATAATTTTAAGCAGGAATTGCAGGTTGATTCTAGAAATAAATAAGTAGTAGTAAAGGGATTTTTCGCAAACTAGGTGTAGATCAGCTTTCAAAGATGTTTTTCAATAGAACTAGCCAGTTCTGAAATTCCGGCTCAAGACTGTCATTTCAAGGTTTGAGCCGATTTCGCAAACCCCCCGGGTTTTGCTGCAAGATTCAGTTTGCGAAAATTTGTTGAGAATTTAAGGATGGTGAAGTGTCCTAATCCTTGATATGATAGGGATTGTATTTTTGAATTTTCGCGGTTACAACAACCACTCCGTTAAGTAGGAGACTGAAAGGCAAAAAAGAAACTGGGTGGCTAGCTGGAGAAGGGTTACAACAACCACTCCGTTAAGTAGGAGACTGAAAGTTTTATTGTTTTGCTCTTGCTTTCTCCTGTCAGATATAGTTACAACAACCACTCCGTTAAGTAGGAGACTGAAAGGAAATTTCTTTGACTTCCCACCCGAAATCTTTCAAAAGTTACAACAACCACTCCGTTAAGTAGGAGACTGAAAGATCTTGAAAGAAGAGTTAGAAAGAGCATTGAAGAATCAAAACCTTGGGAGGTGGAAAATATGATTAGCGATTTTGCTAAAAACATTAACAGGCTCAAGGAAAAAGCAAGAGAGATCAGTCGCTGAATTGGCTGGTCTTTTTTTATTTTAATAGGTCTGGTAGTGTAGAAAGCAGGACTTTCAAAGGATATATAGAACTTTTTCTTAAGAGAACTTTTTTAAGGAAGGGGGAGTGGGGATGGAGGATAGAGAGGTCTATATAAATAGCTTGGAAGATATTAAGGAAAAGCTAGAAATAACCTTAGAAGGTATCGGGGATGGAGTAATTGCAACTGACACTGAAGCTAAAATAACCTTGATGAACTCAGTAGCTGAAGACTTAACTGGTTGGAATAGAGAAGAAGCAAAGGGTAAAGAGATTGAGGAAGTTTTGAAATTAATTAATGAAGAAACAAGAGAAAAAGTAGTAAATCCCATCAGACAGGCTTTAGAAACTGAAATGACGGTTAAGTTGCCTAAAGGAACTAATTTAGTCACTAAGTCTGGTTCTGAATTACCGGTCGATGATTCAGCTTCTCCTATTAAAGGTCAGGAAGATAACTTAAAAGGAGCAATACTGGTTTTTAGAGATGTCAGTAAAGAAAGAAAGTTAAAAAAAGAAGTTGCTGAAAGTAAAAGATTTGCTTTTAATATATTAGATTCTGTGGCTGCTAATATTGCTGTATTAGATGAGGAAGGCTATATAATTCAGACTAATAATAAATGGAAAGAGTTTTATAAAAACAATGATGGTTCAGCTTCTAAACGCGCTACGCAGGTTAATTACTTAGAAGTATGTCAAAGAGCATATAATAATGGAGATGAAGATGCTAAAGCTGTTGTCGAAGGAATTAAAAAAGTTATTAAAGGGGAAGAAGAAATTTTTGAATTTGAATATCCCTGTCATTCTCCTAGTCAAAAAAGATGGTTTAATATGAAGGCTACTCCCCTAACAGAGGACTGTCCTAAAAAGGTAGTTATTTTTCATATTGATATTACCTCTAGAAGGTTAGCTGAAGAAGAGGCTAAAGAAAAAAGCCAAAAGTTAGAGAAGGCAAACCAGCGGATTAATGAGGTATTAGATAAAGGAATGGAAATTCATAAACAGTTTTTACCTAAAGAACTGCCTGATATTAAAGATATATCTATAGCTAGCTACTATCAGCCAGCCGAAAGAGTCGGTGGAGACTTTTATAACTCTATTAAACTTGATGGTTATTTGTTAGTCTATTTAGTTGATATTACTGGACATGGTTTGGATGGAGCTATACTGAATATTTTTATCAGGGAATGTATCAATAATTTTTTACTATTTGAATATCAAGCTGGTAAAAGTCTATCTCCTAAAAAGATAATTGAGTTTTTAATCAATAGATACAATGAAGAGGACTTCCCAGATGATTATTTTGCTTGTGTTTTAATGGGAGCCTTGGATTTACATAGCTTAGATTTTACTTTCGTTAATGCTGGTTTTCAATTTCCGCCAATAAAAATAACTAGCAAGGGCCAAGTGTCTTGTTTATCTTGTGGAGGAATGCCTGTTTCTTCAGCTATTAGTTATGAGCTGCTTGCTGAATACGAGGAAGAGGTGTTAAGGCTTAAAAAAGGCGAAGTGATATTTTTAACAACTGATGGATTAATCGAAGAAGAGGCCGGTGATGAGCCATATGGAGAAGATCGCTTACAAGCTGTTTTAGAAGATAATCACCTGCTTTCTCCAAAGCAGATTGTTGATAGAGTTAAAAGTAGTTTTAAGGAGTTTACTGGGAGTTTAACTGGGCAAGATGATATAACCTTTTTAGTTTTGAAAAGAACGGAGCTTTTAAGCTGAGGATGACAACTAATTTGAAGAAGGAGTAGATAAATAATGAAGATAGTTATGTTGGAGCCGATTGGAATTTCTGAGACAGAACTGGAGACTTATGCTCAAAAGCTGGAGGCAGCAGGACATCAATTTGTTGCTTATCAGGATCGGGTAGAGGAGGAAGAGGAAATAATAAAGCGGGCCCGAACTGCCGATATTATAATTATTACTAATCTGCCTTTATCCGCTGAAGTTATCGAAGCTTGTGAGCAATTGAAGATGATCTCTGTCGCCTTTACTGGTGTCGATCATATTGATCTCGAAGCTTGTAAAGAACAAGGAGTTACTGTCTGCAATTCATCCGGTTATGCTAATCAAGCTGTAGCTGAATTGAGCTATGGGCTGATGATTTCTGTAATGCGGGAGCTTATAAGCTGCGATCGGGTTACTAGAGCAGGAGGGGCTGGTGAACTGGTTGGTAATGAGCTTGCGGGTAAGACATTAGGAATTATTGGCGTAGGCTCAATCGGTACTGAAGTAGCAAGATTGGGAGCTGCTTTTGGCTGTGAGTTGCTGGGCTATAATCGCTCGGAAAGTGAAAGGACTAAGGAATTAGGATTGAAATATGTGGAGCTAGATGAGCTGTTGGCTGAGAGCGATATTGTCTCACTTCATTTACCTCTGACTGAGCAGACGCGAGGACTTATTGACCAGGAAAAGCTGGCCTTGATGAACTCGGATAGTATTTTGATCAATGTAGCTCGCGGGCCAATTGTTGATAGTGAAGCGTTGGCTCAAGCGTTGGAAACAGGAGAGATAGCCGGAGCGGGGATTGATGTTTTTGAAATGGAGCCTCCAATTCCTGAAGATCATCCTTTATTGAATGCTCCTAATACAGTTGTTACTCCTCACGTGGCCTATGCTACTGAAGAGTCTTTTCAGAAGCGGGCCCGGATAGTCTTTAATAATATTGAGGCTTGGTTAGCTGATGAGCCGCAAAATCTAATGATTTAACTACAAAAAGCAGGAACTAATTACTTTTTAAAAAAGAGTCTTCTGTTAATTTACAGATGCTTTTTCTATTTACTTTGCTGCTTAGAATATTCTGAACAAATAGAAGGTAAATAAATGATAAATACAGAAGTGTTTATTAGAAAGCTTTTAAGTATGAAAACTACTAATAAATATTTTAGAGTTTAGAAATGATGAATTTATTATATAAATTACAAGCTATAGATAGTATAGAGTAATAATGTTTAGAAAGGCTGATAATATTGTATCCGTTAAAGTTGCAGGCAGTTTATAAAGAAAAGATATGGGGTGGTCAGGCTTTAAAAGAAAAGTTCGCCAAGGAAATTCCAAATACTTCAATTGGAGAAAGTTGGGAGTTGATGGATGATGGTCAACGAAGTAGTAGAATTATTAATGGTGAGCTAGCCGGTAAAGAATTAAGTGAAATAATCGAAAAAGAAGCTAGTAATATTTTAGGTAGTTTAGTTAGTCGTAAAGATTATCCTAGATTTCCTTTGTTAATTAAGTTTTTAGATGCTAAGGATAGATTATCGGTGCAGGTTCATCCTGATGATGAGTATGCAGCTAAATATGAAGGTGGAGAATTAGGTAAAACAGAGCTGTGGTATATTATTGAAGCTCAAGAAGGGGCTAAATTAATCTGTGGCCTTGATTCGGAAGTTACTAAGGAAGAATTTAAAACTGCTGTTGAGCAAGGTAGTTTAGAAGAGTATCTAATTGAGCTTGAAGTTGAGGCGGGAGATGTAGTCTTTATTCCAGCGGGAACTGTTCACTCTATTAAAGAAGGGATTTTAGTAGCTGAAATTCAGCAGAACTCTGATTTAACTTATAGAATTCATGACTGGGAGCGAGTAGATAACGATGGACAAGCCCGAGAGTTACATCTTGAGTCTGCTTTAGAGGCAATTAATTTTGGGCAAAACTGGGCAGGCAAAGTAGAAGGCTTAACTATAGAAGGAGAAGGGTTTGTTAGGAATATTTTAGTAGCCTGCTCTTCTTTCATTGTAGAAAGCATAGAGTTAGAAGATATTTACTGTGGTAGTACTTTGGAGACTTCTTTTGAAGTATTATTGCTTTTAGAAGGAAGAGGCGAAATAGCTTATAGCTTAGGAAAAGTTGAGATTGAAGCTGGAGAGACAGTGCTTTTACCTGCTCAAATGGGTGATTATCAGCTTAGAGGAGACTGTAAAGTATTGAGAAGTTACCTAAAAGATTTAGAACAGTTAGAAGTTGAACTGAAAGATAAGGGTTATACTGTTTTAGAGCTTAATAAAATTGCAGGTTATTTTCAAAAATAATACAATAGGAGGGATTAAACATGGATTTTAAACCTGTAATTAAATCTAGATTATATGAGGATGTAGTAAATCAGATTAAAGACTTAATTAGGTCTGGGAAGGTGAAGCCAGGTGATAAGTTTCCACCTGAGAGAAAGTTAGCTAAACAGTTAGGAGTTAGTCGAGGGACTTTGCGAGAGGCTTTTCGAGTATTAGAAGTTAGAGGAATAGTAGAAAGTAAAAGAGGAGGAGGGCGTTATTTAAAGGATTTTACAGGCCAAAATATCTATCAATCAGATGATAGTTTACTTGACTTGGAGAAAGATGCTATTTTAAAGATAGCTGAAGCAAGGAAGCTTATCGAAACGCAGATTGTTAAAAAGGCTGTTCAGGAAGCAACTGAAGAAGATATTGCTAGAATGGAGCAGATTTTAAAATTTATGCAGACAGCTACTAAAGAGGAGTATTTGGAGTCTAACTTCGATTTAGACTTTCACCTTGCTATTGCTAAGGCAACTCATAACTTTGCTTTGTATGATCTTTTGGAGGCTCAAATACAGCTTTTGATTGAGTTACAGCAGAAGTATATATTAAGTCATAGTTGGAGAAAGGAGCTTTGTAAAGATCATGAAAGCATTTTAGCTGCTATTATGGAAAGAGATGAGCAAGCAGCAGAAATGGAGATGGAAAAGCATATTGACCACCTTATTGAAAAGATTCAAAAATCATAGTAAATATCTAGCGATAAAAACTCCCTGAAAAAAGAAGGATTTTAGTGAAAAATGTCTAATATTAATAATAGATGGCTTTTGCAAAAGCTATAAAAAATTTTCTAATATTGGGTCACCCAATTATCCAATATCAGAAAATGCTTTTGCTTGCAATGAGAAAGATATAACATTCACTTAATAAAAAGGAGGAGGTAGTAGAGTATGAACTTTGAATCTGGTTTTGATGTTAAGTTAGGCTTAAAAAGTTTTTTTGCAGATGCTAATATTACTAATGTTAGCACAGGGTTAATTGGAGGATTTACTATTGGTTTAGTAGCAGTTCCTTTAGTAATCAGAGCTGGAGAGGCAGCAAACTTATCATCAGCAGTTATCAATTCTTGGCTATTTAGTGCTTATTTCTTTGGGGCAATAACCGGAATTATATTAGCTTTAGGGTATAAGATTCCAGTTTGTGGGGCTTGGTCGATTCCAGGAATTTTTGCGGTGACTCAGGTGATGAGTGGTTTTACGATGAATGAGGCTGTAGGTGCTTTTTTGGTTTCGGGGTTGATTATATTGCTTTTAGGACTTTCAGGTTTTATGAAGAAATTGGTATCCTTTATTCCAGATCCAATTATGATGGCTATGGTAGCTGGGGTGCTTTTTAATTGGGCTTTGGGAATACTTGGTGCTTTTGAAAATGCTCCCTTATTAGCTATAGCTGGTGTTATAGGTTATTTGGTTTCAATGAAGGTGCTCGATAGAATTCCACCGGTTTTAGGTACCTTTGTTTTTGGGGTGATTATGGCTGCGGCTTTGGGAGGATTAAATTTTTCAGAAGTTTCTTTAGGAGTAGTAAGACCAGTTTTTTTTAGACCGAGCTTTTCTGTGCAGTCTATTATTTCGATTAGCCTTCCTTTAGCAATATTAGTTATTGGGGCTGAAAATATGCAAGCTTATGGAGTGTTGAAGGCTGAAGAGTATCAGGGCCCGATTAATGCTATGACGGTGATCAGCGGTATTGGTGGACTTATTGCTCCTTGGAGTGGAGGACATAATGCTAATATAGCTGGGCCAATGACTGCTTTTTGTACTGATGAGATTGCGGGTCCTAAAGAAGGACGTTATGTAGCTGCTGTTTTTAATGGAATTGTATTTGCTTTGTTTGGCTTATTTGCGCCAGTGTCTATATCTATTATTAATTTATTACCAGTAGCGTTGATTGATTTATTAGTAGGTTTAGTTTTAATGGGGATTATTACTAGTGCTTTGCAGAAAAGCTTTGGTGAGGGGAAGTTTATTATGGGGGCTTTCTTTTCTTTTGTAATTGCTGTTTCCGATGTTACCTTATTAAGTATTGGTTCGGCTTTTTGGGCCCTAGTAATTGGAACGGTGGTCTCCTTGTTGATTGAAAAGGAGAGCTTTGATAAGATGTTGGGAGAAGCTGCTTGATAGTATGATTCAGAATATTAACAGTATAGATTTAATTTTAAATATTTTCATTTAAAAAAAGGATTATTGGGTGAAAATGTCGAATAAATAAAATAAGAGATGATTAAATCCAAATATTGAGATTAATTTAGGCCTATGAAGATAGGTTAAATTTTATAAACAAATTGGATGACCCAATTATCCAATATAGAGTTAAATAGCTTCAATACTAAGCTTTAGGAGGTGGTTATTTTCTTTGGAGCTGGGTAGTCTTTGTGTACTGTAGGCCTCCGATTTGATAGTCCAAAAACTAATTAAAGGAGTGAAGATAAGATGAGACCATCATTAAGCTTTTTTTCTGAGGAAGAGATTCAGCAGGTTCATAATTTAGCACTGGAGATTCTGGAGTCAACTGGGATTAGAATGCCTTCTCAAGAAGCACAGGATATTTTTAAAGAGCATGGAGCAGAAGTTGAAGGGGATATTGTTAAGATTTCTTGTGAATTACTCGACAAGGCTTTGGAGAGTGTACCTAAAAGAGATGAATTGATATTATACGGACGAGAAGAGGAGTACGATATAAACTTAAGTGAGGATGCTCCAGTATTAGCAGGGATGGTACAGGCTACGCAGATTCTTGATTTAGATGATCGCCAAAAGAGAGCAGCTACTAATGAAGATGTAGCTAAATTGATGCGGATGATGAATAAGCTAGAAAATATCTCTATTAATAGTCCTTTGGCTACTCCACAAGATATACCTGAGGATAGAATTGATTGGTATACTTGGGCTACAAGTATTAAAAACTCCAAGAAGCATATTACCGGACCAGCAGCTAATGCTCAGTGTGTCAAGGATGCTGTAGAAATGGCTTCAATAGCAGTTGGAGGTAAGGATAAGTTCTTAGAACGACCCTTCTTTTCTATTTGGGTCTTAACTCAACCACCATTGCATATTGAGACGGAGACTTTGAGTGCCCTTATGGAAGCTAGTCGCTTTAATATTCCGGCGGTTACCAGCTCGGGCCCGATTATTGGTGTTTCTTCACCAGTTACTATTGCTGGAACTACTGCTCAAGCTCATGCAGAAATTCTTTCTTGCTTAGTGTTATCACAGTTAGTTAATCCAGGAGCTCCGATTATCTATACCAGTTTTGCTCGAATTATGGATATGAAGGTTACTAATATCTCTATGGCTAGCCCTGAATTTGCAATAATGAAAGTCTGTATGGCTCAGTTAGGTCATCTGTTGGACTTACCAACTCGCATGCCTTCCATGTTAAGAGATGCTAAGATACTCGATGCTCAGGCAGGCTTTGAAACTGGAATGTGTGGAGTTTTAGGTGCTTTGGAGTCTGATATTATAGATGGAATTCAGCTGGATATGGATATAGTGATAGACTATGCAGATCCTATTTTCTGTAATGAAGCTATGGGCCAGGTTAGAAGAGTAGCTCGCGGGGTAAAGGTAGACGAAAATACCTTAGCTAAAGACTTAATTAAAGAGGTTGGACATGGTGGAGACTTTATGCAGACTTTGCATACGGCTCAGAACTTTAAAGATGAGCTTTGGGATGCTGATCTTACAGAGCGGCGCATGTGGGAGTACTGGGAAGAAGATGGTGCTTTGGACTTAGAAGAGAGGGCTATAGCTAGAGCCCGTGAGTTTATAAAAGAAGATAATGGCTTTGATTTAGATAAAGACTTAGCAGCAAAGATAGATGAGATAGCTAAGAAAGATTAAGCTAGCTTTTATTTTAAAATAAAATGGGGGTGCTAAGCATGAATAATCAATTAGATGATCAGCAAAAAGGGTTAGATTGGTGGGTTTTTGGAATTAGTGGAGGATTTTTTGTACTATTTGTTATTGCTTCTTTTCTTAACCTTGACTTTGTTTCCAGAGCTGTAGATGCTTCTTTTAACTGGAGTGCTAAATGGTTTGGAGCTTATTGGCAGGTTTTTGTACTCTTAACCTTTATAATTGCGATAGTATTAGCACTTAGTAAATATGGAAGCGTGCGTCTTGGAGGAGACAAGCCAGAAATTAAAACCTTTAAGTGGATAGCTATGATCATGACTGCTTTATTAGCCGGAGGTGGTGTTTTCTGGTCGGCTGCAGAACCAATGTACCATTTTTTGGAGCTTCCGCCGCTCTTTTCACAAATGGGTATAGAGTCTGCTACTGAAGCAGCAGTGGGCCCGGCCTTTTCTTACGCTTTCCTACATTGGGGATTTTTAGCCTGGGCTGTTTTAGGAACATTAGCTACAATTGTATTAATGGATGGAGTATACGATAAAGACTTACCACTACAACCGCGTTCTTTACTACATCCAGTGGTAGGTAAAGAGGGAGTATTTAGTCCCTTAGGTTCTTTTGCAGATATAACTTCGATTATTGCAGTTGCTGCGGGAACTATTGGGCCTATTGGCTTTTTAGGTTTGCAGCTTAGTTATGCCCTAGAAACACTATTTGGGATTCCAGATGTATTTGCAACTCAGTTGATAGTAGTGATTGTCTTTGTGATCTTTTATACTATAACAGCTGTGGCAGGCTTAGAAGAAGGAATACAGAGGCTAGCTGACTTCAGTGCTAAGTTTGCTCTTTTCTGTGGTTTCTTATTAATAGTAGTTGGCCCGGGTAGATTTATCATTAATAACTTTTTAGATGGTTATGGAGTTTATATTGACAACTTCTTTCAGCTTAGTCTTTATAGAGGTGATTCTGGTTGGCTAGCCTGGTGGACTGCCTTTTTCTGGGCTTGGTTTATTGGTTATGCTCCAATGATGGCTATATTTGTTTCCCGTATTTCAAAGGGGAGGACTATTAAAGAGATCATTTTAGCTGTAGCTATTATTTCGCCAATAGTAACTAACTTTTGGTTTGGAATAGTAGGCGGAACAGGGATCTTTTATGAATTAAAGAATCCTGGTTCTATATCTGAACCTTTGTACTCTTCAGGAATGGCAGCAGCCTTATTGGATATAATGGGTCAAGTGCCTCTATCTATGTTCTTCTTACTGGCTTTCTTGTTGTTAATAGTCTGCTTTTTAGCTACTACCGGAAACTCAATGGCTTATACAATGTCTATGGTGGTTACTGGAGAGCAAGAGCCACCAGCTTGGATGCGTGCTTTTTGGGCTATTGCCATGGGTGCTGTAGCTGCTATTCTGATGAGAATAGGCGGAGTAGAGGCTTTACAAAACTTAATTGTTGCTACCGCTGTACCAGTTTCAATTTTATTACTACCAACTTTATGGGCAGCACCTAAAATAGCAGCAGAGGCATATGCAAAACAGAATAATGAGAAAGTAGAATCAGAGGAAGAGACAGAGTTAGCAGAGGAAGTAAGTTCTGAAGTATAAAGATTTTTCAGACTTAAGATACTTCAAATCCAAAATAGGGGGTTATAATAATGAGTAAATTAGAAAAAGTTACTGAGGCGGTAATTGCTGGTGAAGTAGAACAAGTAGCTGACTTGACTCAAGAAGCAGTAGATGCTGGAGAAGAGCCTAGTAAGATTATTAAAGAAGGTTTGATTGCGGGAATGGATATAGTAGGAACTAGATTTAAAGCCAATGAAATGTTTGTACCAGAAGTATTAATAGCTGCTAAGACTATGCATGCTGGGATGGAGGTTGTAAAGCCATTATTGACTGAAGGTGAAAGCTCTTCTACGGGTACTGTATTAATAGGAACTGTAGAAGGTGACTTGCACGATATTGGTAAAAACTTAGTAATTATGATGCTCGAGGGAGCTGGATTTGAAGTAATAGATGTAGGAATTGATGTTCCAGCAAAAGAATTTATAGAAGCGATTAAAGAACACAAACCGGATATATTAGGACTATCTGCTTTGTTAACTACTACTATGCCGGCTATGGAAGAAGCTGTTGCTGCTGTAGAAGAAGCTGGTCTTAAAGATCAAGTTAAGATTATGGTAGGAGGAGCTCCAGTTAGCAAAGAGTTTGCTGAAGAAATAGGAGCAGATGGCTATGCTCCTGATGGTAGTACGGCCGCTGATTTAGCAAAAGAGTTTATTGCCTAAATAAATTCTAAGGGGTGAGATGAAAAATGATCATTATTGGTGAATTAATAAATACCAGTAGAGATGAGGTAGAACCAGCAGTTAAAGAAAGAGATAAAGACTTTATTCAGAAGCTTGCTAAAAAGCAAGAAGAAGCAGGAGCAGACTTCATTGACGTTAACTGTGGAACTTTGATCAAAGAAGAAATAGAGGCTATGGAGTGGTTAGTAAAGACAGTGCAGGAAGTAGTAGAAGTACCACTTTGTATAGATAGTCCTGATCCTGCGGCTTTGAGGCGGGGGCTTGAAATTCACGAAGGAAAGGCTTTAGTTAATTCCATTACTGCCGAAGAAGAGCGTTATCAAGAGACTTTACCTTTAATTAAGGAGTATGATGCTTCTATAGTAGCTTTAGCAATGGATGATGGAGGAATGCCTCAGGATGCTGAAGATAGAATCAGAGTTGCTACTCAGCTAATTGAAGATTTAAGTGCTGATGGGGTGCCTAAAGAGGATATCTATGTTGACCCGATTATCCAACCAATTGGTACCGATGAAAAGATGGGAATTCAGATTTTAAATAGTATTGATGAAATTACAACGAAATATCCTGAGGTACATATTACCTGCGGTTTAAGTAATATCTCGCATGGACTGCCGGCAAGGTCACTATTGAATCAGACCTTTGTTTTATTAGCAATGAGCAGAGGGATGGATAGTGCTATTATGGATCCTCTAGATGAGAGAATTATGGCTTTAATTACGGCTGCTGAAACTATTTTAGGTAATGACCAGTACTGTGCTAATTATATTAAAGCAGCTAAAAGTGGAATATTGGATGTTTAACTAAAAGAGGGGAATTCCCCTCTTTTAGTTATTTATTATCAAATATGATATCTAAACTTCAATTATTGACTGCCAAATACCAGTGACTACAATGATGATTATAGCTACTGGAATAAAGTACTTCATTAGTACTCCAAAGAAATTGCCGATAGTTATATGGATTAATTGGGGAAGATTATCTTTATAGAAAAGTAAAAAGGAGCCTCACTTAGTGAGACTCCTTCTTAAGAAATAATCTATATTAATACTCTCGTATAATAAACGATTATAACTTAACTACGTTTTCAGCTTGCAGGCCTTTATCGCCTTCGACTACATCAAATTCTACTTCTTGATCTTCTTCTAAGCTTTTGAAGCCGTCTCCTGTAATAGCTGAATAGTGTACAAATACATCATCTTCTCCTTCAATCGTGATAAAACCATAACCCTTCTTTGCATCAAACCACTTAACTGTTCCTGTTTTCATAAAAATTAATTCCTCCTATTTTGTCTGGCTCATTTAGCCAACATATTTATATTATCATGATATATATAGGTTGTCAAGGTTTAATACGTTATTTTCAGGGCAATCGCAAGAAAGAACTCTAAAATAGATTTAATTTCTTCCCTTTAAGATGCTATAATTAAAAGCAAAAA
>NZ_JALKBZ010000035.1 GCF_023227765.1 Fuchsiella alkaliacetigena
AAGTTTATCTCCTTTCTAATGTGTTATTGGTTTGCTCACCAATATTTTATCAAAGGAGATAGCTTATGCCTACCTTTATTTTAACCGATGGATAATATTAACAAATGATTGCATAGAAAGAGTTGATGGTAAGCCTCAAAAACTAAGCTTCCTTCACGCTTTAATTTCTGCCAAAACTGCTCTCTTGGCGGAGGAGGATCAGCTGCTACAATTTCGTAAATATTCCTACCCAGTAGCTCTTTTTCACTATAACCATGTAGCTTAAGGGCTCTTTGGTTAACATATTCTATTTCTCCTTGCGGAGCTACTCTAAAAATAGCCAAATCTGCATTATCCACCGCAAACTGGGTCAGATAAAGATTTTCATCTAAACTTTTCTTTTCCAAAGCAGAGTTAATTACTCTACCAATATTTTTTAAAAACATTATATCTGCTTCTGAGTAAGATAGTTCCGAGTTAATATTAACTAAACTAAGATAAGCTATTTCTTTTCTCTCCTCCAGCAATGGTACAGCAATCAGAGAGTTAATTGAGTTTTCCTTAAATATTTGTTTTTCTTCTTCTGCCTTATCAGGTAACTCTGCTAAGCTTTTTATTACTATTTCTTGGCCATCATTAATTTTTTGATTCCACCAGGATAAATGATTTTGTGATTGGGAAAAGAGAAGCTCAAAATTAAAATCACTATCCTGGCGGAAAAATTTATAATTAGCTTTTATAGCTCTATTATTGGGAGAGAAAAAAACTAGATAGCTCAAATCAGCATCAATAAAGTTTGATAAGGAAGCAAGTGTTTCTTTGATCGTAATCTCAATTTTCTCTGCAGGTTGATTAAGAAAAGAAATATAAGTCTCAGTAATAAACTCCTGTTTATCTAGCTGCTTCATTAAATTTTTTTGAGCCTGATAACGTTCAGTTATATCTAAAGCAACTTCAATTATCCCTTTTATATTACCATCTTGATCTAGATCAGGAATAGCCTTTATCTGCCAAACGCTGCCGTCAACCTTATTCATTATTCCTTTCTCTATTTTCTTACTTTGTTTGGCTCTCACTACTGGACAGTCCTGACAATAATCCGTAAAGTCCCATTTTCGATAGCACTTTTGGTCATTTAAGTCCTCCGGCGAAGCATTAAAATAGTTCTGAACTGCTTTATTGCTCCATTTAATCTTAAAATCGCTATCCAGATAAACAATTAATTCTTCAAGATTACTTAATATCCTATCTTTAATATCTTCATTTCTCATCTATTCGCTCACCTCATCTAATATAATCAAAAAAACCCTAAACCTAAGTAAAGGTCTAGGGACGGTTTCACCACTAGCTCCATATAGCCCAGGTGTCCAAATATAGGCTATACTTCAACGCTTCCCTGGCTTATTTTTAACATTGTTAATATTAATCAGTATTCTTATTAGGTTAATTCTACATTTCCTTAAAAAACCCTTTATAAATTCATAAATTTTCAAAAAACTTTAGCCTATTATTTAATTTACTAACTTCTTAAATATAACACTAAATTAAATAGATGGAGTTTTTCAGAGTAATGTATAATGACTAGTTAAAGTACAAGCGTCGCTTGAGGCATTTTAGATAAATTTAATCCCTTTTTTACTTTGAAAGTAAATAGATCAAGCAAAATGCTTGATCTATTTACTAAGTCAGCAGACCTTCAAAACATAACTCTCTTAAGTCCTCTTTTAAGTTTTGCTCCGGTAAAGCATCACTAAAGACAAAGTAGTGAAGTACATTAATATTAACCATACCGATTAAGGCTACTGCTGCTGTCTCTATATTTACTTCTTTAAAATCTCCGGTCTCCACTCCGGCTGCTATTATCTCTTCAATCAGCACAGTATGGTTCATGCGAACCTCCCTAATGTTCTCTTCAAACTTATCTTTATAACCCCAAAGTTCACGCATTAAAAATTTACAGAAGCTATGGTTTTGATTATAAAACTCCAGTTTAGTATCAATTAAGCCTTCAAGTTTTTTAACCGGATCATCAATATCTTTGATATTTTTTATAATCTCTGCTGTTAATTCATCAATCCCGAATTTGATCAAGGCTGACACTAGACCTTCTTTATTATCAAAGTGACGGTAAATTGTCCCCTTACCTACGCCAGCCTCTTCTGCTACTTCTTGCATCGTAGTTTCGGCTGAACCCTTTTTGGAAAAGATATCTATTGCCGCCTCAATTATCTGCTTTTTTTTAGCATCCATTATCTATCTCTCCTCAATTAAAAGTCTGCTTGCAGTCGAGCATAAAACT
This sequence comes from Fuchsiella alkaliacetigena, assembly GCF_023227765.1. Classification (GTDB taxonomy): domain Bacteria; phylum Bacillota; class Halanaerobiia; order Halobacteroidales; family Acetohalobiaceae; genus Fuchsiella; species Fuchsiella alkaliacetigena. The sequence continues at coordinate 2,279 of NZ_JALKBZ010000035.1, forward strand.
GATCATCACCTAAAAACTCTCCAAAACCACCTGCTTCCAACTTATTTTCTACTATCCTACCTCCTACTTTTAGATCTACAGAGTCCACTACTGAGTAGTTAAACTGGGGTTCTATTAAGTAAGATTCGCTCTCTAGATCATAGAGTGTAGTCAACTCTACTTCATGAAAGGTAAAGACTGGTTTGGAAGCATGTAGATTGAGGGCCCGGATATCGTCCTCAAACTCATTTCTTCCTTCGTTATAATAACCCTGAGCTACGAAATAAAGATCGTTACTGGAGGTATAATCACCACCAAAAGTAGCCTCCAAACCATTATCATAGTCGTCATAGTGATTATAAGTAGTCTCCAACCAGACCCCAAAATTGTTAATATCGCCGATAATATCGAAGCCTACTTTATTTACTTCTGGGTAAGCCATATTAGCTGGAATTTTATCTTCGCCAATAGAAATGAAATTCTCACTTGGCTCTTCTGTGAATGAAATTACAGGCAAAGTATCATAGCCATGATAAGCACTAAACGAAACATCATAACCTCTAAAACCACGTTGAGTAAGCTTAGCTCCTGCTTGGATATTCTCTAACTCATGCTCTGGATAGTCATAGTTAAGATTCTGAAAATCATCTTCATCAGCTAATAATTGAGCTTGCTGCTCTAACTCTCGCAAGTCTAAACTACCTTTAAAGAAAGGCACTACTACTCCACTAAGCTCCGTTCCTCCGCTAGTATAATAAGTATTCTGCACCGCCTTTACACCTAACTTCTCATCCAGCGGCTTAAGATCCCTGATATCCTGCGGGTTAAAGTAGTCCGTAGGCTGCAACTTATAACCACTACCCCAGTTTATGGTCTGCTTACCAATTCGCCAATCGCTATTTAAGGTATAGTAATCTAAATAAGCCTCTCGAATTTTCGCCTCCAAAGTGTAGTCCTCATCCAGTCTAAACTCTAAATCCACCTGTAAATCAGCATCAAAGCCAAACTCCTGTTCTAAGATTAAGTTAAACTTTTCTAAACTTTCCATATTCCCATCTTCATCAACTATCAAGTCACTACGCAAAGTACCGGAGAAATCCACGTCATCAGCCATCAAAGCTGGAGTTAATAGGATCAGTAAAGCTAAGGTTAACGTTAAGATTTTTAAATTTTTCATGATTTTTTTCCTCCTTCAAAAGATTTGTTTAAAATAATATTGTCCTATTGTTTCAGAGGACAGATGATAGAGGATAAATTAAGATCAAAAGATAAAGTTCAAAGACAATTAGACGCTGACTAAGTTCTGACAGAATCTGACTAAAACATAAGAAACTTTAAGACCTTAATTCAATCTACCTGATAAATCCCAGTAAATTCTAGCTAATTTATAAAAGATTCAGTTTGCTTTCTTAAACCTTAATTCAAGCTTAATTTTAGTTCTGAACTTATCTCTTAAGGTTTAGTCAGAACTTAGTCAGATTTTAGTCTGTGTCCAATAGCTTTTAATGTCTTGAACTTATCTGTCCTCTATCATTTGAACTTAAACTATCAATTATAAACTATCAACTGAACTTAATATCGTTGCAGATTTCGAGTAGTAAATAACCTTGGATCAAGCTGCTCATCATAAATAATCTCTTCTAAATAAAGCACCGTCTTGGTATCATCCTGCACATCACTCATAGTCATCTGACCTGCTGTCCAGTAACCATCGATCTCCTTAATATCCTCATTCTCTAACACCTTATATAGCTCTTCATCTTCATCATAAAACTCCACCTTAGTAGGAAACCAGTTGCTCTTTTGTACCCACATTTTACCATAACTATACTCAATCTCTTCATCGGTAGGAATAATCTCCAATAGGTACTCCTCATCATTCTCTTCTATAATTGTAGCGTCATAATCGTCATCATAATTAGCTCCGCCTAACAAAGACAGATCATTATAACTAAAGTCAGTACCTACAAAGCTATTATTCTTATCAGATCCTGCTATCCTACGGACACTGCCTACCGCCGGCATGTAAAGATACATATCATCATCGTCCGAATCGTGAGGATCTCTAGTCAAAAATCCAGTTCCCTCTACACTAGCTGGCTCTAAAAATCTGACCTTACCCTTATCATAATCCGGGCCATCCATAGTATAAGTCTCCAACTTCCTATTTCTCACTCTATCCCCATCGTGCAGCTCCATGCTAAAGGTAATCTGTGCCGTATCAGCACTAATAGACTCCTCTACATTCTCCAAGACATCATTTCCCGTCAACTCCTGCGCCGTAGCTAAACCACTTAAGCTTAATACCAACAGACCTACCAACAGTAATACAAAGTACTTCTTCATGCTAACTCCCCCTTAAATTTATTTAGTTACTTCTTCTTCCTTACTCAAAGCATTACTCAAAGCCTCACCAGTAATAATCAAAGCCGGTAAGACTACCATAGCGCCAATAAAAGAAACTATCATAGTTACTGAAGTCAACAAGCCAAAGGTTCTTAAAGGTGGAAAGGAAGATAACAATAAAACCAAAAATCCAGCCGTCACTGCCGTAGCATTGAAATAATTAGCTCGGCCTACGGTATGAATAGCCACCTCTAAAGCCGGGCCCAGCTCTGCTCCTTCTTCTCGCTCCTCTAAATAACGAGTATAGAAGTGAATTCCATAGTCTACTCCAATTCCCACAGCAATACTAGCGATCATACTAGTAGCCACATCCAAAGAAACAGCAGTCCAGCCCATTAATCCGAAGTTAAAGAGAATAGTAACCGCAATCGGAAAACTACAGGCAAAGCCCTTCAGTGGCGACTTCAAAAGAATACTAGTAATGATAAAAGCCAAAATAAGCGAAGAAATCAAGCTTCTAATCTGACTATTAATAATCATATCAGTTAAAGTATTAGTTAAGACCGGGATTCCAGTTACCGTAATCTGATAATCCTCATCCCCAAATCTGTCCTCAATTAAGCCATCAACTTCAGCCAAAGCTGCTTCCAGCTCAGTGCTATCAGCACTAGCCGTATTCACCCTTATTCTAGACTCTTGATGATCAAAGTCTATAAAATCCCCCAATAAGTCCTCATCATCGGAAGCCAACAGCATTAAAAACTGAGCTACTGCTGCTTGACTATCAGGTAAACGCTCAAACTCTTCATCTCCCTCATTCAAAGCCTTATTAGTCTCCTCTAATAACTCAACTACCGACATAGAGTTACTAAAGAGAGCCATGTCCTCTAAGTCTTCCTGTAAACCTTTAACTTCCTCTAAAAATAAAGGATCTTCAATACCATCCGTAGCCTGAGTATCTATTACAAGCTCTAAAGTATCAGCTCCCCCAAACTCCCGATTAGCTAATCGGTCAGCCTGACTGATCTCACTATCCTCCTCAAAAAAGGTAATATAGTTAGTCTCCGGCTGAATTCTAGGAATAGCTAATAAAGAGATAATACAGACTACTACTACTCCTAAGACTACCCATCGATAATGCTGATTAGCCACTTGAGCCAAAGTATCAAATAGCTTAGTTAATAGCTTACTATCTCCAGCCGACTCTATATTCCGCGGCTCCTTCAATAATACCAAAACTGCGGGCACAAAAAAGGTGGAAATCAATAAGGCAGCCAATACCCCAAAAGCTGTAAAGAGACCAAACTCCTTAATAATGGTTAACTCCGAAAAGCCTAAGGAGGAAAAACCAGCTATCGTAGTTACTCCGGCCATAATAATAGCTAAGCCTACCTTAACAATACTATTATTGATAGCCACTTCTTCACTTAAGCCCTCCTGCTGATCCTCATAGTAACGAGCTAATAAGTGAATAGAATAGGCACTACCCACACTAACTAAGAGCACCGGCAAGACTGTACTTACTATAGATAAGCTTCTACCTAACAAAGCAACTAAGCCGATAGTCCAAGTAACACTGATAAGTACCACTGCAATAGGCAGGATTACGCCCCTTAAACTTTTAAAGCTTTTATATAGAATCAACATCACTATTAAAGAAACAAGCGGAAAAAGCCTCAAAATATCTTCTTTCATATTATCGGCCATCTCGTTAGTTAAAACAGGATTTCCGGTTAAGTAATGCTCTTCTGCTAAGTCCATCCCCTCTCTAATCTCTTCCACTTGCGAGACTACCTGTTGTTGGTCAGCCTCTGGACTTAATTGAGCAATAATAGTAGCTGCACTAAAGTCCTCAGCCACCAAAGCTCCCAAATAGCGATCTCTAGTCTTTAAATCTTCACTTAAAGCTGCTACCTCTTCCTCAGTAGTAGGTAAATCCCTAATAAAGTCTCTAATCTCAATAGTAAAGTCTTCTCCATGTATCTCTTCAATATTACTAATACTACGTACCTTATTTACTCCTTCAATTTCAGCAAACTCCTCAGTTAAGTAATCGATATTACCTAAAGTATCTTTATTAATTACATTTTCACTTTCTAATATCATTACTACGTACTCAGAACCACCATACTCATCACTAATCTCATCGAAAGTTTCTACCGTCGGATGTCCATCTGGAAACATTTCCTTCATATCGGTATCAATTTCTACATCTAAAGCTTGATAAGCAAAGAAAACTGTAATCAAAATCGTAACTAAAATAATTAACTTTGGATATTTCTTAATAAATCTTTGTACTAACCACATTTTACCCCTCCTTTGATAGAACTGACCAGTCAGTCTGATTGTATTATACATACTTTGCTTATATTTGTCAAGGAATATTTCCAAAAAATTAAAGCCCTATGGCATGTTAACCATAGGGCCCGATTAAAATCCAAATTAAATTATTAGCTATCTAGATAGTCCTCTTCATCCTCTTCAGTCAGCTCTTCATTTCTTTCTCTAAGTTGCTCTAATCTTTCTTCAGAAACATCGTTCTCAATTAGATTATTATCAAAAATCTCTTCATTATCGTCATCGACATCAAATACAGTATCATCGTCACCTAATACAGTATCATCACCTAATACTCCGTTATCTAGCTGCTCTTGACCATAATAATCTTCATTTAGCTTTTCCTCTTCTTGGCGAAGATTATTATTTTCAAAGAGGCTATCTTCAAAAAGTTCTTCATCTTTAACTCTACCGCCAATATCGCTATCTATCTCTTCCTGTTCTACTCTATTTTCTGTTCTCAACCCCTGCTCTTGCTGAGCTATATTTTCTTCCTCAATATTTCTTAGTTCTTCTACTTGATTGAGGTCCTCACTAAATTCTTCTAGATCTTCCTGCTCAATATTCTTTAACTCATCTATCTCCTTAGGGTCTCTAGTTAATTCCTGCTCTTCTTCATCTATCTGCTTATCTTTTTTAGACATTATTTATTCTTACCTCCTTAAGCTTTATTGTCTGTAAAGTAGACACCGATAATACCTAGGACATTCTGCTAAGGAGAACAAAAGTCTGAAGTTTAGTACTTATCTTCTTTTCCAATTTCACTATCACTTATTTCATTAATGCCTATCTCACTATCTTTGATAGCTTCTTCGGGCTGAATCTGACCTGTGATAATCTTTCTTTCTATATCATTGAGGTTTTGTTGAGCATAAGCCTGAATAGCTTCTAAATGCTTAGGCATTTTGCCACCTCCTTAACTTTAGTCTCTCAGTATCAACAGCAATAATACCTAGGACATTCTGTTAAGAAGGTCAAAGTTTTTTAGTTATATTTTTTATCTTTTTGAGTGATAATAGATAGTTGAAAGGGGCATCAAAATATGAAACTAAACAACTTATTTGCAGATCCAATCACCCTCGGAGCAATTACCGGAATTGTAGCTAATATTCCTAAGGAGATAATGAAGCTAATTTTTCAACAGTTCGGCTGGCAAAGGTATTCCTATACTCAGATAGCCGCTGGACTTTTTGTACCTCAAGATCTTGTTTCAAATCCCTTAAGTTTAATTTTTGGAGCAATCACAGACCTAACTGTAGCTGCTTCTTTAGGAGTCTTAACAGTATATATTATTAAGAATACTGGTGATGACTATCCTCTTTTCAAAGGATTATTAGTCGGAATGATGAGTTATATCTTTCTTTACGGACTGATTTTAGAATTAGATATCACCAGTACCAGTGTAGCCACTCCTTTACCTAACTTTTTAGCCTTAATCCAACATATTATATTTGGATTAATTATGGGCTGGTTTATTAAACGTTTCGGTAAACTAAAAACACCAGAAATTTAATCAAAGCTTATACTTTTATTCTCTAGAAATTAAATAGCAGATATCATTAAAAATAACAAATTCACTCTGATTAAGAGCAATCAGAGTCATGTTCTCTTCTTAATTCCTCTATAAGTGACTCAACCTGAGAAGCTTCACTAGTCTTATATCCACACTCTTGACATCTTAAAATATAGCTTAACGGCTTATCGTAGAGTTTTGCTTCACTACCTTTAGCTTCCATCTTCTGTAAAAGCTCGATCTGAGGATTATCAATTTCTTGGGTAAATAGTTGACAGTTCTCTATATCTTTAAGCAAGTTTTTCTTGTTCACCTTAGACAATCCAAAGCTTTCTAAAAAATAATCAGCAAAGTTATCTATTTCCGTTTCCTCTAAATCAACAAAGGCCGGCTCTCCACTTATTCTTAGCTTAGGAATAGTCTCTTGATAAAACTGTTCAATACTGGAGCTAAAAGCACGAATTCCAACCTCTCTCTCTAACATCCTAATCTTCTGCTCAAAATTATCAAAGTTAAACTCCTCTGCCCCTTCAGCCATTTTATACTTATATAGCTTCTTTAATTCATAAGCTAAAGTAATTGCTTCATGGCCTTCTTTTAATAAAGAGTTAGCTAAGAAAATATTATAAACCTGGGTAGCAGCCTCGAAATAGCGCTGATATTTATTTTCCAACTTCTGAGTAGACTCCGCTTCTCTATCAATCAACATAGCATTATTGAATTCCAGTTTAAAAAAGAATAAAGCTAACTGATATAAAGAGTAAGCATAAAGTAATTCATCGTCCTCTCTTACCGAATAGTTATAAGCAATTTTACTATATTTAAGGGGAATATCCAATAAAGTAATTATCTCTTTGGCAAAGGAAATCTGTTCTTTAAGCGACATAAAATCAGGCTTACCTTCTGAATTGCCATTGACAATATTTCTCTCAAAGAGGAAAACCCCCAACTTATATAAGTTGATTGAGGTAGTTAATAATAAAAAGTGCTTTACTCTTTCTTCAATATTAGCGGCTTTAATCTCTGCTAAGAGAGTCTCTATCTCTTTAACAATAGCTAAAATATCTCCCCGACTTTTAATAGTTGAAAACATCTGTAAATAGATCATTTCCAGTTTAATGCTGAACTTATTAGTTAAATAATTCAACCTTACTATTAGCTTAGCTAGCTTATTTAAGTAACTTTGTCGGTCTAAATCTCCTAAAATAAACTCTATCTTACTACTCAAAAAATTCAATAGTTCAACTGCTTCTGCTAACTCATAGTTCTCTCTAAACTCTTTGCTTCTTTTTAGGTAGTATTTAGCCTTAATATATTCACCGGTTTTGATATATACTAAAGCGGCCAAAAGAGAAAATTCCTGGGAATTGTTAATTTTAGCAAATGATAATCTAGATAATAAACGGTCTAATAGCTGATAGTCTCGTTCATTAAATAGTCCAAAACCATACCTCTTAAAGGCTTCAATAAGTTTATCAAAGCTATTCAGCTCTAACATCTCTGCTTGTTCAGCAAGTTCCTGATTAACAAACTTCAACAATGATATCCCGTGCTTTCTACCAGGTTCCATCAACAAAGTATCTTGGTTTTTAAAACGATTTAAATATACATTATATATATCTGACATCTTCTCGCTAGTAAGAGTATTTTCAACTGGCAAATTAATATTAACTCTCTGTAGATCCTGCCACTCTTTGCTATCTCTTTGCCTAGTTATCCTATTAATAATATTCTCTACATAGTCAAAGTAAAAAGATTCTGAATTCTGATCATAAATGATAATTAAGCCATATTCCGGGCCCTGCCGAGCAAAACATCTCAACCTAGCTATTTTAAAGGGATAAAAGATATACTTACTTCCCTTCTTTTCAATAGTACTTATTTCAGCACTACTCTCTAACTGAATAAAGAAACTCTTATCTGTCGGCAAATTATCAATTAACAGTCCAACTTCAAAAACTCCTTTACTAGCTACACTCTCTTCTCTTAAGATAAAACCATTTTCCTTTGTAAAAAGAGAATCTAGAGCCTTAATTGCCTCTTCCGCTACTATAGAATCTTCGTCTGTCTCAAGGTTATCTAGCAAAGACATTTGCATCCTCCTTAATTTAATTTTAAATTAACATGCTAATTATATAATTATTATTTAAAATATTCAAATGATTCGAAGGATCTAAATAAAAAAATATATTTTCATATTTCCTTCATATTTCTCTTCTATAATTCGAGATAAGAGTTAAGAGAACTGAAATATAAGTTTTGAAGAAAGGAGGGAATAAGATGAGTAAGAAAATAGTTTTAACGCTTTGCTTCCTTTTGATTCTGTCCAGCCTGACTACTGTTGCAATAGCCAACACTAATGGAGAAAATGCCCGCGATGAAGTAGCAATTGAAAGAAATGCTCGGGCAGAAATAGGGCCCGGAATCAACTGTGATGATTGTGATGGTGAAGAAGTTCGCTTGCAAAGAGAAGTTCGAGAAAATCGACGTTTAGAAGCAGGTGAAAATGGAAACAAAAGACAGGTGCAAAAACAACAAAGGAGACAGGCTTTCACAGCTAAATAGTTTTTTAGAAGGTAGGCTAAAGCCTACCTTCTCTCCTTTTAAATAGTAATTCAAAATTATTATAGGAATAATATAATTAGGTGTAGAAATCAAATATAGAAACACTTGAACTGTCTAGAGGAGCTGATAACTGTGAACAATAAAAAAATTCTGCTTGCCGAAGATGAGTCTCGAATGCAAAAGGTAGTCTTGGCCTATTTAAAAGAGGAAGGATTTATTGCTAAGGGAGTCAAAGATGGCGAAATAGCATTAAAGGAGATCCATAAATTTAATCCAGACTTATTAGTACTGGATTTAATGTTACCAAAATTAAGTGGTGAAGAGGTTTGCCAGCAGCTAAGACAGTCTTCTCAGCTACCCATACTAGTCTTAACTGCAAAAAATAGAACAGATGATAAATTAAACTGTTTTGAATTAGGAGCCGATGATTATCTAGTTAAACCCTTTGAACCTAAAGAACTAATTGCCAGAGTTAAAGCTATCTTACGCAGAAGTGACTATCAAAATAAAAAATGTGAAGTCCTGGTCTTAGCTGAGGGAAGAATAAAGATTGATTTCAATGCAAAAATAGTTAAACTAAATGGAAAGGACGCCCAATTAACCCATACAGAGTTTAAAGTTTTGCAAAGCTTAATCCAACATCCTAATCAAGTTCTTTCTCGTGAGCAATTACTTGATAGAGCTTTAGGATTTGATTTTGATGGTTTTGATAGAACTATAGATACCCATATCAAAAATATCCGCCATAAGCTATCTTTAAAAAAAGATGAATATATCATCACGGTCTACGGAGGCGGCTATAAGTTTGTAAGTGATGATTATGAGTAAGATCGGTTATAAACTCTTTATTATAATCTCTTTGATCTCTATTGGGGGATTAATACTGACTTTATTTTTAGTTAATTCACAAGTGGAAAACCACTTCAAAGAGTATATTAATCAGGAAAAAAGAGAGGAGATAAATAAATTAGTAGATGTTCTAGAACAAAAATATCAAGAAGAAGGAGTACTGGAGTTAGATGAAAACTTATTGGATAATTATATCTCCAATCAGAATATTATCTTCTATTTTACCAATAAAAATGGAGAGCTTATTTATACTAATTTAAGAACACAAGGTCGTAGACAAGAAGACTTTGATTTAGAAAGTGCTAATCAAGAAGTTCTTTACGATCAAAATAGTAATCAAATTGCCTATCTTTACTGGCAACTACCAGGACGACATAGAGTTGAAACAGTCCAACAGAGTAGATTTATCGAAAATGTTAAACAGACAATCTTTTTTGTCGCAGCTATTATTATTTTCATCTCACTGGTAGTTTGTCTCTTAATTTCTAGGCACCTAACTTCACCTCTATTGAAGATGAATAAGATGGCAGCTGCTATTGCCAGAGGCGATTACCATCTCCGAGTGAAGAGCAAGGGAAATAATGAAATTAGTGAGTTGGGAGATTCTCTTAATCAGATGAGTGATAGATTGGAATATCTTGAGAAAACCAGAGAAGAATCAACTGAAGATTTAGCTCATGAACTACGGACACCTTTAGCAATTATCTCTAATTATTTAACTGCTATCAAAGATGGTATCTTTGAGGCCGATGCTTCAACTATAGAAGAAATGAAAGCAGAGTTAGGCAGGTTAGAAAGATTAGTAAATGGTCTGGAGAAGTTTGCTGAGACAGAGAAAAAGTTAATTTATAGTAAGCTGGAAAAACTTAATCTTAAAAATGTTATTAAGCAGAGTGTGGCTAATTTTAGAAAACAAGCCGAGAATAAAGGAATTAAACTCTATACCTCTTTAGAAGATAGTCTTTTTATGCGAGGAGATAGTGATGCTTTAAAGATTGTCTTCAATAATCTAATATCTAATGCTATTAAGTATTCTGCCACTGGAGATAAGGTGAAGGTTAAGTTAACTAAAGAAAATAATATGCTGGTTATTAGAGTTATCGATGAAGGAATCGGCATTCCCAAAAAAGATCTACCTTATATTTTCGAAAGATTTTATCGTACTGATAAGTCCCGTTCTACCAAAACTGGTGGTACTGGCTTGGGATTGGCTATTGTTCGTAAATTGGTTAGGGCCCATAACGGAGAGGTAAGTGCTAAAAGCGAAGCAGGTCAGACTATCTTTAAAGTTAGCTTTCCACCTCTCCCTTAAAGTCCTAAACACCGGATCCTTTTTTCATTAATTTATTTAAATAAGCTATTTATGATTCCGCGCAAATTTCTAATGAATTCTTGAAAAGTTTTCTCCAGTTTATTATCTCCTCTATTGATAATTATCTTTTTATCACTTACAATAATTTCTACATCATCTACCTTAAAACCTTCTATCTGAGTAGTTGAACTAATCTTTTTACCTGCGGTGATAACTTCTAGATTTTTCTTTAATCTACTCAATTCTAACCAGACTCGCCATTCTTTTAAGCTCTTAATACTCAACTCTGGTACTGTTTTTGCTTTAAAAAGTAGCATATCATTAGTATATATATGACTGCCACTTACCCCATATCCTTCGGGTTTAATAGATCTATCTAGTTCCTGCCATTCTTCTACAGAAAATAAATAATAGGGTTGCTCTCCATTAGCTTTAGTCAAGGGAATATCGATCTCTTTACGTTTTTTAACTTCCCAATTTTTTATCCTTCCATAATATCTTACTCCGGAATTTTTAGAAAATTTTTTCTTGCTCTGATATATAGCAACATACTTTAATTGTCGGTCTTCTAGATTTACTCTTGTACAGGGAGTATGATAGTACTTTTTCTCAAATAGTAATTCTAGCTGCTCCTTATTTCTCAAAGAGCCTACTAGTACATTCTGTTCAAAGTTCATCTGCTGCTGATACTCTTCAACTCCCTGGGGAAGAAGGTTTCTTTCGTAGTTACTAATTGGAGTTTCTTCAATTAATTCCTCCAGAAATTCTGATACTAACTCTGTGCTGTCAGGCAAAAAAGGGAAGGCACCAACGTTCACCTGTTCTATGCTTTGATAAAAGTGATGGTTTCTGAACTCTTCCTCGTCATTATAAGGAAATAAAATATAGGCGCCGACTATTGTTCTTTTAAAGTCATTACTACTCCGATAGACTATAGCATCTCGATAGCGATGCATGGTGTTGATGGTCTCTTCTTCAGGGCCCGGGCCCGCATACTTGCGCCCATAACTACTATCCGGATAGGCCGGATTAAGCCGATACTTAGCATCAAAGACAAATTTATATTGAACTTGAGAGTTTTCTTTTTGTAGGGATAATACTGTATCTGGTTTTTGACCAGTAGTTACTCCCACTCCTTCTTTTAAATTATAGCCTAGTTTGAATTTCTCTCCGGTTTTAGTATTTTTATATTCAACCTCAGCGCTGCGAGAAGTATTCAAGGTAACATATATCCCTGAATAGTCAAAGTCAATCAAAGTGCTCTTAATTAGCTCATACTCATCACTCAAAATCCGATTAATTTTCAAAAAGCACCAATACTCATAAAGCTTCCAAGTTTCCTTCATTGATTGATTAAAGACTTCACCATTGATATTTAAACCTTTTTTCAACATCAAATAGTACTTATACATCTCTCGATACCCCGGAGCCATCTGTAAAACTAAAGAAAGAGAGTCCATTTTATACAGCTCTCCTACTCGGCTCAAAAAGCTCCTTTTTAAAATGTAATCAAGCTCGCTGATCATGCTCCGGGCCCGATTCACAACCTCTACCTCTACATCCCTACCATAAATAGCCCTATACCTCTGCAAAAACTCCCTAGTCTTCTTAATCACTTCCTCAATCATCCACTTTACAAACTTATTTTCAAAGGTATCGAAGCTAGTCCGTTTATCTATATCCAACATTTCAACTGGCAACTCCAGCTCTTGATCATAAACAGCCGGATTTTTGCGCAGCCACTTAATACTCTGTTTATTGATCTTTTTAACTTTAGAAGCTGGACGAACTTGGCGAGTTTCATTTAATCTATGGTGGGGGGATTTCTTTATTCGGCGAAAGGCTTTTTTGAAGTTAGTGAAGATAGTATCTAAAATAGTGAAAAATTCGCTATGGCTGATATCCTGTTCAGCGCTTAAACTCATCTCCTGAAAAGTGCGACGCAAGAAGTCATAAGCTAGATTATATACTTCCTGATTAACCTCCCTCAGCAAATTATTATAGTCCTGCTGATAGTCTAACTTCGAAGGAAAAACTTCGATCTTTAAAATTAATAAAGGAATACCTTCTTTTCTAATCTCTAATTCAGAATAGCCTACGTCATTACGAAAGTTGATCTGCCCGGTTAAAATACTCGGATCGCCACTTAAAGGAGTTACCGATTCTCTAATTCCACGGTTAGAATGATAAAATTCCAGTTGACTATTATCTTTACTCTGAATTATTAATTGATAATCCTGCCACTCGAAGAAAAAAGGATAAACAGAGTCCGAGCGATATTCCTGCTTCTCTTCTGGGGGAACAAAGTGCAGAAATTCCAGCAAATCTGTATTGATAGGATTTACTTCTAAGGAAGCTTTAACTGAATCTCTTTCTGGATACAGTTGTTCAACATCAGGATGAACTGGTTTTCCTTTGATTGTAAATTTAAAATCAGCAGTTTCTATATTAATAAGCTCTATATCTTTTCTTTGATAGGTCAAAATAAATCCCTCGCTTTTTACTCTGGTGATATTGGATAGTGAGTATCTTCCCTGGCTCTGAGAACAAAATCACGAATATTTTTCATAGAAGGATTATTCTCTATGTAGTCCAGTACTCGCTTAGAAGCTTGAGTATAATTACCTTCTCTGACAATTCGGTTATTATTAATAATTCCCAACTGTATAGCATAGCCGGTAGTATACTTATCAAAAGGCACCATGCTCTTTCGATTAGCTGAATAGATTAACCCACTAGCAACTACTAGGCCAACATTATCCAAACTCAATAAAGATATAATAAGCTGATCAGGATCAGTTTTGTATTTATTAAATAATTCAATAATCCTATCTATCTGTTTTAAGCATCCTTCTCTATGTATCGCTGCTCCATTCATAGCAGGCCAAACGTTATCAAAAAGAAAGATAATATCTTTCTTTGTTGGTTTATTTAGTGACATTCAAATTCAACTCCTTCTTGACTTTTATAGCCAATAAGCCGTAAATCCATCTTCTTCAAATCTTTTAACCATATAAGCTAGTTTTCGAGCCGACTCTGGATAGGGTTTGATCTCATTTTCCTCAGCATAATCAACTATTTCATCACCAATTCTTACTGGCTCCTCAGTCTTAGAATACTTTTCAGTTCCTGAAACAATAGCAAATAGATCCAATAATACTCGCTTAATTAATCTAGAACTACCCTGAATTCTAGGTAAAATCTTTTGCATTAATTGAAAGTCAAAGGCTTGTTCAAAATCAAGCAGATTATGTTGATCGTTATATAATAGATAAAAACAGATTTCATCTCTGACTCTATAACCTATATGCAGACTAGCCTTTTGAAGAATATCATTTATTTCTATTAGTCGATCAACTACTTGCTGTACTAACTCTTTATCTTCTGGGCTACAATCGTTCAGAGTAACATATTCAGATTTAAGAAAGCTACTATCTGGACTAATCTTAATCTCTTTACCTTCCTGACCTAAACTGAAATTATCTAACTTGATAGCTGAGAACTCAATAGTATTAGCTCTATCCAATACCTTTTTACTAAAGGGATGAGTGGTTTCATCCATATTAACAGTACCTACAATAAACAAATTGTCGGAAAGATATATCCCCGCATACTCTTCTTTATCTTCATTCTTAACAAAGTCTTCTGGCTTAAGTAATGGAGCAGACTTAACTTCTCCATCTACATGTTGTCTAGTCTCCATCACACTTAGCAAATCACTGAAATAATACTCCACTCGGGCCAGATTCATCTCATCTAAACAAACAATATATGTATTTTCTCTATCCCGATTGGCCTCTTTGATGAAGTCTATTAAGGGCCCGGGATTAAATTCACCTTTGATATCGCTATATCCTAGAAGATCAGACCCATCACTCCAGTCTGGCCGAACAGAAATAAGCTTAAATCTACCATTTTCAGTTGTACAGTTTATCGCTTCGGCAAAAAGTTTTACTAGCTTAGTCTTTCCGGTTCCTGAAATACCTGCTAGTAGCACAAAGGGTTTAGTCTTTAAGGAAAGATAAAAGTTTTCTATTAAACCCTCTGGATAAGAGAAGCCCTTTGCATTTATATAGCTATGTATTTCTTCAATTTTTTCTTTAACAGATAATACATCTACCTCTTTAACTAACTCATCTCTATTTTGGTTATTTTCAATATAAGCTTTCTTATAGTCATCATATATTTTTAAAATTGCTTCCAAATCACTCACTAAAACTTTTTCGCTTGGAATATCTCCTTTTAAATACTTCTTATAACAAATAGTAGCTAATTCATATTTGCGACCTCTTTTATGCTCTGAAAGATTTATATTATTATCTACACTAAAATCTTTCAAATTTAAACTTGCTCTGAGTCTATCTCTATCTTCAATTAACTTAGTCTCATTTTTATTACTTACCCCTTGCATTAAAGTTAGATAAAAACTCTCCATTTTTTCTGAAAATATGTAAGTTATATATATTCCCTCTCTAGTAGTAGCTGTTAGGTCTTTATCCATAATAGCAATCCAAGGTACTCTAGCCCAATTACCTTGTCCTATTGATCCTTTAATATTGTAATTATTATCAATAGCTAACATCTGAGTAATATATTCAGCCAATATTTTTGGAATTTCATTTCTAAATAGATCACCTAATTTATGTCCAGCAAATTCTTCGCTTTTTCTAGCCTGATAATAATCATTCACTACTTGTTCAAAAGCATTTTGTAACTTACTATCCTGCAAATTCTTATTGCTTATAAGCTCAAATCTATATTTATAAGGTGTATCGGTAGGATAAATATTAATATATTCTGCATTTTCATCTGGCACGTCAACTTGTGGTCTCTTCTGCCCTTCTTCTTTTAATTCTTTTCTTTTCTTGATTATGTATTGATAACTGTTAGCAAACTTTTCCTTTAAGAAATCCTGTAATTTCTCATTACTATCATATCTAATTTGAAGAGTTGTGCCTTTGGCATTTCGATCAATATTTCTCAAAGAGGCTGTAAACTCATCACCTTCGATAGATATTTTAATTTCCTGACTAGTTCCTTCATCTAAATTCTCTTTATTGATCTTATTCAACTTTTCATGATAGTCAGCAGATATAGTAAATCCCCAATTAAAAATAGACCAATTAACTTTCTTAGTAAATAAAAGTTCTTTTTCACTACCTCCTGAACGATAATTCTCTAACTCAACAATTTCAAAACCTCGTTTACTTAAATAACTATTTGCTTCTCTACCCCCACTAAAACTCGGTGTTTCATAATTAGCCGCAATCCTGATTATTTCTTTCACTGGATATAGTTGATCATTATATTTAATAGCATATTTGTGATTCTTATTTTCTATAAAATCTCTCCATTTTTCTGTGTCTCTATATTCTTTATCGAATTTATGAAGAGCATTAACTATTTCTTCTCTGCTCATATCTGGAATAGCCATATCGTATCCTCCAACTCTTTCATCAAAATAAGTCCTAATTTTCTGATCAATATAGTTCTTTATTTCTGAAATATCATCTCTGGATAGCTGACTCCATAAATCATTATCCATAGTAACTAAATTATTATCCAATGCTAAATAATCTATTTTATCCAAAGGCATTCGTTTTACATAATTTTTGACTTCCTTTAAAGTTGAAGTTTCAATATTTCTGATCGTTGACGTAGCATCTTCAGTTTCTACTTGTAATTCTAGGTTTGCTCTATCTAAATAAAATCCCTGAAAATACTCCACCACATCATCAATTTTAACTTTTCCATCAATAGCTAAATCAAAGAAAGCTTTATATACAATAAATTTATATGATTTTTGATAATTATTCAAATCCCTTTTTATATTATCTATTACCTTCATTATCATAAGCCCCTTATTAATACATGAAATCTACACTGGTTCTAAAATTACTCATAAACCCTCAACAACTTCAACTTCTTCTCAAAACTCCCCCGCTGCTCTGCCTTCTCTTGTCTCATACTTTCTAGCTCTGCAAAAGAAACACCTTCCGAATCTAAGATAGCATATATAACCTCCAGTAGGTCAGCTAACTCCTCGATCTCTCCCGACTCATTATACTCCTTAACTTCCTCCATTAGCTTCATCTTTAAATACTGCCTGTACTCCTGCTCCTCCATTATCTCTACCTCGTAATCCTTTCCTGCTTCTTCAATAATTTCAGGAATCCGATCTCTAATTAACTTATCATACTCCTCCATCAACTAACCTCCTCTAGACTTGAACTCCTATACTCCTCATATAGCTCAAACTTCCGCAACTTATCCTTATTAAGCCACAACTCAAAATTATGCAAGGTTCTAAAGTGATTATTAAGCAAACAAGACTTCAACTTATCTTGCAGCCCTATTAGTGGAAAACTATCTTGGCCCTCCAACCAATCAATCCAATATAATAAATCATACCAATTATCATAGATCTTCTTACCGTACTTATCGCGAACATTAAAGATCGCATCCCGCTCCATATTAATCACAACATTATATATCTGCGACTCCTCCGGGAGCAAATGACCGATTACACTCCTGACATCCTGCACGTGCATTCGATTTTGTTGATAAGGATTTCTCCGGCTAGATTCATAACTTCCGTTATAAACCTTCCACTCTTGATCTCCGATTTTCCCTACAATTAAACCGCGCCATTTTTTAACCTCAATCACATAAACATTCTTTTTTCCAATTAGCAAAGAGTCAATCTGGCGCAGATATTCACCTTCCCCGCTAAAGTATAAGTTATTAAGCACCTTAAACTGACTATCCTTTAAAATATTCCTCAGCGCTTCAGTAAATTCATCTTCTCCCCGATCTCCCCTTCTCACATGCTTTTGATTATTATCCGATCTCGCGTAGTCCTGATAGCTATCTAGTTCAACAATTGGTTTCCTAAGAAAGTAAATCAAAACTAAAAAGCTAACAACTCCCGCATACAAAAAGTACCCATAATAAAAGCCGTACTGTAAATAGTAACCGATTAAACAGGCCACTATTATTAAAGCTGCAATAAGACTGATGATTTTCTTCTTCTTCAACTCCTGCTGCTTGATCTCCTGATTAAAGTTCAAAAATGAACGCGAAACATTATCCTCTTCCCTATCTTTTATAATTTCTGCCATAATATCACTCCGTTTAATATGATCTGTGCTTCATCCTCTAGTTTTAATAATATAGCAACTTTGATTATATTTATTCTCGATAACAAAGCAAATTCCTTTAATTTTGGGAGCAATAATCTAATTTTGACAAATTAAGACAAGTTAAGACAAATCCATTTTAGTTATGAACCTAAATCGGGCCCGACTCCACATCACGTGAATCGGGCCCGATTTAGTTCAAAAGTAAAATTTAATCTTCCATTTCTTTTTTTATCTCTTCAATTTTATCCTTATCTAATTCAGTAGCTTCAATTATTTTACCTACCTCTATATTCAATCTTAATAATCGCCTAGCTATTTCTACATTTCTTTCTTTTTTACCTTTTTCCAGACCTTTCTCTAAACCTCTCTCCATCCCCTTTTTCTCAGCTTTCTTTAAAGCCATCTCTTCATCTCGTAGCCACTTTAAGCGAGCCTCATAAACTTCTCTTTCCTCTTCACTTAAGTACATTGTATTCAGTACTTTACTTGCCTTTTCAATACTTTTAATCTCTGCTAATTGAGCCGGCAGCTGCTCCTGATCGTACTGATGAGCCTTCTTCAAAAACTCCGTCCACCTATCAAGAGCCGTCTGTATCTCACTTAAATCCTTATCGTACTTCTCTAATTCGATAAAGTGAATCTCCTGGTGGTTGATTAGCTCCTCTTTTGACTCACAGTTTAAGAGCCTGTATATATTATGATAATTCTCTTCCTCTAAACAGTTAAAGTTAAGTATATTAATCACGATCGCTTTTTCTAACTTATCGTAATTGACTCCCGACTTTAACTGGCCGGTATATAGTCTGGCCCAGTAGTATAGGGCCCTTTTATCATAATACTCCTGGTCTGTAATCTGCATCTCTATATTATACCAGTTGCCCTTTTCATCTACCGCCTTAATATCTAATATAGATAGCTTATCATCCTTAAAATTCTGCTGGTTATAAGGATTCTTTAATATTACCTCCGCAATCTGCTCTTCCTCATCTAGAACAGAGTTAATAAAGGAAATTAATATATCTTTATTCTCTTCACTACCAAATAACTTCTTAAAGGCAAAGTCTACCCGAGGATTCAAACGACACATCTTTAATCAACTCCCTCAGTATTTTTTAGTTAATAGAGTCTTAACGCCCTTGACTATATAGTTTTAACTATTAACTCTTAACTATAAAGCTTATTATATCATATTTTGGTAGTGCTTTAAACTCAAATCGGGCCCGACTCCACATCACGTGAATCGGGCCCTATTCCACTAATCAACCCTTGCCCGAAGGCATTGACCAAACTCTATCTAAAAAGGACAATCCAAGATGCTGGCAAAAGTATTAATCACAGGATCAGATTTATCACAATCATCTGGCTTATCTAGAGGATAATCTTCAACACCATATACCTCCCAAATAGCATAAAAAAAATCATAATTTCCATTCATAATCTGCTTTCTAGCAGCAGTTAATAAAGTCAATAAATAATCTTCACTTTCATAATCTAAATCCTGATTAGCAAAAACACTCCAATCCTGGTTTGGCTCTGCTAGATAAGAATAATCCAAACGAACATAAATACTTATAATTGCTCGTCCATCTTCAATTTCAATATCAACTCCTAAATCCTCTATCCCTCTAAAATTATATTCTAATAATTCCTCTGCTTGCTCCTTTGAAGAAATATCAAAAGCGATTCCTAAAGTCCACCAATCATAACTTTCAGAATACATCACATCATAATAATCCTCTAACAATGATCTCCAACCGCCAGGGATATCATAACCCTCAACATTATAAATAAAATCTACTCTTCTTCTACTAGGATGGGCCCGACTTGATAGCGATGACACCGCATCTCTTTCCTCTTGCTCTAACGGTTTATCAACAGCCAAAAACTCATAAGAAGTAGAACTATGATCAGCAGTAAATCCTTTTCTAACGCTAATTATTTTCATTACTATCTCTCCTTGTTATTTATCTTTTCCACTCAGGATAAGAACGATCATCATCTTCACTAATCCACCCTCTAATCTCCTCTTGTCCAGCAAAAGGAACCCCTCCGCTTGTATAGCCAATTGCACCCTGCACAACTTCTATTGAATCCTCTTCTATTGAATAATACCTATCTTTTTGCTTCTTACCTGTAGCCTTCTTATCAACCTTTGTTAAATAAGAAATGCTTCTTAGCTCTTTAACTGCACACTTTTGCCCAACTCCATAACGTTCCATATACTCTTTAACGCTAACAGAATATTGATCTTCAAAATATCTTTTGAACTCAGCTTTTCTCCCATTACTATCTAACTGTTTTAAATGCGATACCATAGGCTGAGGACAAGCAGGATCTGCTTTTCTCCCACTGTCACTAAAAACAGGACAGCCTCCACAAAACTCTACCGCAGCACAATAATTACAGATACTCTTTTTGAAAAATCCTTGCTGTTTAAAAAAGCGATAATGCTTAATTATACTTTCCTCTTTCCAAACTCTATCCAAATCATTGCTTAAGATATTTCCCGCTTTAAAATCCGGGCCAACTAGCTGCGAACAAGGAAAAATAGAGCCATCAGGTGCTAAAGCTAAAATCCTCTCTCCAGCTACACAGCCTCGCAGACCTTTGGCTTTAGCCTGACTAGCTTTAAGGCTTCGCTGCAAAAAGCTTAATCCACAATCAAGCCTTAAATCCAGATCATACTCCCTACTAGCTTTAGCTAACATCTTTTCAAGCTCAATCAAATCATAATCACTTGGCTTTTCTTTAAGCCACTGCTCAATCTCCAATGGTGGCTTATAACGGAGCAAGACTACCCTAGTACTATCAAGTCTGCTCAAATAACTAATTATTCTTTCAAAATTTTCAATTACACTTTTAGACATCATCAGATTAATTCCTGTTTCTAAGCCAAAGCCTTTAATCTTAGCTACAAGGCTCTCTAATCTAGCAAACTCCTCTGCTCCTTCTTCAAGCAACTTATGATGCTTAAGTCCTAATTGTAATGAAGTTACACTCTTAGCAAGCTCCTTTAATAGCCCAGCATCAATCTCATCAACTCCAGTAGTAATATGAACTACTAGCCCTTTTTGATGAGCATACTTAGTTATCTTTGTTAAGTCATCACGCTCTAATGCTTCTCCCCCACCAATTGCCAACTGAAAAACACCCCACTCTGCCAGCTTATCCACTACCTCTAAAGCACCCGCTGTATTTAAATCTTCAAACTCACCTTTATGTTCTTGAGCATAACAGTCTAGACAGTCTTTGCTACAAGCATATGTAATCGCCCAATGAACTGTCTCGGGAGCACTTAGGTGTTGATAGCTTAGCCAGTTTTGAGCAATTCCAAAATTTAATTCTCTATCTTCAATCTCAACAGCTAAAGCTTTAGTTTTTAAAATCACACCTAAGCTAACAAACTCCTTAATTATCTTTAAAATACTCTCTTTTTCTAGTCCAAATCTATCTGCAACTTCTAGTAATTCCTTTTGACTTAAAAACTGATTTAGCCTGATTAATAATAGCAATTCAAATGCTTCTCTATCTATATCTATTGTATCCCCTGTCCTTTTATTAAATACTAATCCTCCAAAGCCTTCTTGGCGCAGTCTAATATCTTCTGCTAAAACAAACAGATCAGTCTCCAAAATAATCTCTCCCTCTTTCAAATTCTTGGTGTCATTATATCATATTTTGGTAGTTCTTCAAAAGTAAATAGAGCCCTATTCCACATCACGTGAATCGGGCCCTGAATACTAGTCTCTAATCAAACCTTGCTTCTTCAATGATTTATGTCTTCTATCCGCTTCTAGATAAATATTTTCTCTAGAGGCAACAATAATTAATAAGCAAACTTCATTCTCTTCTTTGATCGAATAAATAGCTCTAAAAGAACCAGCTCCAGATAGATTAAATTTGTAAGAATATAATCCCTTTAGATTCCCTTTTAAAATAGAACTCTTATTTTGAGGATTTTTCTCTAAGTTTAATATTTTTTTAACAGCTTCATCTCTTAAATGACCTAGACTATCTAAATCTTTTTCTACTGCTCTAGTAACTTTAATTGAATAGTTACTCATCTAATTTTATTCCTTTTTCATTAGCATAATCTCTTAAGTCTCTAGTTCTACCTTCCTCATATTCTTTTTCAGCATATTCTTTTAATTTAACTACTGGATCCTCTATAGCTCTAGTTAATTTAACTTGACCTAGTTCTGCATTTATAAATAAAACTTCACCTTTTTCTATCCCGGAAAACTCTCTAACTTCTTTTGGGATAGTAATTCTACCTTTATCATCAACTTTAGTAACAATTTTATCCAACATCATCCCTCCTTTTTTGCCCTTGATGGGATAGTCCCATTCATAATTTTATTATACATCATTAATTATTAAGTGTAAAGCTATTTTTTTAAAGTACTTAAGCTTATTATACTATATTTGGGTATTATTTCAAACGCAAATAGGGCCCTATTCCACATCACGTGAATCGGGCCCTATTTAACATCAAAAACTATCTCCAGATCTTAATTTAATCTTCCATCTCTTTTTTCATCTCTTCGATTTTACCTTTATCTAATTCAGTAGCCTCAATTATCTTATCTATCTCTATATTCAATTTTAATAATCGCCTAGCT
The DNA here is from genome assembly GCF_023227765.1 of Fuchsiella alkaliacetigena. Classification (GTDB taxonomy): domain Bacteria; phylum Bacillota; class Halanaerobiia; order Halobacteroidales; family Acetohalobiaceae; genus Fuchsiella; species Fuchsiella alkaliacetigena. Next base: position 24,944 of record NZ_JALKBZ010000035.1, read on the forward strand.
ATCTCTATATCTCTTTCTTTTTTACCTTTTTCTATCCCCTTTTTCTCAGCCTTCTTTAAAGCCATCTCTTCATCCCTAAGCCACTTTAACCGAGCCTCATAGACTTCTCTTTCTTCCTCGTTTAAATACATAGTATCCAATACTTTAATTGCCTTTTCAATACTTTAATTGCCTTTTCAATACTTTTAATCTCTGCTAATTGAGAAGGATTCTTTAATATCACATCCTCAATCTGCTCTTCTTCATCTAGAACAGAGTTAATAAAGGAAATTAATATATCCTTATTTTCTTCACTACCAAATAACTTTTTAAAGGCGAAGTCCACTCGGGGATTTAAACGGCACATCTTTAATCAGCTCCCTCTTTCAAGTTCTTGGTATTATTACACTATATTTTGGTAGTGCTTTAAACGTAAATAGGGCCCGCTCACATTTAACCATCCCTTAATTCTTTTAACCTTTCTACCCAGACTGGAAGCTTAGCCAGCCTTTCTTCCAAACTTGCTAATTCAAAATTTTTCACATCAATTAACATCTCTTGAGCGTAATCACTTAAAGCAGCTATCCCATACTCTTGAGCTAAACTTAATAGACGTCCTGCAAACTCTTCCACTTCATTTATAATCATCACTTCTCTTAGCTCTTCCAATTCAGCTAAAAGGTCCTCCTCTAAAGTCTCTATCAAACTTTCCAAATCAATATCTTCCGGAACAGATATATCTTCTGTCTCAACCGAACTCCTTGTTAACTCTTCTTCAATAGTATATTCTAAATGCTTAGTTAGTTCTGCCACTAAGACCTCTTCCTTAATCGGTTTAGTCAAAAAGCTACTAAAACCAGAATCAAGGGCCCGATTCTTCTCCTGAGCAGTTGCAAAAGCAGTCACTGCAATTATAGGCACCTCTTTCGTTAACTCCGCTTCTATTAACTCCTTAGTCTGATAACCATTCAGAGGAGACATCTTCAAATCCAATAAAATAAGCTGCACTTCCTCCTTTTGAATTTCCTCAACAGCCTGCCGACCGCTATTAACCGTTGACACTTCTAGTCCTTTCTCAGCCAGCATAATCTCAAGTACTTCTAAATTAGTATCCTCATCATCAACTACCAGCACTCGTTGCGAATTAAAGCTAAGCGAATCATAATCAACCGTATCAACTTCCCGAAGCTCACTTAACCGATACTCCACTTGCGGCAACACCACCTTGAAAATACTACCCTGGTCTACCTCACTATCCAGCTTAAGCTCTCCTCCCATCTGCTCAACTAAACGCTGACAAATAGTCAATCCCAAACCCGTTCCTTCATACTCAAAACTTTGCCCCTTTTGCTGAGTAAAAGCTTTAAAAATCCTCTCCTGTTCTGCTGGAGAAATTCCAATCCCAGTATCCTCTATTGTGAACTCTATTGATAACCGAAACTCTTCCCTTGCTTGAACCTGAGCCAATACTCTAACATAGCCTGCATCGGTAAACTTGATAGCATTACCAATTAAATTAATCAATATCTGTCTTAACCTTCTTTCATCCAGCTTTATTTCCAACAGACCTCCATCACATTCTAAATCCTCTAACAGCTTACATTCTCTAATAAAAGCAACTCCCTTTTCCTCAGCTCTATAAGCAAATACCGACTCCATCTCCTGGAGTATCATACAAGGGTCTAACCATTTCTTTTCCAGCTCCAAATGACCTGCTTCTATTTTAGAAATATCCAAAATACTATTAATTAACTCCAATAGATTATTCCCCGCATCCTTAATAGAATCTAAATAGCTCTGGTACTGGGAATCTTCAAATTCATTTTCTAAAATTTCACTAAAACCAATCACTGCATTCAAAGGAGTTCGGATCTCGTGACTCATATTAGCCAAAAACTCACTTTTAGCCTGATTAGCCTGCTCAGCCTTTTCCTTAGCTGTTATCAGCTCCTTTTTTTCTTTCTCTTTTTGCCGATCAAGTCTATGTTTAAGCTCCATAATAACTATTACTTGGATTATTAAAATTAAAAGAATCACTCCCAAAAAGAAATAGATTATTCTTTGAGAAATCTTCTCTTTTTCAATAGCTTCTGTAACATCATTAATTATCGAAAATAAAAATGTCTCTTCCTCAATTTCCACAGGATAAGAATAAACCTCTACCTTCCTTTCACTACCATCAGCTAACTGATGAGTAAACTCAAAATAGTTTCTTTGCTCTTTAGCTGCTAAGTCCATTTCTCTGGCTACTTCTTCTTCACAAAGTAAATTAATTTCTTCTATATTCATTGCCAGCAGCTTATCTCTAGGATGACCATAGAAGTTCACTGCTGCCCTGTTAGCATCTCGTATCTCACCCGTTTCAGCAGATATTAAGAGCATCATACTGCCGTGTTCATTAAATGCTTCCTGATCAAAGTAATCAAATCCACTTGCAGTTGCTGTCCCTACAAAAATAAATAAGGACATTTGTCCTCCTAAAACAAGATTTGATTAATTTGATAACCATGTGTAAAATATAATCAACCATTAAA
>NZ_JALKBZ010000036.1 GCF_023227765.1 Fuchsiella alkaliacetigena
CTCCTAAATGGATCTCTGACTGGAATGTATTCAAAGAAATTTTTAATTAAATGCGACAACTTACTTGACAAACACCGTCTTGACCTTGACTTTGAACTTCAACTATACACTATACACTGTAAATTATAAACTAAACAATACATTAATAAAGTAGTATCCTACTAAAATTCAGCTTAAATTTACGTATATGAAATTGATATTAAGTTATAAAGACTATTTAACAGGGAGGTTAAAAAATGTTTTTAGAAAGTTCAGAAGTTGAAAGCGAAGGAGTTTTGGCAGCGGCTAAGTTAATAGCTGTTGCTGCGCGGACAGCACCTAAGGGTAAAGGTATTGATAACTTAGTTACGGGGATTGTTGGTGATGGTTCAGAAAAAGAGCAGTTAATTGAAGAGATGGAGAGATTAGCTGAGGAATTAGAGGCTCCTTTCTTTAGTCGGGATGCTCAAAATTTAGCTGATTGTGAGGCAGTGGTTTTATTAGGAACTAAACTGGGAGCTTTAGGAGTACCTGGTTGTGGCTTCTGTGGCTTTGCAGACTGTAAGCAGCAAAGTGAGAGTGAAACAGGAATCTGTGCTTTTAATGCTGGTGATTTAGGAATTGCTATTGGTTCTGCTGTGAGTAAGGCAGCCGACTTTAGAATTGATAATCGAGTACTATTTACTGCTGGTAGAGCAGCAGTTAACTTAGGCTTATTAGGTGATGAAGTTGAGATTGCTTATGGAATTGCCCTTAATGCTGACGGTAAAAATATCTTTTTTGATCGAGGTTAAATTGGTTTTTATAAGGGGCGGGCCTTGAGCCTGCCTTTTTCATTATGGAGGAGGGACTAAGCTATGTATGAGGAAGCTAAGTTTTTGCCGGCTGGGGATAGGGCCCTAGTAATGGAGTTAGGAGCTGAAGTTTCTCCTGTTATTAACAGAAAGATTAGGAATCTCAGTTTAGGTATTAGAAAACAGGGAATTAAAGGTATAGAGGAGTTACTTCCTACTTACAGGTCAATATTGATAAACTATAATCCTTTATTAATTCAACGAAGAGAGTTAATTAGGGAGTTAAAGAAGATAGAGAAAAGTATTAGTGATTTTAATTTGCCGCAGCCCAAGCTAGTGGAAATTCCTATCTGTTACGGAGGGGAGTATGGTTTAGACTTAGAATATGTAGCTCAGTATAATAATCTTTCTCCAATAGAGGTAATAGAGCTACACTCAGCTGAGGAGTATTTAATTTATATGTTAGGCTTTACTCCAGGCTTTGCTTATTTAGGGGGCTTGGCAGAACAGATAGCAACTCCTAGGTTAAAGGAACCTCGAGTTGAAATCCCGGCTGGTAGTGTAGGTATTGCTGGCCAACAGACGGGAATCTATCCTATAAGTAGTCCCGGCGGGTGGCAGTTAATTGGTCGAACTCCCTTAAAGCTATTCGATCCTCAGCGCCAGATTCCGATTTTAGAAGGGATTAAGGCTGGTAATTACTTAAAATTTATACCGATTACTGAGGTGAAGTATGAAGAAATTAAGGAAAAAGTTGAATCAGGGGAGTATTAAATGAATGAATAATGAACAATTAATAATTAGCTGTCAGTTCTCAGTTGTCAGCTATCAGCCAAAGATAAAAACATTAAAATCTTTGTTAAATCCTATTGCTAACAGGTGTTTTAAGGATTTTGAACTGGCTGAAGGCTGATAGTTGAAGACTGACAGCACTTTATTAAGTTAAGAGGGGGAATAGTGTGGGCGCTATAGAGGTGCTGAGAGGTGGGACTTTAACTACAGTTCAAGACCAGGGTAGAAAAGGATATTTACAGTCCGGAATGCCTAGAGCTGGGGCGGTGGATAGTTATGCTTTTCGCTTAGCTAACTTATTAGTTGCTAATCCTCCTCAAGCTGCGGTTTTGGAAGCAACATTACAAGGGCCCGAGCTTATCTTCAAAGAGGAAGCGGTAATTGCTGTCACTGGTGCTGATATGGCTCCTCAGTTAGACGGAAAGCAGCTACCTATGTGGCAGGCGGTGCAAGTAAGTAAAGGTAGTGTACTTTCCCTAGGAACTGTTAAGTCTGGTCTGCGGAGTTATATTGCTATTGCCGGGGGGATAGATGTACCTTTGGTAATGGGCAGTAAAGCTACTTATTTACGGGGGAGTCTAGGTGGATTTAAAGGTAGATCCTTGCAGGCTGGAGATAGATTAAAATTTTTAGATAGTGAAGGTGTTGATACTTCGTTATTAGGTAAAAATCTATATAAATATAAAGATTCGTTAGTTGATTATTTGGAAGCTGAGGAGATTAGAGTTGTTTTAGGACCGCAGGATGATCATTTTACAAAAGCTAGCTTGGAAACTTTTCTTAACACAGAGTATAAACTGGATAATCGTGCTGATAGAATGGGGTGTAGATTGATAGGCCCTACTTTGGAACATCGTCAAGGGCCCGATATTATTTCCGATGGGATTCCTTTAGGAGCTATTCAGGTGCCCGGTCACGGGCAGCCAATTATTATGTTAGCCGATAGACAGACTACGGGGGGGTATGCTAAAATTGCTACGGTGATTAGTGTAGATCTACCTAAAGTAGCTCAGTCTAAGCCGGGAGATAAGTTGGAATTTAGAGCGGTGACAGTAGAGCAGGCACAGCTAGAGCTTAGGGCCCGGGCAGAGGAAATTAAGGAGTTTTCTAAGCTATTAGCAAGGAAATCTGAAAATACAAAGAAGTATTTTAGGGTTAAAGTTAACGGAGAAGAGTTTTCTGTTGAGATAGAAGAGGTGGAATAAAATAATATTGGTATAAAGTTCAAAAGATTAAAACCTGTTTGACGCTGACTAAAATCTGACTAAGTTCTGACTAGACCTTAAAACATAAAATCAAAAACTTAGAGAAACATTAAAATTAAGTTTGAATTACATACGCGTCAACTTAATACACATTTTTCTAGTTGATTTGTTCTTTTATAGATATGTTGTTATAAAAAATCTTAAGTTCAAAACCTTGGAACCACGAATCAACACTAATGAGCACGAATAAGTTCAAAACATTAAAAAACAAAATTATTTAAAGGTTTTATTAGTGTTGATTCAGCCCAAGACTTCACCGCAAGGGTACTAGCTTCGCGTCGCTTCTTCAGTGATTATCATCCCTTCAGGGCGCGTGCTCATTAGTGGTTTCAATAGGTTTTAAGGTTTTATGTTTTAGTCAGATTTTTGTCGGAACTTAGTCTGCGTCTAATTGTCTTTGAACTTTATTTCTTGATCTTAATCTATCCTCTATCATTTATCATTTATCATCTATCCTCTGAAACATTAGAACGATATTGCTACAGACTGCTTAAAAAACTATTAAACTTTTATATAAATGAAGGGAGTGAGCAACTTGGAAATCATAACCAGGATAGGCATTGGTTTAGGAGTTTTGTTAGTGTTGAGCTTAGTATTAATATTGATAAGTCTCTTAGGGATTATAATATTTAAGCTCTTAAGCAAGAAGCTCAAGAGCGGAAGTGAGATAGCAGTACTGGACATTTCGGGAGTGATGGAGAGCGGCTCTCGAAAGTCTTTGCTAACTAAGCAGTGTGGGGTAGAGAGCATCTTAAAGGAGATTAAAAAGCTTAAGGAAAAGGATCAGGTAGAAGCTATACTTTTAAAGATTAATTCTCCTGGTGGTAGTGCTGTAGCTGCTGATAATATCTATCGACAGTTACAGGACTTTAAGCTGGAGACTGCTAAGCCGGTGGTGGCTTCTATGCAGGATGTAGCAGCTTCTGGAGGCTATTATGTAGCTATGGCTGCCGATCAGGTATTTGCTAATCATTCCACTTTGACTGGAAGTATCGGAGTAATTATGCAGCTAGCTAATTTAAAAGGACTTTTTGAGAAAGCGGGAATAAAGCAGGAAACCTTTAAGAGTGGTCGTTTTAAGGATATTGGTAATGCTGGTCGGGAGATGACTAAAGAGGAAAGAGAGCTGCTTAATTATATGGTGCAGGATGTTTATGAGCCCTTTGTAAAGGTAGTTGCGCAAGGAAGGTCTTTAAGTGAGGAAGAGGTGAGAACTATAGCCGACGGTAGGCTTTATACCGGAAATCAAGCTCTACAGGCTGACTTGGTGGATCAATTGGGCACTTTTGAGGAGGCTATAGAGTACTTGAAGGAGTTAGAAGAGGTCAGCGATAAAGCGCAGGTAGTGGAGTATGGAGTTCCAAAGTTGCGTGATAAGCTTTCTTCACTGTTAGCTGCTAAACTGAATTTACATATAGTTCCTGAGTTAGGAGCTCGTTACGAGTTTAGACCTTAAGCAAGAATTAAAATATTATTAAGGAGGAGCTGAAAATGGAATATACTGAAGCGGAAATTGGGAGAATATTTATTTTGCGTTTAGAAGATGGTGATAGATTGCCGGAGGCTATTGAAAATTTTGCTGTTAATAAGGATATTGAATCAGCTACGGTACTCTTTATTGGTGGGGCTGATAAAGGAAGTCAAGTGATAGCCGGGCCCGATGATGGTGAAGCAGCAGAGCCATTACCTATGGTAGGTAGTCTACCGGGGGTTAGTGAAGCGGTAGGAGTAGGGACTATTTTCACTAATGAGGAAGATGAGCCTAAATTGCATTTACATTCGGCCTTTGGGCGAGAAGCTAAGACTATTACCGGCTGTACTAGGGCCGGAGTAGATATCTGGCATATTGGCGAGGTAGTGATTTGGGAGTTGAAGAACCATTCCGCTTGTCGTAAAATAGATGCAGAGACTGGTTTTGAGCTATTGGAAGTTTAAGTTATTTTAAAGCTAAAAGAAAATTTTAATTGAGGAGTTGATTAAGATGGAGGAAATTGGTAGGCAGTTTATAGAGCGGACTAAGATTCAATATGCTCAGCCTACAGGTCAGATGCAAGGAGAGCCTCAGCCACCGGTGGAGAGAAGTTATGATAGCCAGGCTGAACTAATTGAACTTCCTCAACCCCAGGAGATAGATTTAAATTTAGCAGATATTAGTTTGCAAGAAGCCATTGAGTTACGTAGAAGTCGGCGTAGCTATTCAGAGCAGTCTTTGAGCAAAGAGGAGCTGTCTTATCTGCTCTGGAATACTCAAGGAGTAAGCAAGACTACTCGCAATGTTACTTTGCGAACTGTTCCTTCCGCAGGGGCTCGGCATGCTTTGGAGACCTATCTTTTAATTAATAATGTTGAAGGCTTAGCAGCAGGACTGTATAGATTTTTAGCTATAGAACATAAGCTGTTGCTGGTGAAGACTGGAGAGGAGTTGGCGGAGAAGTTTAGCACAGCTTGTTTAAATCAGGACTTTATTAAGCAGAGTGCTGTTACCTTTATCTGGACTGCGGTAGTTGAACGAATGAGCTGGCGTTATGGACAACGAGGCTATCGCTACCTTCATCTGGATGCGGGACATGTGGCTCAGAACCTTTATTTGAGTGCCGAAGTTATAGACTGTGGAGTCTGTGCCATTGGAGCTTTTGATGATGATCAGCTTAATCAACTATTGGAAGTCGATGGAGAAAAGCAGTTTGCTATCTATTTGGCTACTTTAGGTAAGAAATAAGTAATTGTTGTTATTTGGGAGGGGAATAATGCGCTTAACTAGAGAGTTTTATCAACAGGAGGCCTTAGTAGTTGCTGAACAGCTATTGGGTAAGTTGCTGGTGAGAAAAGTAGCGGAGGAGGAGATTATTACTAAAATTGTGGAGACTGAAGCCTATATCGGCCCTGAAGATAAAGCCTGTCATGCTTATCAAAATAAAAGGACTAAAAGAACGAAAGTAATGTTTAAGCAAGGTGGTTATGCTTACGTTTACTTAATTTATGGTATTCATAACTGTTTTAATGTAGTTAGTGGAGTTGAGGGAAAGCCGGAGGCTGTTTTAGTTAGAGCTGTAGAGCCGGTGAGTAATTTGGAGTTTATTAAGTCGCAGCGAGATATTAAGAGTAAGCGGGTGGAGGATTTGACTAATGGCCCGGGGAAGTTATCTCAGGCTTTGGAGATAGATAGAGAGCTTAACGGTTATGACTTAACTATTGGCGATCAGTTATATATTAAAGATACTCAACAGAGTTATGAGATTGAGCAGGATACTAGAATAAATATAGATTATGCCGAAGAGTATAGAGATAAGTTATGGCGTTTTTATATTAAAAATAATTCTTTTGTGTCAAAGTGAAGCTAAACTTATTTTAACTAAAATATTGACTTCCGGAAAAGAAAATCATAAAATAAGACTATACTAAGCAATGTAATCGTAATAGAACAAATGTATTTATCAATTTTTGGATAATAAAGGTGGTTAAAATGGAGGCAGAAAAAGAGATAGCAGTTAAGGTTGATAAGCTGCGTAAAAAATACTATGGAGATCAGGTACTAAAAGGAGTTACCTTAGAGATAGAGGCGGGAAAGGTTACAGCTTTAGTAGGCCCTAACGGTAGCGGTAAATCTACAGCTTTAAAGGTAATGGCTGGTTTGATTCGTCCTAGTTCCGGTAAGGTGAGAGCATTAGGAAAAAAGCCTGGTAGAAAGCTGAATAACGAACTAGCCTTTTTTCCTGAAAAAAATCATCTATATAATTGGATGAGTATTGAAAAAGCAATTACTTTTTTTAATAGGCAGTATAGTAATTTTGATTTAGATAAGGCAGAAGGGATAATGTATTTTATGAATCTAGATCCTAGGCTGAAGATTAGTAATCTTTCTCGAGGACTTTTAGCTAGAGTTAAAATGGTATTAACCTTAGCCCGAAGAGCTCCCTTATTGATTATGGATGAGCCTTTGGCGGGAATAGATCCTCAATCACGAGCTAAGATCTTGAAGTCTCTGGACAATGAGTGTCAAAGTGGAGAGAAAACGATTATACTTTCTACCCATGAGGTTTTCGAAGCAGAAAAGCTTTTCAATTATGTGTTTTTTATGGAGGATGGTAAGGTGAAGATAGAAGGGTCGGCTGATGAACTGCGGGCCCAGTACCAGGAATCTATTCAGGACTTAGCTGAGGAGGTCTTTAAATAAATGAGTGGCTTATGGGAGTTATTTAAACAGGAACTACGAGCTATTTTTTTACTATTAATTATTCTAGTTGTTGGGGTAGCAGTTTGGCACTCTTTATTTATTTTTCAGCTTGAAATTTGGCGGATAGAATTTACTTTTATTCTAAACCTAATTCCCTTAGTAATTTATTTTTGCTTAATGTTCTATTTAGGTTGGAAGTCTTTTCAGCGAGAGTGGGAGAATAACACTATTTATTCCTTATTATTATTACCTAAATTCACTGGGGAGTTATTAGGAGTTAAGCTACTTTTTAACTTTGCGATTTATTTTCTGTTTTCTTTAGCTTCCTTACTATTGATTTATTACTTTTATGAAGGGATAATGTTAGAAGGAGTAGCTTTATTACCGCTAGATTTTGAATTACGGGAAGTGCTAGTTAGAGGTTATTTAGCTTATATTGTATTGGGGCTTAAGGTCTATATACTGACTCAGTTTGCTTATCTTTTTACTAAGTTATTTGCTGAGTTTAGAATCTTTATTGGCTTGAGCACTTTTATAATTAGTAGCTATTTAGTAATTTGGGGTGGGGAGATTTTGGCTCCTTTATTTACTTGGCTACCGGAACTATTATTTAGCAATAGTAGTAGCCTTTATTGGCAGTGGATAAGTCAGGATTTAGCTCGTTTAACAGCCACTTTAGGCTTGATTAGTGTTTTTTTCATAGGTAGTTCTTTATTGCTGAGAAATCTGCTTGAGATTTAGTCTTTAGTTAAGAAAGAAGGGAGTTAGGAGATGAGCAAAAAAGAGGTTTTGGTTTTATTAGGATTATTTTTATTAGGGTTTTTATTTTTAACAAACCCATTGCAGATAGTAGAGGCTGGTAGAGAGAATGAAGTACAGCAGGCAGAGGATAAGCTGATTGCAGCTAGAGATTTACTTTATAATAATGGAGGTCAGACTAATGTTTTAGCTAGGATAGAAAATAAGCTAACTACTAGCCAGGAAGTTTTTTCAGCTTTGGATGAAGGAGCAGATAAGTATCGTTTATTAGCTAAATTAGAGTATTTAATGATAGGTTATGAGCAATTGCAAGGTGGAGAAGATTTAGATGAAAGATTGGAAAATAGAGTTAGGAAAACCAAAGAGTTGATTGAAAAGTCCTTAGAATACGATAATCAATCTAGTGAAGCTCACTGGATATTAGGTGATATTTACATAGCTTTAACCGATTATGTAGGAACTTTTAGGCAACTGAGGTATGCTTGGAGAGGGGTTGAACATTTAGAAAAAGCTATTGAATTGGATTCGCAAAACTATGATGCTTATGAGTCTTTAGGCTCTTACTATCTTTTAGCTCCGCGAATTGTGGGCGGTGATCAAGAAAAAGGAATTGAGTTATTGGAGAAAGCTGTAGTTAGTGATGATGATTTTATTAACTATCAGGCTAATGTGAGTTTAGTTAGCTTTTATGAAGAACAGGGCCAGCTAGATAAGGCAGTTAAGCATGTTCAAAAGTCCTTAGAAGCTTATCCTAGGAATAATAATATGCAAAATAAGCTGGAAGAATTAGAGGAGCAGTTAGATTAAATATCTAATAATTTGCTGATTAGTTCTCCTTTGCTGTTAACCTTAGTTTTATTAAAAATTTTATAGAGATGTTTTTTGACTGTATTGATTGAAATAAATAGTTCAGCGGCAATTTGTTGATTAGTTAGTCCTTTAATTATTAATTTAGCTACTTCCAGCTCTCGTTGGGAGAGATCATAACTTTGCAGGTTATTATTTAATTTTTGAGCAATTAGATTAGGACTAAAGCTGTTACTTATATTTGCTATTATTAAAGAATAAGCCTGATTGGCGATATGTGGCTCTAGAGTTTTGAGATAGAGCAGTTCCTCTTCGTTAAAGTCGGAGCTTTTTTGGTTTCTGATCAGAGAGATGGTGATTAAAAGCTCTTTTTGATAATGCACATCCGTACCACAGAGATAGTAATAATTGTTAGCCTGTAGGAAGTCTGAAAAGTACTCTGTGTGCTTCCATTCTGAGTAGTCCATTATTTGAGTGCTTTTAATGGGGTTTGTTGAATCGAAAGTTTTTTCTTTTAGCTTATCGATAAACTGGTAGTATTCTATATAGCTTTGAACTGTTTCTGAGGGGATATTAACAGTAATAAATTTACTAAATCTATCTTCTATATTTTTATGGATAATGATATGGGCAGCCTGATAAGGAATTATTTTTTTGAATTCCTTTAGTATTTGCTGATAATAGTCTTCTAAATCCATAATTTGGCTAGTTTTAATCAAAAAATCATTAATCGCTTCCCACATTTTTAGATGGGGCTTTTTTTTATTTGGCAATGTTCTCATCCTTTCGGAAGATGGTACTTTCGGATAATAGTTGACTAATAAAATAGGTGATATAATTAAAGGGGTTTGCTAGCTATTTGAAAATTTAAGTAATATTAATTTAATTATACAGTATTTAAATTAATATTTCTAATTATATTTGAGATTATTTTAAGAACATGCTCGTAATGATGGTATAGATTTACTATCAGAAGCAACTTGAAAATCTAAGTTTAATAGTAAGCTACTTGAGTTGTTTATTTACTTAGGTAGTTTTTTCTGGTGCTTGCTCTACTTAATATATTCGATTTTTTGCTAATTGAATTATTAGTATGTTATAATTAAATAAGATTAGCTTTAAAGGAGTTGCTATTATGAAGTTAAAAGCTGAAGAAATTATTTCTTCACAACGTGATGAATTGGGAGATAGTGTACCTTTGACGACTTTTCGTTTATTGAGAATTTTAGGAATGGAAGAAATTTTTGCTGATAGCTCCGGGCCCGCTCTATACATGGTAGGTAAATCGGTAGCTAATCAGTTGCCAATAGAGAATGTAGCTGATTTCTTAGGACTAATAGAAAGTATGCGAATTGGTAAAGCTGAAATTATAGATAAGAGTGAACAGCAAGTTATTATTAGAGTTTATGAGTGCATGACTTGTTCTGGTCTGCCTGATATTGGAGAGTTAATCTGTGATTTTGAAGCTGGGCTAATTGCCGGGGGGTTGGAGGTGATTTTGGATACAGCAGTTAAGACTACTCAGACTCATAGTTGGACTGCTGGCGATAAGTTTTGTCAATTTGAGACTAATATATTTTAACTGAGGTGGCTAAGGGAGATGGAGGAGCTAAATTTAAGTAGTGATGCTGTGCTGCTAAAGACACAGTTAGAAGAGACGGAGGAGATTGCTCAAGCTAAAGAACGGTTATTGATGATCTATATTGAAGAGATGGAAAAGTTATATCAAGTATTAACCGAGCGAGTTGAAGAATTAGATGATAAGAATCAAAGATTAAAAGAGCTGACTTTAGGAGTAACTAAGTCGCTGGTTATTACTTTGGAAGCTAAAGATCGTTATACGCAAGGACATTCAGAGCGGGTAGCTGAATTAGCTAAGCAGTTAGGAAAAAAGTTAGGGTTTTTTCCTACGCAGCTAGATGAGTTACATAGAGCTGCTCTTTTTCATGATTTGGGCAAAATTGGGATTAAGGAAAGGGTTTTGAACAAACCGGGCTCTTTGACCGAGCAAGAGTATAATCATATTAAGGAGCATCCTGAAATTGGGGCTAGAATTATTACTCCCTTGGAGAATAACTCTCAGATTATTGAAGCGATTTTACACCATCACGAACGAATAGATGGAGCAGGTTACCCGGAAGGGTTAGCAGGGGAAGAGATACCTTATTATGCTAGAATACTGGCTTTTTGTGATACCTTTGATGCTATGAATACCGATCGGCCTTATCGAGATGCTTTGCCTAGATCAGAGATTATTAAGCGCTTAAAGAAAGTAGCTGGCAAGCAACTGGATGCAGTAGTGGTAGAGAGTGGTTTAGAGATCATCCAAGAGCAGATGTAGTTAAATTTACTAAGGAGGAATAAATAGATGCAGGAGCATAAACATCAACTAAGAGTAACCTATCAAGATACCGATAAAATGGGAGTAGTCTATTATGCTAACTATTATCGTTGGTTTGAAATAGGACGGACTGAGTATTTGCGGGCCCTAGGAATGAGTTATAAAGAGGTAGAAGAGAAAGGAATTTTAATTCCAGTGGTGGAGTCTCATTGTAGCTACCATAGTCCGGCCCGTTATGATGAAATTGTTACAGTTGTAACTGAAGTTAGAGAGTTAAAACGGAGCACAATTATTTTTGATTATCAAGTTTTACGAGATGAAGATCAAGAGTTATTAGCTACTGGACATACTATTCATGTCTTTGTTAATGATGAATTTGAAACGGTTTCTTTAAAGAAGGAAAGTCCGGCAGTTTGGGAATTACTCAATTAATACCCTGCTACTAGGGTTTTTTTATGTTGGGGAGAAGATTAAGGTGGTGATAGATAAACAGATAGTAGAGGTGAAACTTTAAAACTTATTAAATCATTTGCTAATAATCAGTAGGGAGGATTAGGAGATGGGTACTAATCGGATGGAAGAGCTAAAAAAACATTATATGTTGGGGGTATTAGCTGTAGATGAGGAGTCCTATCCACGTGGTTTGAAGAATAAATCGGTGACTAGAATGAATAGTCGAAAGAGTAATAATCCTGTTATCTTTTATATAAAGAGTATTTCTTCTAGTCCCAAAAGATTTTTTGAATTGGGAATTGAGGATGATTTGTTTGTAGGTTTTGAACAGAGCTTTAATCCCTTAGGTAGGGATTTTTTAAGTTCAGAGTTTGAGTATGGTAGTGTGGATCTTAATAAAAAAGAAAAAAAGATAGAAGAAAAATTAAGAGGAAAATTAATTTTATTTGAACCTAAAATAAAACATGAAATGAAAAATGGAGAACAAAGATATCATAAAAATCTTGATATTATAGAGTTACTTGATTATCAAAGCGAGGATATTTTTGGTGAACTTACTGAATTAAAAAAAAGGGGCTTTAAAGCAGTTTTGAGTCCCCAAAATGATAAAAAAGAGTTTGCACAACAGTTATTAAATAAAAAAGAGGTATCTTTTCCAAATTATAATATTAAAGAATTAATCGAATTTGATCTAATTTTAAATGAAGATAAACTATATTTTAATTTAGCTTCGGGTTGGCAGTGGGTGGATGAAAATACATGCTTTCACCAAGAGCCTGAACAGATTAAAGTAATACCTATTCCGAATGAATTTTACGAAAATGTTTTTTATTTGCATAATCAGAGTCTCTTATTTATCAGTACGGATTATTATAAAAAACTGACTAATCAAGCAGGAATTGAATTAACAAAGGATATTAAAACTGAAAAATTTAAGGAGACTTCAATTACTTATTCAGATGAACAAAGGTTTTTAAATAGTTTAAAACAAAAGGTTTTAGAAGAAGGACTCTATTATCAACAGGAAGACTTATATAATCTACATATTAGTGTTAAAACCAACTCTTTAACTATTATCAGTGGTATGTCAGGTACTGGTAAAACTAAGATGGCTCAGTTATATGCGGATACTTTACAGGCTAACTCTAAGACAGAGTACTTAATTATTCCTATTAGCCCTTCTTATACTGAACCGGGTGACTTATTAGGTTATTTGAATACTATGACGGGGATTTATACTCCGGCTGAAACCGGCTTAGTGGATACTTTGGTTGAGGCACATAAGAATCAGGATCGGCTTTATTTGATAATTTTCGATGAAATGAACTTAAGTCAGGTTGAGCACTGGTTTTCACCTTTTATCTCTATTTTGGAGTTGGAGTTTGAAGATAGGAGCATTAATCTATATAACTCTGATAATACCTGTCATAACAATAATAACTATCCCTCAACTATAGCTATTGGTGAAAATGTGAAGTTTATTGGCACAGTGAACGTTGATGAAACTACTAGAGACTTTTCAGATAGGCTCTTGGATAGAGCTAATGTAATCAAACCTAGTAAACGGGATTTTTATCAAGTTAAAAAAGATTTAGCAGAAGGTAAGTTTGAGCAGGAACTGGGAGAGATAAATGCAAAGGAGTATAATATTTTTAATTGGGTGAGAGAGCCTGCTAATTCTATAGAGGTAATGAAAGAAGAAGAATTAAAGTTATTGGATAAGTTACATGCAGTTATAAATGAGATAGATGCTCAAAAGGGAGTTTCTTTTCGGATTCTGGAAAATATAGCTAGGTATTTAGAGAATATACCTTTAGATAAAGAAGGAGAACTACTGATTAGCAGAGCCGATGGCTTTGATTTGCAGTTAAAGCAGCGAGTTTTAACTAAGTTGAAGGGACATCAACAGCAGTATGGTACTTTAATAGGTACTTTAGAACCGGAAACTGAAGAGGAGATTCATAATAGCAAGATATATGAGATTTTGAGTTCAGAGCTAGGTCAGCAGGTGTCGGCTTTTTCAAGAAGTATTGCTGAATTAAAGAGAAAAGCTAGGGAGATGAACTTTAATGGCTATGCCACTTAACTACCAACTTCCTTTTAAGGTTAGGATTAAGTCTTTTTGGGCCAATGAACAGTTGACGGTAGAGGAAATTAATAACTTTGTGCCGAATAAAGAACAGCTTAAAGACTTTCAGTCTAGAGTAATTATTCCTGAGTATAAGAACTTCAGTATAGAGTTTAAAGTAGTTGCCGAAGCTGAGGATGCAGTTTTGAAGATAGAGGATGTGGGTAGAGTAGAGCGAAAATTAGAACTAAAGCCTGCTCAAGAGCAACAGCTTTATGGGGCTAAGCAGGAAGAAAAGTTTCCTTGGACTCCTGATGATTATTTGCTGACGGTAGAGCATCAAGGTCAAGAATACTATGCTAAGTTTAAGGTAAATCCTAAAAATATGTCTTCTTATCAAATGACTAGACTAAGAAAAGTAGTAAATAATCTACTTAAGGGTCTGGTTTTCGATATTAAGTATGAAAGAAAGGGTAGGCTAAAGGGAGGTTTCTTTGCTGATTTTGATATCTATTTGTTAGATATAATAGAAAAGAACTTGGAGATGATTATCAGGTGTAGTACTGAGATTATCAATTCGCCGATTTTATCAGTAGGAAAGAACTATCAAGAGCGTAGTGAACGTTTTGTATTGGATAAAAAAGCTTTACAGTGGTTAGGTAGTCCTAAAGGTCAGGCTAAAAATAGCTCTTTGCGCCAGCCAAATACGCTTTATCAGCGGCGGGTGCAAAGGAGTATTGATAATCCAGAAAATAAATGGTTTATAAAGATTATTGACTTCATAAATTTAAGACTAAAAGAACTGGAGAGAAAGTTGGAATCTCAAAAGCAAGCTAAAGAGGACTTATGCGTTGAAATTAATAAGCGCAGAGAAAGATTAAAAAAAGAGTTAAGCGAGATTGAACAGCGCTCTGATTCTTATAAGTTCAAATCGGAGCTGATAAGAATTAAGGGTATGCTCAAAGGAAGCAGAGAAGAACTTAAAAATTATCATGAATCGCTAGCCGTTGTTGATAATAATTTGCAGAGAGTGAAAAGATTATTAAGATACTTTAGTTTTGTGATGGAAAGTGAACTTTACTTCAAAAATACTGATTTTCGCCAGATAAAAAAACCTAGTAATAAGTTGTTTAAGGAGCCTAGATATAGAGCTTTGTATGATCTATATCAGCAGATATTAAACTGTAATCAGGATAGTTTTAGTTTAGATAGTAAGAGCTATCAGTTTAAGGATAGCGATAAGCTCTATGAATACTATGTTTTAATTAATACCATTAAGGCTTTAGAAGATTTAGGTTTTAAGTGGCAGGAGGACTGGTTAAAGGATAAGTTAAAACAGGAAGCCTTACTTACGGAAATACCTAAAGGTACAGTGATTAAGTTTGAGAATGAGGACTGCTATTTAGAAATGTGTTATGAGGAGGAAATTGAGGTTTACTCTGAGAGTAAAATCCAGACTAGTCAGAGTAGATTTTTGGCTAGCAAAAACTGGCGGCCAGATTTAAGGTTGGACATTTATACTAAAAACAAGGAGTATCTACGGAGCTTTATAATTGAGATTAAGTATAGTAAGTTTAGACTTCTTTACGATAATGACTTCAAAACGGAGGTATCGGCTCAACTGCGCAAGTATAAAACCGATATTGAGTATTTAACTGCTACTGGTGAGTTAAAAGAGAACCCTATTGATAAGGTGCTGATTACTTATCCGCAGGAGTGGGGGAGTGAGGAAGCAGTTAAAAGAAGATATCGAGGTCGTTTTATTTTTATTCAGCTTTCGCCGGCTAAAGATGAGCTAGAAGAACAGTATGGATATGCGGAGTTTAAAAAAGAGTTAGGTGAAATTATCTTTAAATAGCCGAAGGAGGATTCTTAGTGTCATTACTACAGTTAAGAGGAGCAACTAAGGTTTATCCAGCCAAAAAGCTCTTTAGTGATCTTTCCTTACAGATTCAGCCTGAGGATAGTATAGGTTTGATCGGAGTTAACGGAAGTGGCAAGTCTACCTTATTAAAGGTATTAGCTAAAGAGGAGCATTTAAGTTCGGGGGAGCTATTGGAGAGTAATGGTTTGCAGATAGGGTATCTGGCTCAAGATTCTGCTTTGGATTTAGAGGCTACTCTTTATCAAGAGATGTTGGGGGTTTACGAGGAGCTTTTTGAGTTAGAGGAAAAAATGAATAGTTTAGAAGAGCGGATGAGTCAGGTAACTGGAAATGAATTAGAGAAGGTGATGGCTCGTTATAGTCGTTTGCGGGAGGAGTATGAGCAAAGAGAGGGCTATCAGTACCAAAGTCAACTAAAAGGGGTTTTAAAAGGTTTAGGATTTAGTGAGGCTGATTTTGAAAAAAGGATTGCTAATTTTAGTGGAGGCCAAAAGACTAGAGCAGCTTTGGCTAAACTACTCTTGGAAGAACCGGATCTGTTATTGCTGGATGAGCCTACTAATCATTTGGATTTGCAAGCTAAGGAGTGGTTAGAGGAGTATTTAGTTGGCTATTCGCAGGCGGTGGTGATTATCTCTCACGATCGGCATTTTTTGGATCGGGTAGTGGAAAGAATCTGGGAGTTGGAAAAGGGTAGATTTGAAAAGTATAACGGTAATTACTCCTTTTATCTAGAGGAAAAGGAAAGAAGGCTGCTCACTTGGCAGCGGGAGTATCAAAAGCAGCAAAAGAAGATAGCTAAAATGAAGAAGTATATTCGGCAGAATATAGCTGGAGTGGACTCTAAGCAGGCCCGGGGCAGAAGAAAGCAGTTAGAACGGTTAGAGGAGATTCCTCCTCCTCCTAAGTTGAAGCAGCCTCAGATTAATTTTGAGTTAACTAAGGAGAGTGGCAGAGAGGTCTTAGTGGCTGATGGTTTAAGTATGAGCTATGAGGAGGAGGTATTATTTACGGACTTGGACTTTAGAGTCTATAAAGGAGAAAAGATTGCTCTAGTGGGCCCGAATGGCAGCGGTAAGTCCACTCTTTTAAAGCTGATTGCCGGCCGGGAAGAGGCCCAGGCAGGTAGTATTAAGCTAGGTAGCAATGTAGAGTTAGCTTACTATGATCAGGAGTATAGCGATTTAGAGCCGGAGCATAATCTGATTGAGGAGTTAGAGACAGCAAAAAGTATTAAGGAAAGTCAAGCTCGGGATCTGCTGGCCCGTTTTCTTTTTCAAGACGACGATGTTTTTAAGCAGGTGGCTACCTTAAGTGGAGGGGAAAAGGCTAGGCTGGCTTTAGCTAAGTTAACTTTACAAGAGCATAACTTATTATTGCTAGATGAGCCGACTAACCATCTTGATATTAGATCTAAGGAGATTTTGGAGTCTGCTTTGCAGCGCTATCCCGGTACTATTTTACTTGTTTCTCACGCTCGTTACTTTATGGATAGCTTAGTAGATCAGGTGTGGGCCCTAGACGAGACTGGTTTAGCAAAATATAAAGGTAACTACTCTGCTTATCGGCGAGAGCAGCAAAGATTAAAGGAAGTGCAAGCAAAGGTAGAAGCTGAAGAAACTTCGGTTCAGCTAACTAACGAAGAGGAGTCTGCTCAGCCAACTACTCCCTCGGAGGAAAAACTAGACCTAGAAGAGTTAGAAAAAAAGATTATGGAGCTGGAGAGTAGGCTAGCTGAGTTAGCAGAGAAGTTTGATAATCAAGACTTATATGAGGATGAAGATAGGCTAGCTGCCTTGAGTAAAGAGTACGAAGAGTTAGAGGAAAAACTGGCTGATTATTATGCTTTATGGGAGCAAGCTATTTAATAAATAATCCTTTGACAATAATAAATAGTTATGTTAAAATTTTAGCTAAGTTAATTAGGATAAGGGGGAGCTAGATGGAGTTTACTAAAGTACATGGCTTAGGTAATGACTTTATAATAGTTAATGGATTTGAAGAAGATTTAAAGCAGCCTAACCGAGTAGCTCAGGAAGTCTGTGCTAGAAACTTCGGGGTTGGAGCTGATGGTTTAGTTTTAGTTTTGCCTACAGAAGTAGTAGAGGCAGATTTTCGGATGAGAATTTTTAATCCTGATGGTAGTGAGCCCGAAATGTGTGGTAATGCTATTAGGTGTTTTGCTAAATATCTATATGAAAGAGGTTTGACTGAAAAGAAAAGTATTAAGGTTGAGACTTTGGCTGGAATTATAGTTCCGGAATTAATTATAGAGGATGGTCGAGTAGAGGCTGTTAAGGTAGATATGGGCCCGCCGGGCTTAAAAAGCAGTGAAATTCCGATTACTGAAGTAGATAAGGAGCAGGTAGTGCAGGAATCTTTAACTGTTAATGGGGAAGAGTATGAGATAACGGCAGTTTCTATGGGTAATCCCCACTGTGTGATTTTTGTCGATGATGTAGACAGCTTTCCGGTAGCTGAAGTGGGCCCGCAGATTGAGGAACATCCTCGTTTTCCTGAAAAAACTAATGTGGAGTTTATAGAAGTACTTAATGAGCAGGAGCTAGAGATGCGAGTTTGGGAGCGAGGAGCCGGGATTACCTTAGCCTGTGGTACTGGAGCTTGTGCTTCTGCAGTAGCAGCTATTTTAAATGATTTAACGGCTAGAAAAGTAGAGGTTCACCTCTTAGGTGGAGACCTAACTATTGAATGGGCTGAGGAGAATAATCGAGTTTATATGACGGGCCCGGCTGAGGAAGTGTTTAAAGGGCAGATGACAGAGGATAGAGGATAAAGGATAGATAGAGTTCAAAACCTTTTAAAACTTTTTTTGACACAGACTAAAATCTGACTAAATTCTGACTAGACCTTAAAACATAAGATCAAAAACCTAGAACCATATTAAAATAAAACTTGAATTAAGGTTTTATGTTTTAGTCAAATTTTGTCCGAACTTAGTCACCCCAAGGGCACTTCCCAGAGTAATGACTAGCCAAAATAATGGCGTCGCTACGGGGCGCAGCGTCTAATAGAATTTGAACTTTATCTTTTTATTAAAAATAAGGAGGCCAAAGAATGACAGAAGAGAGTTATATTCAACAGCTTTTTGCAGAGAGGATTGGCGGCGAGGAGTTTGGTAAGGATGATGTACTCTATAAGTTTGAAAAGATTAAGCGAGCTAAAGAGGCAGCTAAAGAAGAAAATCCAGATGTGGAATTAATAGATATGGGAGTTGGTGAACCGGACTGGATGGCCGATGAGGGAGTGATAGAGACTCTTAGTCAAGAGGCTAAAAAATGGGAAAATCGTGGTTATGCTGATAATGGCACCTTTGCTTTCAAAGAAGCAGCGGCTGAGTATATGGCTGAAGTCTTTGGCGTAGAGGGATTAGATCCGGAGACAGAGGTTAATCATTCTATCGGCTCTAAACCAGCTTTAGCAATGTTACCTTCTGCCTTTATTAACCCCGGGGATATTACTATTATGACTACTCCAGGCTATCCAGTAATGGGTACTCATACAGAATGGTTAGGAGGAGAAGTGGTTAACTTACCGCTATTGAAAGAAAATGACTTTTTACCGGACTTAACTACACTAACCGAAGAACAGAAAGAAAAAGCTAAGCTACTTTATCTTAACTATCCTAATAATCCTACGGGAGCAGTAGCTAACGAAGAGTTTTTTGAGGAAGTAATTGAGTTTGCTAAAGAAAATGAGATAATCGTAATTCATGATGCGGCTTACGCAGCACTTACCTTTGATGACTATCAACCGTTATCTTTCTTATCTATTCCAGGAGCTAAAGAAGTTGGGATAGAGATTCAGTCTTTATCTAAAGCTTTCAATATGACTGGTTGGAGAATGGCTTTTGTAGCCGGTAATCCTAAATTAGTTAATGCTTTTGCTACAGTTAAGGATAATAATGATTCAGGTCAGTTTAAAGCTATTCAGGAGGCCTGTGTTTATGCTCTCAATAATCCAGAAATAACTGAAAAGACTGCTGCTAAGTATTCACGTAGACATGAGCTATTAGTTGAAGCTTTAGAGGAGGTAGGCTTTGCAGCTACTAAACCTCAGGGTTCATTCTACTTATATGTAGATATTCCTAAGGGGATTAAAGGTGGGCAGGAGTTTGAGAATGCTGAAGACTTTTCCCAGTATTTAATTAAAGAGCATTTAATCTCTACAGTTCCTTGGGATGATGCTGGTTCTTTTGTTAGGTTTTCAGTAACCTTTGTAGCTGAGGATGAAGACGCAGAAAAAGAGGTAATTACGGAAATTAAGAATCGCTTAGCTCAGGATGACTTTGTATTTTAAACAATTATAAAAAATAATATTGAATAGAGCATTTCCAGGAGGTTATTCCTGGAAATTTGCTTTTAATTGCTTATTAATTTGGGATATATAATTAGATATTTGTTTATAAGTTTGATATAATATAACTACTATAGTCAATAGTTCTATAGGTTAGGTGTTATTTTGGATTTATCTTTGCATAACAGTAAAATGAAAATAGAGAAAACTGGGGGGGAAGTTAAATGGATAATTCTGAACGTCATTGTGAGCAGTGCCGACATTCAGTTCTTTACTTAGGGGGTCTGGATGAGGAGTTTAAAGCAAGAGATAATATTTGTGAATGTGTAAATAATAAGGTCTGTTATCATCTTTTAGATGAGTATGATTGGGATCCTACTAAGATGCCGGAAGTTTGTGAGGAGTATCAACCGAGATTGATTAGAGAGTGCGGAGTCTGTGGAGATAAGATGAATATTCCGGAGCAGAACTGGCCTATTTGGGCCGACTGTATAATTAAGGAGGTTCCTTGCTGTAGTAAAAACTGCAAAAAGAAGTTAGAGCAGGATGTAATGGATACTTTGAAAGCTAATTTTAAATAGGTGGCTGATATCTGTTATAAAATACTCTCAGGAGTTTAAACTTTTGAGAGTATTTTAATGAGAAGTGGATTAATTGTTAATAAATATCAGTTAAGTATAGAACATTTTATTTTTTAGTTAAAAATTGCTTCAAGTAATAGTTGGCAAAAAAGCAAGATTTTTATCAGCTTTAGAGGCTAATTTTTGTAATTTTCTGACTTTTTTGCAGGTGAATTACTTAAAGGTCAGTAATAATTAATTATAAGGGTAAAAAAGGAGGAAGCTAGAATGTTTAACTCATTAAATAAACGTTGGTCTATAAAGTTTAAGCTTAGGCTGCTAATTGTCTTAGCAATGGGAATTTTATTATTACTTCTTTTGTGGCAGATAAATAGTGTCGTGCGTGAAGAAGCAGCTTTAGAAAAAGCTAAAAGTAATTTGGGAATAGGACTTAAAGTAATAGAACAGGCCTATCCTGGAGATTGGAATTTAGAAGGGGAACGTTTACATAAAGGTGAGGCGTTGATCGAGGAAAATTATCAATTATTAGATCATATTGCTGATTTGACTGGAGGATGGGTTTCTATTTTTGTTGATGAGAAAAGTGTTGTTACTAGTGATATTGATGAAGCTGGTACTCGCTTAAGTAGGAGTATTATAGCTGATGAAGTTATTGAGCAAGTGTTTAAAGAAGGGGAAAATTACTATGGTTCTACTGATTTTGAAGGACAGACAGCTCAAGTTGCTTATGCACCGCTTAAAGATGAAGCTGGAGAGACTATAGCTGCTTTAAGGATAGCTGTGCCAATTGATGTGGTAGATTCTTTAGTGAGTAATGTCTTTACTTCGGTATTTATTGTATTAATATTAATAGTATTAGTGACTACATTTTTGTTATCAACAACTTTGGATAGATTACTAATTAATCCCTTAAAAAAGACCTTGATAGTGATAGAAGAGGTAACTGTAGGTGGTTTTAGCTTAAAGCTTAGGGTTAGTAGAGATGATATGGTAGAGCTGGATTTGGAAAGGGAAGACTTAATAGGTAGGTTAAATACAGGAGTAGTAACTATGCTTAATAATCTGCGTAAGGTAGTTAAGGAGCTTGATAAGACGGCTGATAATACTGCTAATACCAGCGAAGAGATTTCGGCAGCTAGTGAAGAAAGCACTGCTTCGGCCCAGGAAGTAGCAGCTCAAATTGAAGAATTTGATATTACTACTGATCAATTGAGCGAGTTAGCCCAGGAGATGGAGAGTACTGCTGGACAGGTGGATGATTTGGCTCAAGAGGGGCTAGAAAGTATGGGGGCTAGCCAAGAGGAAATGGATAAAATATTAGCTAATGCTCGCAAATCCATTCAAAGTATTAGAGAGTTAGATGATGCTTCACAGCAGATAGAAGAGGTTGTCCAAGTAATTTCTGAACTTTCTAAGGAGATTGATTTATTAGCTTTGAATGCTACTATTGAAGCAGCTAGAGCTGGCGAGCATGGAAAGGGTTTTGCGGTAGTGGCTCAGGAGGTCAAAGAGTTAGCTGAAGGGACTCAAGAATCGGTAGAGAAAGTAGAGGCTATCGTAGCAGAGTTAACTACGGAGATTCAAGAAGTAATAACTATTATTGAAAATAATAGTTCACAGGTAGAATCAGGAGCAGAAAAATTAGAGGCTGCTCAGGTATTATTTGTAGATATAGTAGATAGAATAGATGAATTAGTAACTAAAATTGAACAGGTAGCTCAGGCAGGTTATGAGTTATCCAATGGTAGTCAGGAAATTTCTTCGGCAGCTGAAGAGCAAACGGCAGTTCAAGAGGAGGTAACGGCTGCTATTAATGAGCTACACGATATGGCTCAAGACTTGAAAGTATTGGTGAATGAAATTAAGGCTTAAGAGACTAAAATAGAGGTTATAATGACAGCTTTTGCTAATAGTAAAGGTTGTCATTTTTTGTTTTAATCTAGAGGCAGGAAAGTATTTAAGTTTAGTTTAAATGTAAAGTATAAGTATCTTTGAAAATAAAATAATTTTAAAGGGGTTTAGTAAATGTTATTTAGACAGATAAAGAAAAGAGTAGTTATATTTATACTAGTTTTATTAGTGGTATTTTTGAGTAATTTGACCTTTGCTCAGGAGCGCAAAGCGGTTTATGCTCCTAGTATATTCAATGATAACTATTTGGAAAGTAAATTACGAGTAGGAGTAGAGAATATTATTTTTACTCAGGTAATAGCCGAACGCTTGGAAGATGAAGAGTTGACGGAGAACAAAATTGATTTTTTAAGTAATATGCAGGAAGGGAGTCAGGAATTATTTGCTAAGAGATACGCAGAACTTTTTGATTACTACTACCATAGCTTTGAAAAAAGAAGAAAGTTATTTAGATTATTTGAGGAGAAAGAAAAGAAATTTGGTGTATCTAATGAGCTGAAAGCATTGTCTTTTTTACTTGAAGAGCTTAGCTTAGCTAATCAAGAGTTGGAGGTTAAGGATTTTCCCTTTAAGTTAGATAGAGCTGATAGTTCCTATAGATTTTATGAGGAGCTTTTAAATGAACTTATTCAGTTAGCAGAGGTATTTCCAAAACTGCCTAATCAGACTTTTAGTTTTGATGAACGGGAGATTTTAGGCTTTGAGTTAGCGGAGCGGCAGGTTATTTTGACTTTTGATGATGGGCCCACAGCAATAACTGAGGATATACTTGATACTTTAGAAAAGCATGAAACTACGGCGGTTTTCTTTGCTTTGGGAGATAACTTTATGCAGGGTCAGGGTGAAAATCTTGAGGTTAATCAAGAGCGAATGGATTATTTAGCTAGGGCCCTAGATTTAGGAGCGGATGTAGGTCTGCATACTATGACTCATCCAAATTTAGTGCATGTATGGACTGAAGAGCAGTTAAGCTATGAATTCGAAAAACCTAAAAAGATATTAGCAGAGGAATTAGACCATGAAGTGGAGTTTTTTAGAGCTCCTTATGGGGCCCGGAATCGACGAATCTTAGAGGAGGTTTATAAGTATTATTCTCATCATATTTTATGGAGTATAGACTCTCTAGACTGGCATTCGGACTTTGACGAAGAGATAATCAAGGAGAGAGTAATTAGATTACTACATCTGTATGACGGAGGAATAGTACTATTTCACGATATTAATCCCAAAGCAGCTAATATATTAGCAGAACTGATTGTGGAGCTGGAAAATAGCCGCTTTGAGTTTACTAATCTATCTGCGGTTTTGGATTAGGAGGACTTTCTTCTGCTTATAAAAATATAGTTTTAAAAAGACTGATCAATTATCAATGATTATTGGTAATTGATCTTTTTTTATGCTTAATTCGAATATTTGCTGGAAAAATCTTCAAGGAAATGGTATAATATAAAAAGCTTAAACAGACTTTGAGCAAAAAAAATTAAATTTTTTTGCTCAAAGTTGCATAGAGGCTGTTTTAAACTGCATAGTTATTATGAGGAAGCATTTTTATAAACAAGCTTAATTTAAAAATTTAGGAGGAGATATAATGGAAACATTAGCATTAATTTTAGCCGGAGGTAAAGGAAGTAGATTGGATATTCTATCTCAGCAAAGGGCTAAACCTAGTGTTCCTTTTGCTGGTAAATATAGGATTATTGATTTCAGTTTAAGCAACTGTGTAAATTCTGGGATCTATCAGGTAGGAGTTTTAACTCAGTATATGCCTTTTTCTTTGAATGACCACATTGGGGTTGGCGGGCCCTGGACTTTGGACCGACGTTCTGGAAGTGTTACTTTGCTACATCCTTGTACTGGCAAGCTAGGTGAAGGTGATTGGTATGAAGGAACAGCGCATGCAGTTCAGCAAAATATTGATTTTATCGAAGCTCAAGATCCAGATAACGTGATTATTCTATCGGGAGATCATGTTTATAAAATGGATTATAATAAATTGATTACTTATCATCAACAACAGGGAGCAGATTTAACCATTGCTGCTCAGCCAGTACCCAAGGAAGAAGCTTCCCGTTTTGGGATTTTAGATGTTGATGAAGAGTTAAAGATTATGGATTTCCAGGAGAAACCTGATGATCCACCTAGCAACTTAGCTTCTATGGGGATTTATGTTTTTGATAAAGAAGTTTTGATTGAAAAGCTAAAAAAGCACTGTTCTCCGGAAAGTTCAGACTTTGGACATCATATTATTCCGGTTACTATAGATGACTGTGATAGCTTTGCTTATGAATTTACTGATTATTGGCGAGATGTGGGGACTGTGAAGTCTTTTTGGGAAGCAAACTTGGATTTAATATCTTCTTCCACAAAGTTGAATTTAAATGATCAAAATTGGAAAATCTATACTCGTAGTGAAGAGCGGCCTTTTGTAAAGTTTGGCCCACAAGGTAGAGTTAGACAGAGTATAGTTGTTAATGGAGCCACTATTCACGGGGAAGTCAAAAACTCAATTATTTCTCCAGGAGTGGTGATAGAAGAAGGGGCTATAGTTAAAGATTCAATTATTTTTGACGACACTGTGATTAAAGAAAATTCGATTATTGATAAATGTATAGTGGATAAAGAGGTAACTGTAGGAGCTAATGTTCATTTAGGTTTTGGTGATGATTTAACTGTTAACTTAGAGAAACCAAAATTACTTAGTTCGGGTTTGAATATCATAGGTAAAGGAGCTTCGATACCTTCTAATACTCGAATTGGTCGTAACTGTAGAATCTTTCCTGGGGTCAATAGAAGTGATTTTAAAGAAAGAATAGTACTTAGCGGCAGTACCGTTAAAGTTCAAACAGGTGGTTTAGCTAATCATATTTATAATTCGGAATCTCAGCGTCAAGTTAAATAATAAAAAATGAAATAAAGCAGGAAAAAGCAGGACTATAAAAGAAATAGTAAATTAGGAAAGAATATCTGCAATAAAATAGAGGAGGTACTATTAAAATGAGTAAAAAAGCTGTTGAACTAGCTATTGAATTGGAGAAAAAAGGGCATGAGTACTATAAAGAACATGCAGCAACGGCAGATAATCCCTTAGCCAAAAAAGTATTATCCAGTTTGGCCCAACAGGAGTTAGATCATTTAAGTTATATTGAGGACTATGCTGCTGGCAAGTCAATTTCTGTTGCTGACTATGAGGCTGCTAATGATATAGAAGCTCAGGTTAAAGAGGTTTTTGATGAGTTTTCAGCTAAGGAGCGGGAAGCTTGGAAGACAGCCAATGTGGAAGTCTATGAGCACGCTATGGAGCTAGAAAGAGATATCTATCAAGCCTATCAAAAGTTAGCTGCTGAAGCTGAGGATGAGGCAGCGCAAGAGTTTTTTGAAATTATGATGGAGGAAGAAAGCAAGCATCTCGAGTCATTAGAGAATGTTCATTATTTTTTAACTGAAACTGGTGATTGGTTAGCTAGTGAAGAGAGCCAGGTTTGGAACTGGATGAATACTTAAAGCTAGGAAGCTACCTATTCAGCTTATTGAATAGGTAGCTTCTTTTTTTGTTTAAACTTTTAAAGCAGCAACTACTTTTTGCTCAGGGTCTAGAGTAGGTCGCCAGATTTCTATACTTTTAGCTTGAGTAGAGATTGGCTGAGCAACTCCATCGAGAATAAAACAAAAGTCATCTAAATCTGCTTCTGGAATTGGATTAACAGCAAAAAAATTACTGATTAAAGTAATATGAAACTCCCAGTCCGAAAAGTTATCTATAGTAGAGATTCCTGCTTGCCTTAATTTATTATTTAGCTGAGTAGCTATTTTGGCTAAAGATTTGGTTTCCTGAACTGCTAAGACTAAAAAGTTATCTTTGAATTGGAAGCATTTAAAGTTATCAATTCTAATTTGTATCTGGGAGACTGATTCTAGACAGTCTTTAATTATTTCAATAGCTTGCGGGGCTGACTGTTCTTGAATGCGATTTAGGGTGATGTGTAGCTGGGGGTAGTTATTATCAGGATAGGTATTATACTTTTCAGCTATTTTTTTTTGGAACTGTAAAGCTGGAGCTAAGCTTTTTTCAGGTAAGGTTAAGACTATAAATAGTTCTTGGGAAGTTCGCTTTTTGGCCATAGTTGAAACCTCCTAACATCTGTAGTATATCATAGTCTTTATATTTTGTTAAGAAAGTGAGCTAAAGGACAATCAGGGCAATCGCATGAATAAATTTTATTTTAAAACTCAATCTTATTTCTTATACTCAGTTTGAATTTAAAAAATG
>NZ_JALKBZ010000037.1 GCF_023227765.1 Fuchsiella alkaliacetigena
ATATCTCAACCTTATCTACCATGCTAAAAGTACAGATAGGACTTTCACCTATTATCAATGTAATTTACGGAACACACAGTAAAAAGGACTAAGCTAAAATTTTAGCTTAGTCCTTTTATTAATGCTTATTTAAAATTAACTACTCATTCTTCGTTCTAAACGCAGTTTATCGGCAACTTTAGCAATAAACTGAGAATTAGTAGGCTTACCGCTCTCAGAAGTAATAGAGTGCCCAAACATCTCGTTAATTGCTTCAGTATTTCCTCGTTCCCAAGCTACTTCAATAGCATGGCGAATAGCTCTTTCCACTCTACTAGGCGTAGTATTAAAATTACGAGCCACTAATGGATATAACTCCTTAGTAACTGCTCCTAATAATTCAACCTCCTCTACTACCATATTAATAGCTTTACGCAGATATAGATAACCTTTAATATGAGCCGGCACTCCAATCTCATGCATAATATCAGTAATTTGCATATTTAAATCCTGATTTTGATTGGAATTTCCAAGTGAACTAGCAGTCAATCCTCCCTGTACCTCCAAAGGATTAGCTAACTGTTTAATTCTGCTCACCAACTTTTCTAAGTCAAAAGGTTTGAGGATATAGTAGTTAGCTCCTAACTCCACAACTCGCTGCGTTAGCTCTTCTTGCCCAAAAGCAGTTAACATAACTACCTTTAAGTCAGCAATCATTCCTTTAGAATTTAACTCCTCTAAAACTCCAACTCCATCTAAATGAGGCATTATTATATCCAAGACTAATACATCCGGATCTTTTTCCTCAATTAAATCTAAACCCTCCAAACCATTATGACCGATTCCAACTACCTCCATTCCTTCTTTGCCTTCAATAAATTCTTCAACTAGTTGACAAAATTCACGATTATCATCCACTAGCAGTATCTCTATGTTCTCTTTTCCCATAATTAAATCCCCCTTCTAAATTTAACCTCTCTTATACTTATTTATTTTCATAATATAATAACTTCTACATTTATTTCCAGTTTCCTCCTTCTTTTCTCTAAAATCTAATAAAAAAAGAGCTAGGAGGTCAACTTCCCAGCTCTTTAGCTACTTCTTGTTCTATAATTCCTGCTTCTTCTATCATCCATTCAGCTAAAATCCCATAGCCGCGTTGAGAATCATCAACAAAAACATGAGTTACTGCTCCCACTAATTTACTATTTTGAACTATCGGACTACCGCTCATACCTTGAATTATGCCGCCAGTTCTATTTATCAAATCCGAATCAGTAACCTTAATTACTAAGCCCTTTTCCTGAGCCTGATACTGCTGTCTAACTCTTTCAATCTCAACTGTAAACTCCTCTATTTTACCACCTTCAACTACTGTATACATTTTGGCCGGGCCCTCTTCAACCTGCAAAGCCGTAGCAATAGGAACTGCTTCTGAAAAAAACGGATTATTTAAAGGCTTATTTAATCTACCGTAAATTCCAAAACTAGTATTTCGCTCAATAATCCCTAAAGGATCCTGTCCATTAAAAAAGGTACTTAACTTCTCTCCTGGAAAGCCTTGGTTCCCTTCTTCAATTCCCGCTACATCTGCCTTAACTATCTTGCCCTCATCAACAGGAATCCGGAGTTGGGTATTAGGTTCAGCAATCATATGCCCTAAGGCTCCATAACTACCAGACTCTTCTTCATAAAAAGTTAGAGTTCCTATTCCTGTTGTCTTATCATCAACATAAAGACCAACCATATAACGTCCAAACTGATTTTGAACCGGTTCTAAAGTCTCTTCAACTACTTTTCTACCTCGTTGTATCTTTAACTCTAAGTTTTCTCCTCTTCGACCGTAGTAATCAATTAATTTAGCCAATTCATTCTTGTTTTTTATCCTTTCTCCATTTACAGCCAAAATTCTATCGCCTACATTAATATCAGCCTGTCTAGAAGGGTAATACTTTTGCTCATCTTCACCTAAAACATAGGACTTCTGTACTACCATTATTCCTTCAGACTCCATAATAACCCCAATGGACTGGCCACCTGGATAAACCTCTACCTCTGGAATTACATTTACTACAGTCCTTCTTAAAGGTATAACTCCAAATAAATTAAATTCCAGGTCAATTTCTCCTACAGTAGTAGCTTCAATAGCCAAAGGTTGACTTAAATTAACCTTATGGTAATCATTATTCACCTGTTGACCATTGATATTAATCCCTGCTTCTTGTGGGGTCCGGATATAAACTTCAAAAGGAAAGTTAATATTGAGCAATTGACGATTACCTCTGATAACTTGAAAGCTTTCTGGAAAGCCAACTAAAGTTAATAATTGGGGAGTTAAAGTAATTATTAATAATAAAACAAGAAAACTATAAACTAAATACTTACGCCTGCGTTTCACTAATTAGATCACACTCCTACACAACCTCCCCATTCATTTCATTTTCCTCCTCAAATAAAAAAAGAACATCTTCAGTTCTATACTTAAAGATGCCCTAAAAATCCACTGCTTATTCCACTTCACTTTTAGTAAATATTCAAATGCTTTCCTTTTTACTTTGAGCTGCTTTAATCATCTCCTGAGCATGCTTAACTGTAGTTTGATTATGCTGACTTCCGCCGAGCATTCTGGAAAGTTCATAGACTCTTTCTTGACAACTTAATCGCTTTAAATGAGTTTTTACAGAATCATTATCGGTTAATTTAGAAATGTGATAGTGACTATCGCCTACACTAGCAATTTGAGGTAGATGAGTAATACAAAGCACCTGCTTATCTTGGGCTATAGCTACTAATTTATCGGCTACCAGTTTAGCAACTTGACCACCAATTCCGGCATCAACTTCATCAAAAACTAAAGCTTGTACCTGATCTACTTCAGCAATTATCTTTTTTAAAGCTAACATAGTTCTAGAAATTTCACCACCAGAAGCAATTTTTGCTAAAGACTTTAGTTCTTCACCCGGATTAGTAGAAATTAAAAATTCAACTCTATCTAAACCTTGCGGGGAAATATCCTCTAAATCTAATTCGCCTTTTGTTTCGGTGTAAGTTCTTTTAAAAGATACCTTAAACTTATTCTTTTTCATAGATAGATCCTTTAATTCTGAAATAATCTTACTTTCAAAGTCACGAGCTACTTTTTTTCGCAAAGCAGATAACTGTTCAGCTGCTGATAAGTACTGCTCTGCTAACTGTTGAACTTCGTTTTTTAACTTTTGTAACTTTATTTCGCTATTTTCTAAACTACTTAATTCTTCCTCAATTTGTTCTTGATAACTTAAAATTTCAGCTACATCATTTCCATACTTACGTTTTAATTGATTGATCTCCCTTAAGCGCTCTTCTACTTCGTTTAAGCGTTGAGGATCAAACTCTAAATTTTCTTGATAGTCACTTAAGTCATAGGCAACCTCTTCTAACTTATAAATGGAGCTACTCAACATCTCCACTATAGGCTCTAACTGTTGATCAATAGCTAATAGACCGTCCAAGTCTTTTTTAAATTCTTCTAAGCGATCCACTACTGACATCTGTTCATAATCACCAGCATAAAGTTGATGGTAAATTTGATCAATGCTTTTAGCTAAGTTTTCTACATTAGATAATTTTTTCTTTTCAGCTAATAACTTTTCATCTTCACCTGCTGTAAGCTTAGCTTCTTCAATCTCTTTTAATTGAAATCTCAATAAATCTATTTTCCGAGCCCTTTCTCTTTCATCTTGATCTAATTTAGATAATTTTTCTTTCTTTTTCTTAATCTGTCGATATAAGTCTTCAACTTCAGTTAATAGCTCCTTAGCTTCAGCACCTCCAAACTCATCCAATAAAGCCAACTGTTGGCTAGGTTTAAATAACGACTGGTGCTCATGCTGGCCATGAATATCAACTAAATACTGACTAACCTCTCGCACCATCTCCAAAGTAACTATTCTGCCGTTAATTCGACTTTTATTATTTCCATTTCGATTTAACTCTCGACTGATAATCAAACCCTGTTCAGAATCAAAATCTATTCCTAATTCAGCTAACTTTTTTTGGGCCCGCTGATTTTCTTTAATTATAAAATTAGCTTCAATAACCGAAGTATCTTCTCCACCGCGAATATAGTCAGTATTAGCCCTACTTCCTAAAAGCATGTCCAAAGCATTAATAACTATCGACTTACCCGCTCCAGTCTCCCCGGTAATTATATTTAAGCCGGAAGTAAACTCTACTTGCACCTCTTCAACTAACGCAAAGTTATAAATATTCAAATCGGATAACACAGCTAATCACTCCTTAAAGAGTCAAACTACGTAGCTTAATTAAAATACTTTCTACCGCCTCGGGCGGCTTAACAATAATCAAAACTGTATCATCACCAGCAACAGTTCCTAAAATATGCTCCCAATCAGCAGTATCTAGCAAAGAAGCTACTCCCTGAGCAGTACCCGGCAGGGTATTGATCACAATTAAATTTTCACTATAATCTATTTCCTCTACTGAATCCTGAAACATCCGCCGCATCCGCCCCACTAAACTACCTGGCTTAGGCTCCGGAGGTAAAGCATATTTATAGTTCCCATCTTTAGTAGGAACCTTAATCAAACCTAATTCCTTAATATCTCTCGATACAGTAGCCTGAGTTACCTCTATTCCTTCACCTCTTAATTTATTAGCTAACTCTTCTTGAGTACTGATATCTTCTTCTTCAATACAGTGCATAATTTTCAGGTGACGTTCATTCTTCATCAACCTTCCCCCTCTAAAAATCCTTCCTCCGCAAACGCGTTCTCAGAACTTTATAAAAGTGATAGTTCTCTAATTTAATTAGCTCAGTAACTAGTTCTGAGCCTCTAACCATTATCCTATCAGCTGAAGCTAACTCAAATCCTTCCTGCCCATCTACAGTTAAAACTACATCTTCATGCTCCGAAACAACAACTATTTCAATATCTTCAGCAGCCGAAGTAACTATAGAACGAGCATGTAGAGTATGAGGACAAATCGGAGTCAAAATTAGTGATTTCAAGTTAGGATTTACTATTGGCCCGCCGGCTGAAAGTGAATAAGCAGTAGAGCCGGTAGGACAAGCTATAATCACTCCATCAGCTGGATAAGTAGTTAAGTACTCTCCATCTATGTAAGTTTCTAACTTTATCAAACGTGAAAAAGCCCCTTTAGTAATCACTATATCATTGATAGCTACGAAGTTCTTAATTATTTCTCCATCTCTAATTACTTCAGCTTCAATCATCATTCGTTCTTCTATCTCGAAATCACCAAGCAATAACTTTTCTAAAGCAGTCTCTAACTCTTCTAGCTGAATATCGGTTAAAAAGCCTAAATTACCTAAGTTAACTCCTAAAATAGGCATTTCAACATCAAAAAAATCTCGAGCAGTATTTAAAAAGGTTCCATCACCGCCAAAAACAATTACTAAGTCCACTTTATCAATCATTTCTCTACATGAGGCAGTCTTAGTCAAAGCTCCTACTAATTCAGCAGACTCATTTTTAACTAAGTAGTCTATATTATGATCTTTTAGCCAAGTTATCACCTCTTTAGCTATCTGTATTGCTTTATCTTTAGTAGGATTAGGAATTAACCCAACTCGTTCCACCAAACCACTCCTCAATTTTCTTTAGTTCTCAATCTGTTCTGCTGCTGCTATTACTTCTTCTAACTTTGAGGCTAGATTATCTATTATTTCTTGAGTAGTATCTAAAGTAAAATAAGCCAAATACTCAATATTGCCACCTTTAGCTCCAGTAATAGGTGAAAAAGAAAGATCTATTAACTTCAAATCTATTTTTTGAGCACAATTTACAACTTTCTTGATTACCTCTCTATGCACTGCTAAATCTTTAACTACTCCATTACTATTCACGTTCTCCGGGCCCGCCTCAAACTGCGGCTTGATCAGGGCTAATACCTCTCCCTTTTCCACTAACAAACCCACTAATGCAGGTAAGATCTTAGTTAACGATATAAAAGCTACATCCACAGTGGCTAAATCAAATTGTACCTCAAAATCCTCCGGAGTTAAGTACCTAGCATTAGTTCTCTCCAGATTAACTACTCGCTGATCCTGTCGTAATTTCCAGGCTAACTGTCCATAACCCACATCAACAGCATAAACCTGTCGCGCCCCAAACTCCAAAGCACAATCGGTAAAACCACCAGTAGAAGCACCAATATCAATCACTACTTTATCCTGCACAGAGATCTCAAACTCTTTTAAGGCCTTTTCCAGCTTCAAACCACCTCGACTTACATAAGGATGTACTTCTCCCTTAACTCTAATTTCAGCTTCAACATCAACCTGAGTACCAGCCTTGTCCACTACTTGCTCATTAACTAAAACTAACCCCGCCATAATGGCCCTTTTAGCCTGAGAACGACTCGAAAATAAATCTCGTTGAGTCACTAACTTATCCAGCCTCTCTTTAGTCACCAAACTCCACTCCTTTAATCAACTATCTCTAATACTCTATCTATAATCCCTGCTTCATCTAATCCATATTTACTTCGTAAAAACTCTTGTTTTCCGTGCTCTATAAACTTATCAGGCAAACCTATTCTATCAATCTGAACTTGATTTAAGCTATGCTCTGTTAATAGTTCTAAGACTGCACTACCAAAGCCGCCCTGTAAAGCATTCTCTTCAATTGTCAACAAAACGCCAGTCTCCTCAGCTAAGCCTAAAATTAATTCCTCATCTAAGGGCTTAACGAAGCGACTATTGATCACCGTCACCTCTAGCTGATGCTCCTCAGCCAGCTTTTCAGCTGCCTCTAAAGCAGGAATAACCATAGTCCCAATAGCTAAAATAGCCAAATCAGAACCTTCCCTTAACACCTCTGCTTTACCTATCTCTAATTCTGTAATTTCTTCGTCAAGCTCTACTCCTAAAGCAGAACCTCGCGGATAACGCAACGCTGCCGGCAAAGGATAGTTAACTGCTGTCTTCAACATTCTACGTAATTCATTTTCGTCCTTAGGAGCCATTACCAACAAGTCAGGAATATGCCGCAAATAGGAATAATCGAAGGCTCCTTGATGAGTTTCACCATCCCTACCTACTAAACCGGCCCTATCTATAGCTAAGGTAACATTAGCCTTCTGTAAAGCTAGATCATGAACAACTTGATCATAGGCTCGTTGTAAAAAGGTAGAATAAAGGGCCACTACCGGTTTAGCTCCATTTAAAGCTAAACCAGCTGCTAAGGTCACTGCGTGCTGCTCAGCAATTCCTACATCATAAAAACGCTCCGGAAAGTTATTTTCAAAGTTGTTTAGACCAGTTCCACTGGGCATAGCAGCAGTAATGCCTACAATTTCCTGGTCTTCCCCAGCTAAGTCCACCAAAGCTTCACTAAAAATCTCTGTATAAGTAGGTAATTGACGTTCCCTTTTACTCTGACCAGTCCTAATCTCAAAAGGACCAGTTCCGTGAAAATCGGCTGGTGATTTTTCAGCTGGAGGATAACCTTTCCCCTTAGTAGTAATGGCATGAACTAAAATAGGTCCTTCTAATTTTTTAGCATGAGCTAAACCCTTCTGCAACTCAGCAATATTATGACCATCTATAGGACCTAAATAAGTAAAACCTAACTCTTCAAATAAAATACCCGAAGCAGCTAAATACTTTAAACCTTCCTTGACTCTTTCTACCGTCTGAATCAATCTTTTACCAATAGCTGGTATCTTATTAATTAATTCCTCAATATCCTCTTTGAGCTGATGAACTCTAGGCTCAGTTCTTAATCTAGTCAAATAGCCAGACATGGCCCCCACATTCTTAGCAATAGACATCTCATTATCGTTTAAAACTACTATTAAGTCTTTATCCAAATGACCAGCATGATTCAAAGCTTCTAAAGCCATTCCTCCTGTTAAAGCACCATCACCGATCACTGCTACAATAGAGTTATCGTCTTTCTTCAAATCACGAGCACAAGCCATTCCTAAAGCAGCGGAAATGGAAGTGCTGCTATGACCAGTATCTAAAGCATCGTGATCACTTTCACTGCGCTTAGGAAAACCACTCAAACCTTCATACTGACGCAAAGAAGAAAATTCCTCTTGACGACCAGTAATTAATTTATGAGCATAGGATTGATGACCTACATCCCAGATTATCTTATCGTCTGGACTTAAAAAGATACTATGTAAGGCTATAGTCAACTCCACCACTCCTAAACTCGGGGCTAAATGCCCCCCAGTCTCAGAAAGAGTAACAATAATCTGTTTCCGAATTTCTTCTGCTAATTTCTGTAATTCTAACAAAGAAAGTTCCTGTAAATCCTCAGGTGAATTAATACTGTTTAAATACTCTGACATAATAAAATATCACCTTCTCCATTTTTATTTAATTAATTTATTATCATTAACTGCTAATACTAAAAAATAATAAAGAAATTCCAATCCCTAATAAAGCACCAGCAATCACTTCAAAAGGCGTATGGCCAATCAATTCCTTCAATTTTTCCTGTTTTAACTCGCCTTGATAAAAAATTTCATCTACTAATTCATTTATTAATTTAGCCTGTTTTCCAGTAGCTCTGCGCACTCCAGTAGCATCATACATCACTACTAAAGTAATTGCTAAAGCTATAGCATACATATTACTACCCCAACCTTCTGTTAAACCAACGCTAGTAGACAAAGCCATCATAAAAGCAGTATGCGAACTAGGCATTCCTCCAGCTCCAACAAATCTAACCAAGCTCAACCTTTGCGAAGTAAGATATTCCAAAAGAACCTTTAAGCTCTGAGCTACTAACCAAGCCGTTAAGGCTACCATCAAACTCCAATTATTCAAAATTTCTATTATAAACATCTTTTTATCCCCACCAAATTAATAATCCCGAGCGACAATATAATCAGCCAAAGCAAGTAAAGGCTGAGCAGGCTCTCCAAAAATACTCAAAGCCTCCTTGGCAGTTGCGATCTTTTCCCGGGCCATACTTTTAGACTCCTCCAACCCATAAACTTCAGGAAATGTTGCTTTCTCCTGGTCTAAATCACTACCAATATCCTTACCTAACTTTTCTTCATCACCCACTATATCCAAAATATCGTCCACAATCTGAAAACTCAAACCTATATTCTGAGCATAAACGGTTAAAGCTGCCAACTCTTCAGCATCGGCCTCTCCTAAAATTCCACCTATTCTCACTGCTGCCTTTAATAAGGCGCCAGTCTTATGACTATGTATGTATTCTAGTTCCTCACTGCTTACTGAATTTCCTTGAGCAATAATATCAGCCACTTGACCTCCTACCATTCCCTGCCAACCAGCTCCCTGTGCCAACTCTCTATTAACCTCAACTACCTGCTCTGCCGTAAAGTCACCCTTTAATTGAGTTAGTAACTCAAAAGCATAGGTTAAAAGAGCATCCCCGGCCAATACAGCAATAGCATCGCCAAACACTTTATGATTAGTTAGTTTACCCCGGCGATAGTTATCATCATCCATACAGGGTAAGTCATCATGGATTAGCGAATAGTTATGTACCATCTCTAAAGCTACTGCTGCCGGCAGTACTGTCTCTTCCTGTTTAGCAAAAAGCTCCGTAGCTACTGTTAAAGTCAAAACTGGACGCAAACGCTTACCCCCAGCTAATACGCTATAACGCATAGCTTGACTTAAAGTTTTAGGCTTTTCATTTTTGGCTGGTAAGTAATCACTTAAGGCTTCATTTATTACTTCAGCTTTTTGGGAGATAAATTCCTTGATATTCATTATTTTACTCCTTTCCAGAACTATTATAAGGCTTTATTTCTAAATCACCTACTTCATTTTCAATAATCATCTCTATCTTCTCTTCAGTGTCGTCCAAAATTTTAGCACAAAAACGAGATAATTTAATTCCAGCTTCAAACTCTTTTAAAGAGTCTTCTAAGCTTAGCTCACCACTTTCCAATTTATCGACTATCTCTTCCAGCTCTGCTAAAGCTTCTTCAAAACTTAACTCCTCTTCAACAGACATTAGCCCCAACTCCTTTATCACTTATCACTCTTTTAATAATATCAATTATTAATTTCTATATCAAATATTTATTACTTGCCTATTATAAAACATTATCGTTCTATTGTTTCGTTGGCGATATCATCATTAATGCAAGCCTGAGCTAGTTGATATGTTTCAACCACTTGCCGTTCAGTCGGCATAGCTAGCATACAAGCAATGCTGGCTATGATAGAAAGCTAAGAGCAAAGATCAACTCTGGTGCTTTTACTGAAGATTTGAACTAAAGGCAAATATCCTACAGATCTCCTGCCTCCGGGCTATTTTACTACGCATTCGATATGCTAGTGCTGGCTTCACCTTTCGTATTTGAATTGAAAAGGCAGTGAAAGTCGCTCTTTGAAACATATCAACTCGCAAGTTTTCGTTATCAGCTCGGTCAAACAGGTGTTTCTAAGTGATATTAAAGATTATTTTGTAATGCTTCTTAACGAATCGGAACTAAAATAAGAACTGGTTTAGCCAATTTTTCTAATTAAAATTGGCAGGTTCTTATTTTAGTGGAGATGAGTTTTAAAAGCATAAAAATAATCTTTTTAACGTGAAACACCTGTTTGACCCCCACACTTAACGAAACAATATACCAATATTATTTTATTCCTTAAACTCGAATTTAAATATACACTATACTACTAACTGTTAATTATTAATTCAACTTTGTAAAAGTCTCATTTCAACTAAAAAGAAAATAGATTTAGGCTACTATAACCCAAATCTATTAAGATTTTAACACAAGCTAAAAGCAATTTCAATATTCTATTTTAAGCTAAAACTCCAGCTTTTCTAACTGAATCGCTGTTACTTCAGACTTAATCTTACCATCAGCTAAGACAATTTCTACTTCCTCACCAACCTCAACTTCTTCAACTGAACTTAAAGTTTCTTGATCTTCCTGACGACAAAGAGCATAACCTCTAGCTAAAGTATTCAAAGGCGATAAACTATCTAATCTACTTACCTGATGCTCTAGTTTTTCCTTAGTTAAAGAAAAATTAGCTTTAAAAGTACTTTTCAACCTGCTTTTTAACTCATCTAAGCGCTGTTTTAAACTACGTAATTCCCGATTAGGCTCTAAAAACACCCTCCGTTGAGATAAACTTTCTAAAGCAGTACGCCGGCTTTTAATCTGTTCTTTCATAGCTCGGATCAAGCTAGTCTTTAATTGCTTTAGATGCTTAGTCAGCTGTTCACAGCTAGGAATCACTAACTCAGCCGCTGCTGAAGGAGTAGGGGCCCGTAAATCGGCTACAAAATCCAAAATAGTATAATCAGTTTCGTGACCTACAGCAGAAATAATTGGAACTGAAGCTGCAAACACACTGCGAGCTAATTTTTCACTGTTAAAAGACCAAAGATCCTCTAAAGAACCGCCGCCGCGAGTAATAACAATTACCTCTACTTCTCCATAATCAATTAAGCGTTTTAAAGCAGCTAATAAACTCTCTTCAGCCTTTTCACCTTGTACAGTAGCTGGAGCAAGTAAGATATTTGCTTTAGCAAACCTTCTTTTAGCTACTGAAAGGAAGTCCCGAAAAGCAGCCCCAGTAGGGGAGGTAATTACTCCAATCCTACTGGGGATTTCAGGAAGTTCCTTTTTAGTTGCAGCAGCAAAAAGACCTTCACCCTGCAAACGTTTCTTCAACTGTTCATAAGCAATATGTAAAGCTCCAACTCCTTCAGGTTCTATCTCTTTCACATATAACTGATACTCACCCCGTGGTTGATAAAGACCTATATCCCCTTTAATTAAAACCTGCATTCCGTCCTCAGGCATAAAGCTTAAACTACGATTATAGCTTGCAAAGAGTACACATTTCACTCGGGTATCCTCATCTTTCAAAGTAAAGTACATATGACCTGAAGAATGGTGATGAAAGTTAGAAACTTCACCAGTTACTAGTAAATCACTCAAAAACTTATCATCTTCTAACTTATACTTAATATAATTATTTAGCTCAGTTACTGTAATTAACTGTTGCTCCATCTAGCCTTGCTGCTCCTTTCTGCTTATAACATTTCTTTACAAGACTTAACAGTATCTTTAAGTAACATAGCGATAGTCATCGGGCCTGCTCCACCAGGTACCGGAGTAATTGCAGAAGCTTTTTCCTTTACGTTTTCATAGTCTACATCTCCTACAATCTTACCGTCAACCTGATTAATTCCAATATCGATTACAATAGCTCCCTCTTTTACCATATCAGCAGTAATTAGATTTGGTACTCCAGCAGCTACAGCCACAATATCGGCTTCTTTAGTATAACTAGCAGTATCTTTAGTATCGATATGACAGACAGATACAGTAGCATTTCTATTTAACATCATTAAAGCCAAAGGCTTACCTACAATATTACTATGACCTACTATTGCTACATCCTTACCTTTCACATCAATATCGTACATATCCAATAAAGCCATTACTCCTTCAGGAGTACAAGGCTGATAAGCATCGCCCCCGAGTACTACTTCTCCTAAATTATAAGGATGGAAAGAGTCCAAGTCCTTTTGAGGATTAATAGACCTGATCACCTTATCATCATCAATATGATCCGGTAAAGGCATCTGCATTAAAATTCCATTTACTTGATCATCATTATTCAGCTTATCCAACTCAGCTAGTAACTTCTCTTCCGACACATCATCTTCTAAATCGATTACTTCCGAATCAATACCTACCTTTTCACAAATTCTTTGCTGCAGTTTAATGTAAGATGCAGAAGCTGGACTATCACCAACAAAAACAATAGATAGTTTAGGTACAACCCCTTCTTCTTCTTTCAGTTTAGCCGTCTCTGCTTTGATTTCTTCCTGAATCTCACTGGACTTAGCACTACCGTCTAAAATTAAAGTTTCCTCCGACATATATTAACACCCTCCAATTAAGTATTTTTAGCAAGGCCTTTTCTTTGATAAATTCTGATATTTAAATAGCCCTACTAGATTATATTATTCACGAAATAATTATAAACTCCTTTATTTAAAGCCTAACTTTACAGATTTTTCTTAACTTTCTAAACCTAAAGCAGCAACTCCTACAGCATTATCGGTACTGAATCGAGCTTCAGCAAAAAAAAGCTTAGCTCCCACTGCTGGATGTTCTAACTTTTTTCTCAACCTTTGGCGAAGATACTGATTAGCAGCTACTCCACCTACTAGTAAAACTTCCTCTAAATTCTCTTCTTGTAAAGCCTTCCTTAATACCTTCTCTAAAGCCTTAGCAATACAACTTTGCACTGCTAAAGCAATATCAGCCGGTTTTTTCCCAGCTTCAATTGCCCTCATAGCAGCAGAATTAGGGCCAGCAAAGCTGATATCATAAGCATCTACTGAAGAGGGAATAATTACTGCTCCCGATTCTCCCTGCTTAGCCAACTGCTCTAACTGCGGCCCGGCCGGAAAGTCAAAACCTAATCTAACTCCTACTCTATCTACAAACTGCCCCGCATGTAAGTCCACTGCTGCTCCCAACTTCTCCACCTTAAAGCCAGTTTCTTGTTTGGCAACCCTTAATAGCTCAGTAGTTCCCCCGGATAGATGAACAGCTAAAAACTTTTTACTCTGCGGGCCCTCAGCCGACCACAAACCGGCTTGGAGATGCCCTTCTTGATGAGAAACTTCCTGTAAAGGTACTCCCAGTAAAACAGCTAAACTCTTAGCAAAACCTTCCCCAACTCTAAAAACCGGCAGATAAGAATCGCTTGCCTGAGTAGGACTAGTGCTCACTACTATTTTAACTAAATCTTGCTTAATAAATCCAGCTTCATCCAAATCCTCTATCACCTCAGGCAACCTTTCAACATGTTGAAAGACAGCCTTAGACTGGCGTAATCCCCGCTGACCCTCTTCTACTTCTAAAAGGCTGCGTTGCTCTACTATCAAGTTACCCTCAGTATCCATCACCGCAGCCGAAGTAGTATAGTTGCTAGTATCAATTCCTAAGATCAAAGCCATAACTACTCCTCCAATTTCTCAACTATTTTTCCCAAAACTCCATTAATAAAGCTCGGCGCTCCATCAGCAGCAAAAGACTTAGCTAGCTCCACTGCTTCATCAATAGATACCTCAATAGGAATATCATCACAGTATAATATTTCATATAAGGCCAGCCGGAGAATATTACGATCTATCTTCCCCATTCTTTCCACATGCCACCCTTGAGCATAACGATTAAGCTTTGTATCTAACTCCAACTGATATTCATAAGTACCAGTAATAATTTTTTCTAAAAAGCTTCCTTCCAATTGAAAATCATTATCTAAACGTTCCGACAGCATTCCCAGATTTTTTTCTAGGCTTTCTTGATTAATATCCAACTGGTATAAGGTTTGCAAAGCTAACTCTCGTAGTTTATGTCTACTATAGTTTGTCATAGTAACTCCTTTCTATAAGCTCTTCACTAAACATCAAAAGACCACCTTATATTTCAGGTGGTAATTAAAATCAGCTATCTATTTGGTGGTAAAATATCATCAATAATATCTTTAAAGTTCCCACCTTGCTCATCATACCGCTGGCCTAACAAATAACCTGCTATTACAAAAACTAAAATAAACATTGTTATTATAAAACCAAAATAAATAAAAAGTAAGCTAATTAAAAAACCCAATAAAGCTCCAATAATCCTTCCTCTATATTCATAAACCAAAAGCAGCAGCTTTCCCAATACTTCTTTTTCCATAATTAACACCTCTTACTCTAATCTCATACTCGAAGTTTCAGTAATATTCCTTACTAATAACTTAACCTCAATTACTGCTACTCCGGTAGTTCTATGTAAATAATCCTTGATTTCAGTCTGAAGCTCCTCAGTTAATTGCGGAATATCGAGACCTGGATTAACAGAAACCTCCAAAAAAACTTGTAAACCTTCTTCAACAGCCTCTAGCTTAGATTCAAGTAACTTAACTCCAGCAGTCTGACTAATCACCTGAGTTACTAAGCTATCTATAGCTTTTAAAGAAATAGAAATCTGACCTAAGCTTCCCTGCTGCACTATAGTATTTTGAATTAAATTTCTTTTAAATAAGGGAGCAATAATCCTTAATGCAATTAACAAAAACACTGCCCCAACTACTGCTACTTCCGGACGAGCATAGTTTTGAATAATAAACTCAACTATATACTCCTGTGGAATCAGGGCAAAGCTAGTTAAAATCATTAATAAAGATAGAAAAATCAAAACAATGGTAAAGATAACAATTACAATTCTATCTATAATCTCCATCAGCATCCCCTTCCCAAAGTAAACATAACTAACCCTATTTAAATAGGGTTAGTTATTTACTAAAATACTTATCTAACTCTGCTTTCATTTACTTCTTCTTCTATTTCTACTTGCTCCTCTTCTTCCTCTTCTTCCTCTTCATCAAAGTTAACTCCTTGTACATGGATATTAACCTCAACTACTGTCAAGCCAGTCATATCCTCTATAGCCTGCTTAACATTATCCTGAATCTGCCAGGCAACATCTGGTATCTTACTTCCATATTCCATAATTACATAAAGATCAACAGCCGCTTCCTTCTCTCCTACTTCTACTTTAACTCCCTTAGACAAATTCTTCTTACCTAACATATCAGCAATTCCACCGGCTAAGCCTCCACTCATTCCGGCAACTCCTTCTACTTCGGTGGCAGCTAGACCGGCTATAATTGACACTACTTCATTAGCAATCCGAATCGTTCCTACTTCATCATCATTATTCTCCAATCACTCCACCTCCTACTCCTAAATAATTCAAAAAACTCTTAGCTATATTATAGGCATAATTTATCAACATTACTCTAATTCGTTAATAATTCTTCGTTGAATAAAGTTAGTATAGAAGTCTCCTCGCTTAAAGAAGGCATTATTGAGT
The DNA here is from genome assembly GCF_023227765.1 of Fuchsiella alkaliacetigena. Classification (GTDB taxonomy): domain Bacteria; phylum Bacillota; class Halanaerobiia; order Halobacteroidales; family Acetohalobiaceae; genus Fuchsiella; species Fuchsiella alkaliacetigena. The sequence goes on from NZ_JALKBZ010000037.1 coordinate 15,853, forward strand.
ACTATCTTATGAAAAGGAATAGTAGTTTCAATTCCTTCAATTTCATACTCATCTAAAGCTCTCAACATCCTCTGTATAGCCTCTTCCCTATCATTACCCCAAGTAATTAACTTAGCAACCATAGAATCATAATGAGGCGGGATCAAGTAACCAGGATAAGCACAGCTATCTACTCTAACTCCTAAACCACCAGGAACTAAATACTTATCTAGCTTACCCGGCGAAGGCCTAAACTGCTTTGTAGGATCTTCAGCATTGATTCGGCACTCAATTGCTGCTCCATCAAACTCTATATCCTCTTGAGTATAGCCTAACTCTTCCCCAGCAGCTATTCTAATCTGTTCTTTAATTAAATCTATCCCGGTAATCATCTCTGTTACTGGATGCTCTACCTGAATTCGAGTATTCATCTCTATAAAGTAAAAGTTATCATCTTTATCAAGCAAAAATTCCACCGTACCTGCATTATAATAATCAACTGCTTTAGCTGCTTTAATAGCCGCTATCCCCATCTCTTCTCTCAACTTAGGATCTAAAGCTGGCGAAGGAGCTTCTTCTATTACTTTCTGATGACGACGCTGTATTGAACAGTCTCTTTCACCTAAGTGAACTACAGTCCCGTGCTCATCGGCTAAGATTTGAAATTCAATATGTCTAGGCTCTTCTATATATTTCTCTAAATAAACCTCAGCATTACCAAAAGCCGCTTTAGCTTCAGAGCTAGCAGTCTGAATAGCATCAAGTAAGTCATCTTCATTATGAGCTATTCTCATTCCCCGGCCACCACCTCCAAAGGAGGCTTTGACCATTACCGGATAACTAATTTCCTTAGCCACTGCTAAAACTTCTTCATCATCACCGACACCTACTCCACCTTCAGTTCCCGGGACAACTGGAACTTCAGCTTCAATCATAGTCTCTCGAGCTACAGACTTATCACCCATTTTCTCTATAGCTTCAGCTGAAGGACCGATAAACTTAACACCACAGGTTTCACAAACTTCAGCAAAATAAGCATTCTCAGATAAAAAACCATAGCCTGGATGAATAGCATCGGCTCCAGACATATCAGCCACTGCAATTAAACTAGGAATATTTAAGTAACTCTTATTAGAAGAAGGCGGGCCAATACAGTAAGCTTCATCTGCATACCTAACATGCAAAGCATCCTTATCTGCTTCCGAATAGACAGCCACTGTTCTTATATTTAATTCTTTGCAAGCTCGAATAATTCGTAAAGCTATTTCTCCTCTATTAGCAATTAGAATCTTATCAAACATCATATCACAACCCTTCTAGTTCTCATCTGCTATATATTATAGTTCTTCAATCAAGAACAATGGTTGGCCGTACTCGATAGGCTCACCATCATCAACTAAGATATCTACTATTTTAGCTTTAGCATCGACTTCAATTTCGTTCATTAGCTTCATAGCTTCAATAATACAAACCGTATCTCCTTCTTCAACTACATCGCCCACTTCTACAAAAGGAGCTGAATCAGGTGATGGAGCTCGATAGAAAGTTCCTACCATCGGCGCTTCAATAGACTCTGTATCTACATCGTCTCCTACCTCTACTGCTTCCTTGGAGTCTTCAGTCTCTGCTGCAACTTCTACCTCGTTATCCACAGTAGAGCTAGCAGGAGCAGGACTAACCTTTTCCTGAGCAGTACCATCTACACTATCGGCTGTAATACTACCTCCTTTTTTAATATTAACCTTGGAGCCCTCAATCTCTAAATTAACTTCGGAAATATCAGTTTCGTTTAAAATCTTTAACAGTTCTTTAATCTCATTTAAGTTACTTAAGTCCACTTCTTCTTCCTCCTCACTTACTGGATTTAATTTATTATTAGCACCTTCACCAAAGATATTTTTCTCTTGTTTTCTTTCCTTTAAAAACTTCAAACCAACCTGAGGGAATAGAGCATAAGAAATATAGTCTTCCTCTTTTTCTACATACTGCTTAACTTCCTCGCGAACATCATCTAAGATAGGATCCAAGAGATCAGCTGGTCGTTGAGTAATCGGCTCTTCATCACCAATAGCTAACTTTTTAATTTTAGGATCTATTTCGGCCGGGGGTCTACCATAATAACCCTTAATATAAGACTTAACTTCATCTGGAATAACCTTATACCTTTCACCTAAGAGAACATTAAATACTGCCTGCACTCCCACTACTTGGCTAGTAGGAGTTACTAAAGGTGGATATCCTAACTCCTCTCGCACCTTAGGAATTTCATCTAATACATCCTGAATTCTATCTAAAGAGTCCTGTTTCTTTAACTGAGAAACTAAGTTAGACATCATTCCTCCTGGTACCTGATGAGAAAAGGTCTGCATATCAGTTAATTTGGTAACTCCTCTTTCAAAACCCCGTTTCTTTCTAATCTGTTCAAAATAATGTGCTATATCGAATAATTGCTCTAAATCAAAACCTGGATCGTATTCAGTATCCTCTAAAACAGCCGTCATAGTCTCTACTGGCGGGTGAGATGAACCAAAAGCCAAGGAAGCACTAGCTGTATCTATAATATCCGCTCCAGCTTCTATTCCTTTTAAGAAAGTAGGAATCGCTACTCCCCCAATATAGTGACTATGTAAATGAACAGGTAAATCTATTTTGTTCTTTATCTCTTTAACCAAATCATAAGCTACATAAGGCTTTAATAGGCCAGCCATATCTTTGATACAGATTGAGTCAGCTCCCATATCTTTTAAAGTAACAGCCAAATCTACGTAGTGATCAATTGTATGGACTGGACTTACTGTATAAGATAATGTACCCTGCACATGAGCCCCATTTTCCTGAACAGCTTCCATAGCTACTCTCATATTTCTAGCATCATTTAAGGCATCGAATATTCTAAAAATATCTACTCCGTTTTCAACAGCTTTAGCTACAAAGGCCCTCACTACATCGTCTGGATAGTGCTTATAACCAACTACATTTTGGGCCCTTAATAACATCTGTAATTTAGTTTCATTAGTATAGTCATTTATTAACTTCAAGCGCTCCCAAGGGTCTTCATTAAGAAAACGCATACAGACATCAAAAGTAGCTCCACCCCAGACCTCTAATGAATGGTAGCCTACTTCATCTATTTTACCAATTATAGGTAACATATCTTCGGTCTTCATTCTAGTAGCCCATAATGATTGATGGCCATCTCGCAAAGTAAGATCTGTAAATTTTACTTTTTTAGACATATTATCCCCCCTGATATTATTGCTAACTATTAATTCTAGAACTAATTATTAAATTCCTCCTTTAAAATTCCTAAGGCAATCGCATAATAATTTACCCTAAACTATTAATTACATTAGTTATAGCCTATCAGAAACCACCTATAAGAAAACCCAGGTTTAAAGCATAATAACCTGAGCAGCAGTCTTATTTTCTTATTATATCTTTTTACAATTTTTTTGTCAATTTATTCAGCAAAATTTTTCTCTATTATTGTAACATCTTCTAAGCCCAAACCTGTTGCTTTAGCAACTACATCACCAATCTTAGCTACATCACTTTCCTCTAAACCAGGAGTAGCAATAATTATATCTACAGAATTACGATGAATAAAGGAAAGAGCATCCTCAAAACCGCGGGCCCTAATCAAACTCTCTATCTCCATCTCTTTTTCCAAGGTATTAGTCATATCCAAAAGTCTATCCTGCGCTTGATCCTTTAAAGCTTCACTAGAATTAGGATTATTGATCATCTCTCTTAAGAGGCTGACCTGCTCGCTTCTAACTTTATCGCGTTCTAATCTATACTCCACAAAAAAATCTGCCCCTTCCTCTTCAACCTTTTCACTCACCTTGGCTACATCAACCGACTTACCCTCTAAGCTATTTAAATCACTTTCCTGATATGCTACTTCAGAAACAGCCTCTTCTACTTCTTTTTCTTCTTCCTCTTCAGCAGCCATCTGCTCAATCTCCACCTGTGAAGAATCATCAGCATTATAGATCACAATCCCCGTTACCATCCCCACCCATAACATCAGCACTAAAAACCAGACCATCTTCTTACGCACAAAAATTGACATAGCTTTCCCTCCTTGCTTATCTTTGCATCGGCATCACCGAAATTTTGTGAGCCGGCACTCCTAATCCAGATCTCACAGCAGCTATTAAATTAGCTTTAATCCGCGCCGACTCAGCTCCTTGAGCCACTACCATTACTCCTCTAATTTTAGGCTTAGTCTCCCCTTTAATTACCGCTTCCTCACTGCCATCACTACGCCGAACGATAACTACTTCTCGCTGCTCCTCTCGTTGTTCACTTACCTTTTCTGCTTCTGTTCCCTCGGTAGAGTCCTCTAAAACAGACTGTTCGGAAGTACTTATATCCTTGGCATATTCATACTTAGAGCCTGTATCCAAACTTACACTAACTGCTACCTTACCTACACCTGAAATACTACTCAAAGTTCTAGTTAACTTTTGTTCTAAAACCTCCTCATGTCTAGAAGAACTATAATAACTACTGCTCTCCTCCACTAATTCTTCATCCGACAGTAGTTCAGCTTGCTCATCGGTAGCCAGTAAATTACTAAAAACGATAAATAAGACTCCTAAAAAAGCTAATAAAACTAATCGTCTTACTAATTTAGAGTTCTGGCCCTTAAATAAACTATGATTACTTATCTTATTAAGCAGTCCTTTAATTCCTTGTTCTTCACTCACAGTCAACCCCTCCAAGTTCAGTTAGTTACTCTGCACAGAAATCTGATTCGTACTTAAACCATAAAAGTTAGCTAAACGCTCCTTTACTCTATCCTTTAGTTCTCCAGGAATATCTTCCTCAGCTGCAGTTGTATTTACCTTAGCCGCCTCCGACTTCTCCACCTCTGGCTCTAATTGAACTACAATCTGCTTAATCTCATTATCTGCTCCTAAATTAACCTTTGTTGCCAGCGGAGGTAAGCTATCATCAAAAGACAATAAAGCCTCCATCTGCCTAGCTACTTTAGCTTCATAGTCCTCCTGTAACAACTTTTGATTTGACTCTCGCAAACTCTCTCCTTGCCGCATTATCTCCGCTAAATCCTCCTGTTTAGACTCTTCACTAACAGTTAAAACTTGAGTGATATTCTGGAAATTATAGTTATAACCAGCATCTAAAAAACTCAACAAAGGATTCAAAATAGCAATTAAAATAAACAGCCCAAAAACTATTCGTGTGTACTTCTCTAAACTAGACTGCGGCAATAATAACTCTATAAAGGAAGTTAATAGAATAATTACTATCAAGTTTTTAAGCCAAGTATGTATCTGATTCAGCATTTAATTTTCACCTCAGCATAACCGTCATATTACCTACCCCAATCAAAATAGTCAACATAATAAAAAACATCAAGGCCACTACAAATACCGCTGCAAAGACTAATAATAGATGATTACCTAACTGATCTAAACAAATTACTATTTTAGAGTCACTAATCGGCTCAATTACCGCTCTAGCAAATCTATAAATAAAAATCAAAGCTACAATTTTAATAACTGAAAAAGCGCAGAATAAAAAAATAACAATAACTCCCAAAACACCTAGAGCATTTTTAATTAACAAAGAACCTCCAATCACCGTATCCAGAGTATCAGCAAAAAAGCCACCGATCACCGGTACAAAGGCGCCACTCAAATACTTGATCGTTCTGATAGTAATTCCATCTCCTACCGCTCCGGCTGTACCTTGAATAGCTAAAACCCCAATGAAGATAGTTGAAGCTGCTCCTAATAAGCCTAAGTTAATTTCTTTAATCAACTTAGCTAAGCCAGAAACATTGAAGTTATCTGAAATATTATCTACTAAAGATAAAACAGCTACAAAAAGAATCGATGGAAAGATAATACTCTCAATCAAAGTGCTCAGTAAACTTACCATCATAAAGGTAAGCGGTTGAAATATAGCTACTGAGGTAAGATTCCCTAAAGTTACCAATAGGGTTAATAAAATAGGTAACAGCGCATACATTACACTAGTCATATCGTTAATCGCCTGCTGAGCAACCCCAATAGCTACTCGAAAGGAGTTAAGAGCAATAATAACTAAGACCAAATAGACTACCTTATCCACTAATCTGCTTATATCCTGCTGAGCAAAAGAGTTTTGAAAGGTCTTAAGTACGGCCCCGATTACAGCTAAAATAATTAACTTTCCTAATAGTTCAAAATTAACTACTACCTCTCTAAATAGATAGCGCAATAATCCTCCTAGGATAGAGCTTAAATCAAAGCCCAGCTCTTCTTCGGTAAAAAAACCGATTAGATCATTCAAAGCTAAATCAGGTACATAATCGCCAGTCTCTCTATTTAACTTATCAATCTGCTCTTGAAGCTTGCTTAAATCCAAGCGACTCAACTGCTCTTCAACTAACTCTAAATTCCTCTCTTCAGCTTCCTCACGACTCAACCCTGGCTCACTTTCTGCTTGTAGAGAGCTTAAAGATAACTGGCTAATTAGTAAAACTAAAATTATAATTACAATTAGTCTTCTTGAATTATTGGTCAAATTAATCACACCTTTATTAACTCCTACCTTTAAGGAAGTAACTGCATTACTGACTCCAAAACGGCTAACATAATCGGAATAGCTAATACCATAATCAAAACTTTGCCTGCAAATTCTACCTTAGCAGCTATAATTCCTTCTCCAGCATCACGACAGATAGCTGCTCCAAACTCAGCAATATAAGCAATTCCAATCACCTTTAAAACTGTATCCAGATAAATTAAATCAACCTCTGCACTCAAGGCTAAATCTCTTAGCAGATCGACAATAGCTACTATTCTACCTAGCATCATTATAAAGATAATTATGCCCACAATTAAGCTTAGCTGCATGGCAATTTCAGGTTCATTCTCTCTAACTAATAAGATTAAGACCGTAGCTACCAAGCTTAAACCTACAATCTGTATTATCTCCATCAAATCACCTCACTAGAAACCAAATATCTGTCTGATGTCCCGAAATAGATCATTAATTAGTTGGATTACTATCATCAGTACAATAATTACTCCCACTAAGGTTAACATTTCTGCTTGTTCTTCTTTGTTGGCCTGTTCTAAAACTATGTTAAAGATTGAAATCAAGATTCCTAAGCCGGCAATCTTAAAAACTAAGTCTATGTCCATCTTTCAAGCTCCTTCCTCAAAGTTGTTATAGAGCTTAATACAGCAAGATGACTATCAATAGCCCCGTTAAAACTCCAAAGTAACGCCATTTCTTACTATTTTGCTGCTGAGCCTGCACTGCTTCTTGTTCTGCTGCTTTTAACTGCTCAAATAACAGCTTTAAATTCTTTTCTTGATGCTCTCGACTGGAGTTACCTAGATTTTTACCGAAGTTTATTAAAATTTCTCGGTCTTCATTTGTTAAAGCAGTCTGCTTAGCAAACTCTTCTTTTACTGTTTCTAACCAAGCCTGATCAGCGGTAATACTGTTATTACTTAAAGTCTCTTGGCAGTCCAAAAACAGCTGAGCTAATGGTTCTTCTAAATTTTGACCTACTCTAGCTAAAGCTGTAGGCAAAGGAGTAGCTACATAAAGAATTTCCTTTTCCAATATTTTAAAGGCTGTCTGTAACTTACGCAGTTGCTTCACTCGCAAACTAAACTCTCTAGCTCGAATAAAGCCTAAAATAGAAGTAGCTATTATAACTAATAAACTACCAATTAACTTAAGCATCACCAGCTTCGCCTCCGTTGTTTAGCATTGATTATCTTTTCGACAGTACCGGGCCCTCTTCTCCTGCTCAAAACAATAAATCTATCTATACAGTTAACCGCCAACAGATCTTTTAGGTTAGGTCGCTGCTCTATTTCCGCTAAGTCATTTCCATGTACTGAAGCTACAACTCTAACCCCAGCGTTTAAGGCTTCTAAAATAGCCTTCACATCGGCACGAGTACCAATTTCATCGGTAACAATTACCTCCGGCGACATAGAGCGAATTAATAAGATCATCCCTTGCGACTTAGGTGAGTTAGAAAGCACATCGGTTCTAATTCCTAATCTATTTTGCGGAACTCCCTGATAACTACCGGCCAACTCTCCTCGTTCATCAACCACTCCTACTGTCAGCCCTGAAAAATTAAGTTCAGGAATTCCATTACTCAGTTGTCTAATTATATCTCTCAGCAAAGTTGTCTTTCCGCACTGAGGTGGAGAAATAACTAAGGTATTATAAATATCAGCCCTATCCTTAATAATTTGCTGAATTACTGATTCAGCAGCACCAATAATCTGTTGAGACACCCTAATATTTAAAGCAGAAATATTCTTAATTAATTCAATCTTGTCTATATCTGCTACAGCCTGACCTACAAAGCCTACTCTATGTCCTCCTTCCAAGGTCAAATAGCCCTGTTTTAACTCCTCTTCTAAAGCATAAAGAGAGCTTTGAGTCATTAAGTTTAAGCTTTCCTTGAGATCTTGAGCCTTGGTATAGTAAGCTTGTTTAATATTTGTAGTAACTTGACCATCGCTAGTCAAGATTGCTTCACCTTGATTAAGCTTTAAGATTAAAGGCTGCTTAATTCTTAAGCGAATCTCTTCTGTCTGCTCTAAAATTCTCTCATTTACCTGCTCTAAAATATCTCTTAAATTACTCGCTAAAAGAGGAATTATTTCTTCTTTTATTCGCGTCATAAGACAACCACCTCAATACCATTACTATTAAGCCGATATTAAAAATATGCACCCAAAATAAAAAAATGCACTGAAAAAATTCAGTACATTTTAAGTAAGTTAAACTTGAATTCGGCAAGTAAAATAATCTAGACTTAAAAATTGAAAATAAAAGTGGGATTTCCCTTAATTCTCTG
>NZ_JALKBZ010000038.1 GCF_023227765.1 Fuchsiella alkaliacetigena
ATTGCATCCTACACAATTGTAATCCTGTGAAATTGTGGTCTATAGTTAGTTTTGTATAGATTTTTATAAGCAGGGATTTGGAAAATGGAGCTATTAGCTAATTTGAATGCAGAGCAAAAAGAAGCAGTGCAGCATAAGCAGGGCCCGCTGTTGGTCTTAGCTGGCGCAGGTAGCGGTAAAACTAGAGTCTTAACCTCTCGGATTGCTTATTTAATTCAAGAGGTGGGAGTAGATCCACATAATATTTTGGCGGTGACCTTTACTAATAAAGCGGCTAGTGAGATGCAAGAACGGATAGAGGAGCTGGTAACTAAAGATAGTCGTTCTATTTGGATGGGTACCTTTCACTCTATTGCGGTGAGAATTTTACGAAGGGAGATTGCTAAATTAGGATATAATAGCAACTTTGTGATCTATGATAGCAGTGATCAAAAGACACTGATTAAGAATATCATTAAAGATGATTTGGATTTAGATACTAAGCAGTTTAAGCCTTATTCAGTACTATCTCAAATTAGTCAGGCTAAAAATGAATTGCAAGATGTTCAAAGCTATCAACAACAAACAGGAAGCTACTTTGAGAAAGTAGTAGGTGAGGCTTATCAGCTCTATCAAGAGCAGTTAAAGGAAAATAATGCTTTAGACTTTGATGATTTAATTATGAAAACTGTAGAGCTATTTAGAAATTATGAACTGGTATTAGAGTATTATCAGCAACGCTTCCATCAAATTATGGTTGATGAGTATCAGGATGTTAACCATGCTCAATACGTATTAGTTAATTTGCTGGCAGCTAAGCATCAGAATATTGCTGTAGTGGGCGATGACGATCAAGGAATATATGGCTGGCGCGGGGCCGACATCAGTAATATTCTCAACTTTGAGCAGGACTATGAAGATATCAAGGTAGTTAAATTAGAACAGAACTATCGTTCTACCCAAAATATTTTGGATGCTGCTTTTGCAGTGGTTAAGAATAATTGTGAGCGTAGGGCTAAACGATTATGGACTGAAAATGAAGCGGGCCCTCCTTTGGTATTCAAGCAAGCTTTAAATGAAAGGAAGGAAGCTCGCTATGTGGTAGAGGAGATTAAAAAGAAGGTAAATAATGAGGACTATAGTTATCAGGACTTTGCTCTACTTTACCGGACTAATGCCCAGTCGCGGGTCTTAGAAGAGGTCTTTGTTAAGTCAGGAATTCCCTATCGAATTGTGGGGGGGTTGAAGTTTTATGATCGTCAGGAAGTTAAGGATATTTTAGCCTATTTACGGGTGTTTTATAACCCGGAAGACGATATTAGCTTACAAAGAATTATCAATAGACCTAAACGGGGAATTGGAGCTACTACTTTAGGTAGAGTGCTTGACTTTGCTCAAGCTAAGCAGTGTAGTCTTTACGAAGCTATTTCGCGAGTAGAGGAGATAGAGAGTATTAGTAGTGGCTATGGAAGCCGAGTCCGAAACTTTGTAGAGTTAATGGATTACCTACGGCAACGGAGTCAAGAGGTAGATGCTTTGCAGTTGACTGAGGAGCTGTTAAAGGAAATTGGCTATATTCGTCAGTTACAGGAGCAGAATGATCCAAAGAGTGAAAGTCGAATTGAAAATATTAATGAGCTGTTAGCAGTGATAGAAGAGCATGTGAAAGATGAGGGTGATTCAAGCTTAGAATCTTTTTTAGAAGAGGTAGCTTTGATTGCTGATATAGATACCTTAGAAGATAAATCGGCGGTAGTGATGATGACCTTACATAGTGCTAAGGGCTTGGAGTTTCCAGTAGTCTTCTTGACCGGAATGGAAGAGGGGATCTTTCCTCATTCACGATGTTTAGATGAGCGGGAGTCTTTAGAGGAAGAGCGACGCCTTTGTTATGTGGGGATGACTCGGGCCCAAAAGGAGCTTTATTTAACCTGTGCTCAGTCCAGAAAGGTTTACGGGAATACCTCCTATAATCCTCCTTCTAGATTTATTGAAGAGATTCCAGAATCTTTATTTAATAAGCAAGAAGAACAGCAAGCTACTTCAACTGCTGATAAAGCTCAGCATACAGGATATACGATAGGTGATCAAATTAAACATAATAAATGGGGGATAGGTAAAATAGTAAGTGTTGAAGATTTAGGTAATGATTTAAAGGTAGCAGTTGCTTTTCCAGAACAAGGTATTAAGCAGATTTTAGCCTCTTATGCTGCTATGAAGAAGATAAACTAAAGTAATTAATGATTTTTAGTAGTGAATCTTTAAATAGTGTTCTAATTAATATATTGAGGCAGGAAAATCGTTAAAAGACCTGCAATACTAGTATAAAAGGGTTTTAGTTAACAGAAGATTTCCCCGCTTTGAATATTTAAAAAGGTAATGAATTTGCTGATAATATTAGGTTCATTTTGTTGATCTTGATTATGATATATTAATTTTAGATTCATTTTTAAATCAGCTTCTGTTATTCCTTTGATATTAATAGCCTTGATTGTATTTTGATAGATTTCCTTTTTAACAGCAGAATGACTAACTATAGAGATTCCTAATCCTGATTGTACTGCTGATTTAATACCGCTGATTCCTCCAATTTCAGTGATTATATTGAGATCACTAAAATTAAGTCCTGCTGTTTGAATTAATTTATTAAATTGTTGGCGAATCCCAAATTTTTTATCTAGTAAAATTAAAGGTAATTTTTTCAACTCTGTTAAAGTGAAAGTATCTTGGGTATATTTTGAAGTAGCTGCTATAAATTTTAGTTCTTCTTTCATGATTTCTTTAGTAGTTAGGTTTACTTCTGGGGGAATTTCTCCTTCTACAATGCCGATATCAACTTCGTTCTTCAGTACTTTTTTAATAATTTGTTGGGTGTTATTTATATCTAATCGAATATCAATTTGAGGATGTTTATCTTTAAAAGTCCAGATTGTGCAAGGAAGCAAGTAGTTGCCTGGAGTTATACTGGCACCAATGATTAAGTTTGAATTTTTTAGATTTAAGTGTTTATCAATTTCTTTTTCTAAATTACTATGTGTCTTTAAAATTTTTTGAGCATACTCATAGGCTACTTTACCAGCTGTAGTTAAATCAACTCCTTGATTTGAGCGTTTAAATAGTTTAGTTCCATAGTAGTTTTCCATTGATTTAATATGTTTGCTAACACTAGGTTGACTTAAATATAAAAGTTTTGCCGCTTTAGAAAAACTTTTTACTTTGGCTACAGTAGTAAAGATTTCAAACTGATAAATCTTCATTTATTATCACATCTCCTAATTTAACTGTAATAACTATTTCGATTATTAGTACTTTTTTTCCTGCTTAAAAACCACTATTCTCTTTAAAAGAAGGGGTTTTAATGAAAAAAAACCAGCTAAAAACTTTATTAATTATTTTAATTGGACTTGGAGTTTGTTTTTTCACTTCTCTTGATCTATTTTTAATAGTATTATGGTTATTGGGATTGCTATTGGGTTTTGCTTTACAAAAAAGCAGTTTTTGTTTTGCAGGTGCTTTTTTAAATTTATTTCTTTTTAATAGCACTAAGTTGTTTAGAGCAGTATTAACAGCGGTTATAATTTCTACTGTAGGCATAATAGCTTATCAATATTTTACACCTGCTGACTATGAGCTAATAGGTACAGTAATTCCTTGGGGCGGGACAACAATTTTTGGAGGGTTTTTATTTGGAATTGGAATGGCTTTAGCTGGTGCTTGTACTTTAATTACTTTAGTAAGGCTTGGCGAAGGTTATCTTGTTTTTGTAATAGTTTTTATTGGTTTAGTTATAGGCACTTTAATTGGCAGTATCCATCTAAGTTGGTGGCAGCAGCGTTTTTATAGTTTAGCTATTTTTTTACCTGAATATATAGGTTGGAGAAAAGCAGTCTTATTACAATTGGGAGGACTAGTTTTTATTTATTTGCTTGTGAAATGGTGGACAGATAAAAGAGATACTTAATGAGGTGGTATTTATGGAGAAAAAATTAGATTTGTTAGGAATGGTTTGTCCAGTTCCTTTATTAAAGACCAAAGAGGAATTACGCTGTTTGGTTACAGATGCTGTTTTGAAGATAAAATTAGATAGTAATCAGTCGGTGAGGAATGTTATTGATTGGCTTGAAGAGCAGGGATATAACTTTGAACTTAAGGAGTTAGCAGCAGGAATTTGGGAGATTAAGATAGTCAAATAATAAGGGTAGGTGAGAGTGATTAAGCAAACTAATAAAAGTTCTTTTTGGAGATCAAACTGGTCTTATTATTTTGGTGGAGCTATATTAGGTTTAATTAATATTATCTTTATTTTTTTGTTAGATACTCCTCTAGGAGTTATATCTTTTTTTTATTTAGTTGGTAGAAGTGGACTTAGTATTTTTAGTTCTGGTAGTTTAAATGGAATAGTAGTTGATGAATATATTGTTTCTATGACGGTGATTGCGGTAGGAGTTGTTTTTGGCTCTTTTTTATCGGGGTTTTTATCCAAACAGTTTAGATTACGTAAAAAATTTAGTTATCGACGAGGACTGAGTGCTTTACTAGGCGGTATATTTATGGGTTATGGTGCTTATATAGCCGGCGGCTGTAATATTGGAGCTATGGTTGGCGGGATAGCCTCGTTTTCTTTACATGGCTGGATTTTTGCTATATTTATGTGTACTGGGGTCTATGTTGGGGGTAGATTAATTAAATTAATAGCTTAAAGCTTAGGAGAAGAGTTGAAGGCATATACAGATTAATGGAGATGTATATGCTTTTGTTTTATTTAGATATAACAAAAGCGAATACTTTGTGAAAAGGATTACTTATAATGATGTCGAATATTATATGTGAGGGCAGGATAAAATGCTCAATTGATGTGATATCTTTATAAAGGGATATTCCAATATTTAACTACTCCGTTAGTGTAGTTTTCATCATTTGTTGAGCATTTTATCCTAAATAAACTGTCATTATACTCTATACGAATTGATATAGATATTTAAGATTTACTGATAAGTCTTTGCCGATATTTTAAAGTCTTTCATTTAGCAGTCCAGTTATTTTTTAGAGGGAGGTGGCGAGATATAGATCTGCTTAATAATTGGTGGGAATTATTTCAAGAAACGGTGTATGGAGCTGGGTTGATAGTAGCCTGGGTTTATCTATCAGGAAACTTTTCTTTAACTGCTAAAAACCTGTTAAGTAAGCAAAGCCGTTTATTTTATATTACTTACTTTAGTCTGTTTTCTTTAATTGCAATACTATTCCCAATTCAGTATCAAGGTATTACTTTATGTAGTTTTCGAGCGGTAGGGCCTATTTTGGGAGGGCTTTTTGGCGGGCCCTATGTAGGAGGAACAGTATCTTTGTTAGGAGGTATGTTTCGCATGCAAGCAGGAAGCTGTTTGCAGTACTGGAGAGCTATCCCACCTGCTTTTTTAGGAGGAGTATTAGCTGGATTGACTAGAAAATATAAATTTCGAGTAAAAAATAAGCTGTTTCTTAGTGTATTATTACTTGCTATTTACCAATTAGCTACATTATTTTTATCTTGGTTAAGAATAGGAGACTTTATTTCTTGGCTAGAAACTTTGCCAGTGCAGATCTCGGCTTTTTTGATTAATCTTTTAGGAATAACTGTATTTTTAAAAGTGGTAGAGCAGATAAGTGAAAATAAGAAGCAGATGATAGAGTTAGAAGATTTATATAACAACTTAGAGACTCAGTTTGAAAAAGGAAGAAAGCTACATGAGCAGTTCTTACCCTCTGACTTACCTGAATTAGCAAAATACTCTTATAGTACTTATTTTCAACCAGCTGAAAAGTTGGGAGGGGATTTTTATGATCTAATAAAGATAAAAGATCAGTTAATTTTTTATTTAGCTGATGTAAGTGGTCATAGTTTGGATGGTTCTATGCTAAATATTTTTCTTAGAGAAACCATTAATAACTATTTGTTATACCAGCATAGTATAGAGCCCAGATTAAGTCCTAGTAATTTAATAGAATATATAATAGATAGGTATCAACAAGAAAGCTTCCCTGATGACTACTTCATTTGCTTATTGCTAGGGGTTTTAGATTTAGAAGAGCAGCGGATAACTTTTGCTAATGCCGGCTTTCAAGTACCACCAATAATAGCTAAGATGCAGGGAGAAGTAACTACCTTATCTTGCGGAGGGATGCCTATCTCTTCAGCAATTAATGAAGAAGCATATTTGGGCTCAAACGTACTTAATTATCAAGAGGAGGAAGTATATTTTAAAAGAAGTGAGGTGCTACTGATGACTACTGATGGGTTGATTGAGGAGATATCTAGTCAAAAAAACATTCGCTATGGTGAGCAGCGGTTACAGGAGGTGTTAGCTAAAAACTATTACTTACCTCCAGACTTAATCAAGGCTGAAATAACAGCAGATTTTAAAAGCTTTTCTGGTCAGGAAAAGGGACAGGACGATATAACCTTTTTAATTTTGAAAAATAAACTACCTATAATTGATCAGTTTGAGCGCACTATTAATAGTAGCTGCCAAGAGATGTATCAAATTCAGGAAGAATTAAGGGAGTTTATAGTTCCTTATTGTAATGAAGCCTTCACCTTGATTTGGATTGGCTTTCAGGAATTGATAAGTAATGCAATAGAGCATGGTAACTGCTTAGATGAGGACAAACAGGTTGAGATTAAAGTAGAGATTAATGAAAAGTATATCAAAGCTAGTATTAAGGATGAAGGGGTAGGATTTGATTGGCAAAAGCAGCTTAATCAAGAGTTAAATCTAGAACATGATCTTAGAAGTGGGCGAGAACGAGGTAGGGGAATTAAAATAGCCAAAAAGTTATATGATGAGGTCTGGTATAATGAGACAGGTAATCAAGTTAATTTTTTGAAATATAGAGAGAAGATAAGATAAATTATATAATTCACATTTGGATAGATTGATATGCTTTTTAGTTATCTTGTTATTATAAAGGTGAATAGCAATTTAGAAGGATGCTTTACTAACAATAGCGAAAGTTAATAATAGCACAAATCAATATTTTAATACTGCAAATAATATGTGACAGGTAGCTTGATAGTTGAGAAGCTTATTAAGAGGGGGGTGGCTTTGCTAAAGCATAGCTTTGTTTTTTTAAAAAAGAGATTTAAGAAGGAGGTTAGATTAAAGTGAAGTTTGGAAAAAAAGCATTATTGGTAGTTTTGAGTGTTATAATTATTTTTAGTTTAATAGGCTGTCGTGATGAAACAGAAACTATAGATGGTGATGAGCTTGTTGAAGAACAGGAATTAGTAAGTCTTGAAGACCACGCATATTACAATTATCAAGAGCAGGAACTAGAGGGGGATCAGTTTGAAGCACTTTTAGAAGTTGCTGATAATTATCTACAAGATAATTATCAAGACTCTATCACTCCTAGAGAGGTTTACGAAAAGGTTGTATTAAATCCTGATTCTGACTATTATGTAGTGGATTTACGAGGACTTGATGATTTTGCTGAGGCTAGTATTATTGGTTCAGTAAATATGCCCTATGATTCTATCTGGGAAAGACATCAGATCGAGAAGTTGCCTAGAGATAAAAAGATTATTATAGTCTGTTATACAGGTCATACTGCTAATCAAGCTGCTGCTTTTTGGGGAATGTTAGGCTTTGATACGGTAGCTATGGAGAATGGTTTTGCAGGTTGGGATGCTTCTGTAGAATGTGCTCCTGAAGACTATGAGTTGGCAACAGAGCCTACTGAAGCAACAGAAAAGTTTGATTTACCTCAAATTGAACAAGAAGTTACTACTATAGATGAGTTGATTATGGAACAAGGAAGACGAATTGTTGATGATAATATTAATCCAGTTATGAGATATGATCAAGTTAAGAGATTTGTAATCGATAGAGGAAGCGAGCGACATTTTGCAGTTGACTTAAGAGATTCTGATCTATACGAAAAGGGCCATGGTGAAGGAGCTATAAATATTCCTTTCAAGGAACTTACTGACCCATCAAACTTGGAGAAACTACCTACGGATAAGGATATTGTCCTTATTTGTTCGGATGGTTATAAGTCCAGTCAAGCAGCCAGGATTTTGAATATACTAGGCTATGATGCCTTGGCTTCACAGTTTGGAATGAGTCAGTGGACAGCTGATGAAGAGGTAATAGGAGATCAGCCAGTCATTTGTAGAGATGTTGCTGATTATCCGACAGTGGAAACTAGAATTGAAACACCTGAAGCGGAAGCTGGCTGAGGTTAAAATTAAAGTCCCCGGAGGGGACAAAGAAGATATTTTAATGTTTTTTAATTCATTAATGAAAGGGGTATAGGTATGCAGAAAATAAGTCGACGTAGTTTTTTAAAGGCTACAGCAGCAGCCGGTGCGGCTAGTGCTTCACTTAAGTTTAGCTTTAGTGATTTTGCTGAGGCGGCTGAGGATGCGCCAGTAGAAAAAAGACACACTTTATGTAATGGCTGCTCTAACTTATGTGGGCTATTTGTTCACGTGAAGAATGGTCGGGTTTGGAAGGCAGAAGGAAATCCAATCCATTTAAAAAATAGAGGTAAGATCTGTGCTAGAGGGCACGGTATGGTAGCTGATATTTATAATCCGGATCGAGTTACTCAGCCGATGAAGAGAGTAGGAGAAGATCAGTTTGAGCCGATTTCTTGGGAGCAGGCTTTTGCTGAAATTGGTGAGCAGTTAACTGATATAGTAGATAGATATACAGGTGATTCAGTAGTTTGGATGGAGCACGGTGTTAGAGGAAAGGATTATGCTGATATACTACTGGACTATATAGGTTCGCCTAACTATATTACTCATTATGCTACTTGTTTTACTGCTAAGACTAATGTTTGGGCTAATATGATGGGTACTAACTTATATGGAGATCACGAGAATAGTGACTATATGCTCTTTGTAGGTCGGAACTTTGCGGGAGGTATTCTGCCTAATGGAATGCAGAAGGTATTGAAGGCTAAAGAAAAAGGAGCTAAAATAGTAGTAGTAGATCCTAGATGCTGTGAGTTAGCAAAGGTGGCTGATGAATGGATACCGATTAGACCGGGTACTGACTTAGCTTTTTATTTAGCTATTGCTCACGTTATAATTGAAGAGGATTTAAAGGATAGAAAGTTTGTTCGTGAGTATGTGGAAAACTTTGATGAGTTCTGGAATGCTAATCGAAACTGCACTCCAGAATGGGCTGAAGGAATAACAGATATACCAGCCGATAAGATTAGAGAGATCGCTAGAGATTTAGCTAAGCATGCCCCGCGATCCTTTTTAGAGCCTGGTTATCATGGTTTAAATGCTCATTATAAAAATAGTGTACAACAGGCACAGATGAATATTGTAATTAATGCTTTACTCGGTAATATGTATCAGCGAGGTGGATTACTGCCGTCAGCTAGCATCGAGCTTGGTCAGTTTGAACCGGAGCAACAGCCCCCGGAAAAAGAAATGGGCCCTCGGATAGATGGTGCTGGTGAGGACGGAAAGTATGCTACAGTAGAAGCAGCAAGAGGTATTCCGCAAAGAATTCCTCAGTTGGCAGAAGAAGGGGAAGTGCGAGCTATATTTGTTTATCACTACAATCCCTTGCGGACTGGCCCTAATCCAGAATATCAGAAAAAGATGAAAGAAGCTGATTTAGTTGTTTCAATTCCTATCGACTGGAATGAAACTTCATATCATACAGCCGATTATATACTGCCTGAATGTTACTTTATGGAGAGAGCTGAACCTCCAGTTACTACTGCAGGCCATGTTACTCATGATTATCCACAGTTAGCAATGAGAACTGAAGTAGTAGAGCCGATGGAGGATACTAAGCCGTTAATCGATATTATGAAAGGCTTAGCTAAAGAGATTGGAGCTGAAGAGTACTTTGACTTTACTGTTGAAGATCAAGCTAGAGCTATGATTGAACCATTAGATATTAGCTTAGAGCAGCTTAAAGAAGCAGGCTGCCTTGAGTTTCGTAATCAGTCTTTTGATCCTGAGTTTCCTTTAAGTGGTGGTGAACCTGCTTTAGACACTCCATCAGGAAAAGTAGAGTTTTCTGTAGGAATTTATAAAGCTAATGGATTTAGTGGAGTGCCTAGATGGATACCGCCTAAGGTAATTCCGCGTGAGGAAGATGAGTTTAGGTTAATTCACGGTAAGCAGCCTTGGCATTCGCATCATATTACTAGTAACAATCCTTATTTGATGGAGATTACTGAAATGTATGATGGAACTCGAATGTGGATTAATAAAGAGCGAGCTGATCAGCTAGGGATTGAGACTGGAGATACAGTGGTAGTTGAATCAGAGATTGCTACTAAAGAGATAGAAGTAAAGGCTACAGAACTATTACATCCGGACTGTGTATGGGTTCCTTCAGCTTATGGTGGATTTTCTGAAAAAGCTGAAACTGCTTATGGAGTAGGAATTAACTATAATGACTTTGTATCCGAAGAGATAGAACCTATTGCTGGAAGTGTGATGGGTCAAGAAGTTATAGTTAAAGTTAGAAAGGGGGAGAAGTAAATGGCGAAGTACGCGATGCTAATTGACCCTTCCCGTTGTACTGGTTGTGCTGCTTGTGGAATTGCTTGTCAGTTGCAGTGGCAGTTGCCAAAGGAGATGCACTATAATCATTTAGAGTTTGCAGAAAAGGGCAAATATCCAGAGGCATGGTTGGAGATTCTTCCTGTTCAGTGTCAGCATTGTGAGGATGCTCCCTGCTTAAAGCATTGTCCTACTGATGCAACTTATAGACGTGAAGATGGAATTGTAGATGTTGACCCCGAAGAATGTATTGAATGTCAAATTTGTGTGCAAGCCTGCCCTTATGATGTGCGGGTAGTTAATCAAGAAACAGGCGTTCCAGAAAAGTGTAAGTTTTGTTCTGACTTTGTAGATCAAGGAGAAACACCAGCTTGTGTAAGTACCTGTATGAATGAGGTAAGAATATTTGGAGATTTAGATGATCCAGATAGCGAAATTTCTAAAGCAATGGCCAAAGAGGATACTTATCAGCTGTTAGCTGAAGAAGGAACAGAGCCTAGAGTTTATTATGTATTAAAAGGTGAGAAAATAGAGTTTAGTGGCAAGTAGAAAGGATGATTGTTAATGGTATTAACCGTTCAAAGTGATCAATTATCAGATTTATTTTTGATAATTGCTGATTTTTATAAGTATCCAGATCAGGAGTTTTATGATCAGCTTATTTCTAGCAAGCTACTTTCTGAGTTGAAAGAAAAGATGCAGAAATTAGAACTAGAGACTAGCTCTATTAATCAAGACTTTGATATTCCGGACTTTGATCAGTTTAAGCAGGAATATAGTAGGTGTTTTATTGGCTTAAATGAACCAAGTGCATTACCAGTAGAGTCAGTTTATAAGGTCTGGACTACTGATTCGCAAGCACAGGTTAATATTGCTAATGAAAAAGGATATTTGATGGGTGATTCAGCCTTGCATATTAAACACCTAATGTCAGGTTTAGGTTTAGAAATACCACGAGAGTATCAACAAATGCCTGATCATTTAACAATTTTATTAGAATTACTAGCTTATATTATAGAACATCGGCAAGCTGATGAAATTAAGCAGTTTCTTGATGATCACTTTGATTGGTTGATGGACTTTAAAAGTAGGTTAGTTGAAATTGAAGCTTTACCTCTTTTTCTTAGAATTACTGAGTGCTTAATGGACTGTATTGAGCAGACTAAAACCATTTATAAAAAATTATAGAAAGGAGCAAGATTATGAAAAAGCGATCACTATTTTTATGTTTAGCTCTAATTGCTGCTTTAGTATTAAGCAGTAGTTTAGCAATAGCTTCTGTAGAAGCTTATGATTTGTCGAGATTTATAGTTGAAGATGTAGAAGAAGAGGACATTGTGCCTAAGGATCCAGAGCTGGAGTATATTAATACGGAAACTCTAATGACCTTGATGAGTCACGTAAGTCCTACTTGTACAGACAGAGCATCTTATGATGAGTATATGCCAGAATGGGACTTTGTGATAGTAGATTCTCGTCCAGAAAGTGCATATAATGAAGGTCATATTAACGGAGCTATTAATATTCCAGATGCTGAATTTGAAGCTCGGAGTGATTTATTGCCAGAGGATAAGGATAAAAAGATAATTTTCTACTGTGGAGGGCTTCATTGTCCTTTGAGTGCTGATTCTGCTCGTAAAGCAGAAGAATTAGGATATACAAATGTACATGTTTATCAGGAGGGAGTTGAGTACTGGAGAGCAGCCGGAAACTACTTTACTACTACAGCTGAGCATGTAGAGGAGTTGATTGGTGATTCAGTAGTAAGTGATGAGAGTAGAAAGCCATACTTGTTAGTTGATACTAGAGCCTATAGTGCTTATTTTAGTGAGCATATTCCTCATTCAATTTCAATGGATGTGCAGATTTTCAAGGAAAAGTATAAAGGCTTAATACCTAGAGATAAGGATATAGAGATAATAACTTATTGTGGAGGCTTTCAGTGAGGCTATAGTCATGAGATTGCCAAGTTTTTGGCAAATAGTGGCTATACTGATGTGAAGGTTTTTGCTGCTGGAATACCGAGTTGGAAAGAAGCAGAGCTGCCGATGTTTGGTCTAGAATCTACTGGTGGTGAATTTGAAGTTGCAGATGGGCCTAACTTAGCAATAACTGGAGTTGAATTTCAGGAGAAGCTTGATGAAGGAGCAACGGTAATTGATGTGAGAGATGATGATGAGGTAGCATCAGGAATGATTGACGGGGCTATTCATATTCCTCAGGGAGATATTTTAGATGATCCAGAAGCTATTGCTGGTCAGTTGCCTGATGATAAGGAAGCAATGTTGCTTTTCCATTGTGCTGCTGGGATAAGAGCACAGGGAGCAGCAGAGGAAGTATTTG
This sequence comes from Fuchsiella alkaliacetigena, assembly GCF_023227765.1. GTDB lineage: Bacteria > Bacillota > Halanaerobiia > Halobacteroidales > Acetohalobiaceae > Fuchsiella > Fuchsiella alkaliacetigena. The sequence goes on from NZ_JALKBZ010000038.1 coordinate 12,848, forward strand.
AAGAGCTAGGTTATGAGAATGTATTTTATTTAGATGGGTCGATAAATATCGATGCAGATGGAAGTTTTAGCTTTTAAATTAGATTTAAGCTTTAGAAGTTTTAACTTAGGCTAAATCTTAGTAAATTAAAGCTTCAATAATGTAATTTTCAAGCTTTAAATACAAATTTGGCGCAGGCTAAAACCTAAAGATAAACTTAGTTTGCGCTAAATAGATTTTGAATTTAAATGTGTATTTAAATATTTAATAGGGAGAGGGATAATTATGAGAAAAAGTAAAGTAGGAGTTGTGTTGTTAGTAATCGTAATGGTGGTAACTTTAATGTCTTCTATGGCTATCGGTCAGTTAAGAAATCCTAGGGATATAGCTGCTGAATACAATATTCCTCAAGTAGATGCAACTGAGTTGGAGTTTATGTTAGAAATGGATGAGGATATTGTGTTAATTGATGTAAGAAGAGAGCTTGAAGAGTATAATGTAGCTCATATAGAAGGGGCTGAAACTGTTGATGGAGGTATGCTGGAGTTTTGGATAGAGGATGTAGTAGACGATCCAGATGCTGAGATAATAGTTTACTGCTTGACTGCTGGAAGGTCTGCTATAGCTGCTGGTCGATTACAAGAAATGGGTTATAATAATGTAAGTGAACTTGAAGGTGGATTTGAAGCTTGGGTTGAAGCTGGGCTGCCGGTAGTTAATACTTATGGGGAGTTTGAGCCGGTAAATTAAGTGTTAGTTAAGTATAGTCAAGTAATATTACTTGACTATACTTTTATTTCCATCTAAAAAGATTTAATTTTCAAAATAATCAAAGGAGGAATAAAAAATGAGAAAGAAATTAACTGTTTTGTTGGTTTGTCTATTGATAGTTGCTTTGGCTGCTCCAGGGGCTTTTGCTTTGAGAGATCAGTATGATGAAGAGATTGAGTACATTACACCAATGGATCTTGAGTTTGAACTAGAAATGTCGGAAATTGGCGAAGATATAGTGGTAATAGACGTTAGAACTGAAGATGAGTTTCAAGCTGGTCATATTCCGGGCTCTGTTCGAGTAGATGGTGCTTTATTAGGTTTGAGAATTGATGACCATGCTGATGAGGATACAAAAGTTGTTATTACTTGTTTAGGTGGAGGTCGAGCTATCTTTTCTACTAAGTTAGTACAGGATCTAGGATATGATGTTTATAATTTAGAAGGTGGTTTTAGAGCTTGGGCCCAAGAAGGTTACCCAGTTCAGACTGATCACGGTATCTTTACTCTAGAAGAATGGGAATAAATACTCAAAACCCTTACAAAAGTTTTTACTTTTGTAAGGGTTAATTAATTTCCTCCATAATCCAACACAGTCTTATTTTGCTTCTATTTTTCTTTTGAACTTATAGACATTTCTAATAATTTGTGATAAAATAAAAATGCGAAAGTAAATTTAGCAATGTTCAAAAATGATTGGAGGTAGATAAGATGTTTGGATTAGGGCCTACAGAGTTAATTTTGATCTTAGTAATTGCTTTAGTGATTTTTGGACCTAGCAAATTACCGGAGATTGGCAAAGCTATCGGTCAAGGGATGAATGAGTTTAAATCAGCTGCTCAAGGTTTAAGAGAGAGTACAGATGTTGAAGCTGAGCCGGTTAGTGATGATGAGGACAAAGAAGAGACAAGCAGCTAATTAATTTTCTTAAATTTAATACTTATTTTAAGTTAAAGTTAAAGGTATTTAAAAAATACCTTTAACTTTTTTGTTTGTCATTTAAGCAGTTAGACTTTTTTTGCAATTAATGTTAAAATAGCTACGAGGTGATTATCTTGTCAGTAGAATCCGAGATGGAAGAGTTGGTAGCTAAATTAAATAAATATAATCATCATTATTACGTATTAGCTGATCCTCTAGTTAGTGATCAAGAATACGATCGACTTTATGATAGATTATTGGAGTTAGAGTCTGAAAGTGGAATAGTACTGCCTAATTCGCCTACGCAAAGAGTGGGTAGTGAACCTTTAGCTGAGTTTGAGTCACATCGGCATTTAGCTAAGCTCTGGAGTTTGGATAAGGCGCAAAGTGCGGTTGAGTTAAAAGAATGGGATAATAGGGTTAGGCGTTTGATTAAGAAATATAATCAAGAACATAATCAAGAGCTACCTCAGCCCTTATATACTTTAGAGTATAAGTTCGACGGTTTAAGTATTAATCTTACTTATAGAGAAGGGCAGTTGGTGCAGGCGGCAACTCGAGGTACTGGAGAATCAGGCAAAGTGATTTTGGAACAGGTAAAGACTATTAAAACAGTACCTTTGGCTATTCCTTTTACTGATGGCATTTTAGAGGTACAAGGGGAAGGGGTTATGCCTTTATCGGTGTTAGAGGAATATAATAGGGAAGCTGAGGAGCCGCTTAAGAATGCGCGCAATGCTGCGGCTGGTGCTTTGCAGAACTTAGATCCGCAGGTGACAGCTGAGAGAAATTTGGATGCTTTTTTTTATAATATAGGTTATTATGAAGGAATAGAGTTTAGCGAACATCTGGAAATAATAGATTTTTTACGAGAAAATAGATTCAAGGTTAGTAATTATCTAGAGACCTTTAGTGATATTGAAGAGGTAATAGCTGAGGTAGAACGGGTAGAAAGTGAAATTGATAGTTTGGATTACCTAGTAGATGGAATAGTGATTAAGATTAATGATTTAGAGACTAGAGAGGCTTTAGGATATACGGCTAAGGCTCCGCGCTGGGCCCTAGCCTATAAGTTCCCAGCTCAGGAAGTGACTACTGTGCTGAAGGAGGTAGAGTGGAATGTAGGTAGAACGGGGAAGGTAACTCCAGTGGCTATCTTAGAGCCGGTTGATATTGGAGGAGTTACCGTACAGCAGGCTACTTTAAATAACTGGGATGATATTCAGCGTAAGCAGGTAGCTATAGGAGCTAAAGTATGGTTAAGGCGTTCCAATGATGTGATCCCGGAAATTTTAGGCAGCGTTGCTGAAGAGGGAGAGCAGAATATAGAAGCTATAACTAAGCCTGAAAGATGTCCTGCCTGTGAAAGTGAGTTAATTAAAGAGGGAGTCCATCTTTTTTGTCCGAACTCTCTTTCTTGCAAACCGCAGTTGGTGGCTCGCTTAACTCATTTTGCTAGTCGAGAAGCGGTAGAGATTGAAGGCTTTAGTGAGCAGACAGCAGCTCAGTTATATGAGGAGCTTGATTTGCAGGACTTAGCCGATCTTTATTATCTAGACTATGATGAGTTGCTAAAGCTAGACGGCTTTGCAGAAAAGAAGGCTCAAAATCTCTTAGCTGCTATCGAAGAAAGTAAAGAGGCTCAGTTAGCCGACTTTATTTATGGTTTAGGAATTCCCCATGTAGGACGGGTTACTGCTGAACTGTTGGCAGGGGAGTTTCAGTCTTGGGAAAAGCTATTAGCAGCTGAGTTTGAAGACTTATTAGCGCTAGATGGAATTGGGGAGGTAGTAGCCCAAAGTATTAGTGACTTTTTAGCTGATGTTAATATACAACGAAGTGTTGAACGTATGTTAGCGGCCGGAGTAAATATTTTGCCTGTGGAGAATGAGGATTCAGTTACAGAGACGGAAAGTCCTTTAACTGGACAGACGGTGGTGATTACTGGTTCATTGTCTCAGTTGACTCGTAAGGAAGCTAAGCAGGAGTTGCAGCGCTTAGGAGCTAAGGTGACTAGCAGTGTTAGCGGTAATACTGATTTTTTAATTGTAGGCGCTAATCCAGGCTCTAAACTGGAGCAAGCTCAAGAGTTAGGAGTTGAGATTATTAGCGGAGAAAGGTTAGCAGAAATTTTAGAGGAGTTGAGTTAATAAGATGGAAATCTATGCTTTAATAGGTCCTAGTGGGACTGGTAAGAGTCATCGGGCCCGTTTAGTGGCTTATAGTCAGGGAATAGATTATATTATAGATGATGGCTTATTGATTAAAAATAGCAAGGTGATAGCCGGCAAATCGGCTAAAGAAGCAGATAATATGATTCGCGCTGTGAAGGTAGCTATTTTTATGGAGGAGGAGCATGCGGGAGAAGTTAAAGAGGCTTTGGCAGTAGAGCAGGCAGAAAAGGTATTGATCTTGGGTACTTCCTTGCGCATGGTAGAGCGGATTGTTGCTGTTTTGGAGTTGGGCCCGGAGATAGAAGAGATAATTAAAATCGAAGAGATTGCTTCCGAAGAAGAGATAGCAGAGGCTAGAAAACAGCGAGGTGATTTTGGTAAGCACGTAATCCCAGTTCCTAATATTGAGATTAAACCTAACTTTTCTGGCTATTTAATGGAGTCTTTGGAGCTTTTATTTTTTAATAAGGACGATCAAATTAAGACTGAAAAAACTATTATTAGACCTAAGTTCAGTTATTATGGTAAGCTGCTAATTGCTGATGGAGTAATTGTTGATTTAATTGAGCATACTTTAGGTCAAGATAGTAGAGTAGTTGAGGTTAAAAAGGTAAAGGTAGATCAGCAGCAGCGAGGAAGTAAAGTGATAGTGGAAGTGGTTTTAAATTATGGTTTGGACTTACCGCAGGTGCTGGGGGAGTTGCAGTTTAATATTAAAGAAATGGTGGAGTATAGTACTGGAATTAATATATTGCGGGTGGATATGGAGGTTGTGGATCTAGCGGTTTAAAGGATAATTTATGTTTTATCGAGAAGTGATACAGGAAAATGCAGATACTAGGAAGAAATTATAATTAACTATAATTATAATTTTAGATTTGAAGATTAAAAGAAGCTATTAAATAGAGAGGTGAGATCAAGATGGATGAAATGGAAGCTAAACTGCAAGAATTGGAAGAAAAAAGAGCTAAAGCAAGGAAGGGCGGCGGGCCCGAGCGGATTAAAAGACAGCATGAAAAAGGGAAGTTAACGGCTAGAGAAAGAATTGACTTTTTATTAGATGAGGATAGTTTTGTTGAAGTTAACTCCTTTGTAGAGCCTCGTTATGCTGAACACGGAATGGAAGATAAAGAGGCGATAGGCGATGGAGTTGTGACCGGCTATGGTACTATTGAGGGCCGTTTGGTCTATCTTTTTGCTCAGGACTTTACTGTAATGGGAGGTTCTTTGGGAGCTGAACATGCTGCTAAGATCTGTAAGGTAATGGACTTGGCTGAGGAGATGGGAGCTCCTTTTATTTCGCTTTATGATTCTGGAGGAGCTAGGATTCAAGAAGGTGTGGAGTCTTTGGATGGTTTTGGAGAGATCTTTAAGCGTAATATTCAGCTATCAGGGGTGGTACCTCAGATTTCAGCTATTTTAGGGCCCTGTGCTGGGGGAGCTGTTTATTCGCCGGCTTTAACAGATTTGGTTTTTATGGTGGAGAATACCAGTAAGATGTTTTTAACCGGGCCCGAGGTAATTGAATCGGTAACCGGAGAGCAGGTTACGGCTGAGGAGTTAGGTGGAGCTGGCGCTCACGGTAGTATCAGTGGGGTGGCTCACATTACTACCCCTAATGAGGAAGAGTGCTTGACGCAGATGCGTAGAGTGCTTAGCTATTTGCCGGCTAATAATATGGAAGACCCACCTCGGTTAGAGGACAGCGGTGGCTTAACTAAAAATACTGAATTACAAGATATTGTTCCTGTTGATCCTAATAAGGGCTATGACATGTTAGCAGTAATTGATAACATAGTTGATTTAGATAGCTTTTTTGAGATTCAAGCTAATTACGCTCAGAATATAGTAGTAGGTCTGGCCCGGATTAATGGTCAATCGGTAGGAGTAATAGCTAATCAACCGCAGCATAAGGCTGGTTGCTTGGATATAGATGCTGCCGATAAGGCGGCTAGATTTATCAGAATGTGCGATACCTTTAATATTCCTTTACTCACTTTAGTAGATGTACCGGGCTTTTTGCCGGGAGTTGAGCAGGAGTATAACGGTATTATTAGACATGGAGCTAAGCTGCTTTATGCCTATACTGAAGCTACAGTACCTAAGATTACCTTAGTAGTGCGCAAGGCCTATGGAGGCGGTTATATTGCAATGTGCAGCAAGTCTTTGGATGCTGATTTGGTGCTAGCTTGGCCTACGGCGGAGATAGCAGTAATGGGCCCGCAGGGAGCAGCTAAAATAATTTATCGTCATGAGCTTAAGGAGGCTGCTGATGCTGAGGAACTCTTGGCTCAGAAAGTAGAGGAGTATAAAGATAAGTTTGCTAATCCCTATGTAGCTGCTCAACGAGGAATAGTTAATGATGTAATTAAGTTTGAGGATACTACTAGGCGCTTAGCTAATACTTTAGAAATGTTAAGAAGCAAGCGCACCAATTTACCGGAACGCAAACACGGTAATATGCCTCTTTAAAGAGTAGTTTGATCATATTTGAGAGGAGGAATAAGATGGAGAATTTAGGCTTAGGACTACAGATTTCACTAACCGGAGTATTAATCGTAGCTTGTGCTTTAGCTATGATCCCTGTGGTAGTTAAGATTTCACAGTTTTTGGTTGAATTATATGAGCAGAAGCTGGCTAGTAAAGTTGAAGATAAAATTGAGCAGGCTGAAATAGAGACTGAAATTACTGAAGAGAAAAGAGAAGAATCAACAGACTTAGAGGAGTTAGCTGCTCAGGAAGGCTTAAGTTCGGCTAAGGTAGCTGCTATTACAGCAGCAATTAGTACATATTTAGCAACAGATAAAAGCTATGTAATTAAGTCTATTAAGCCGGCAGCCGATAACTGGAAGTTAAGCGGGAGACAGAAGCTTTTATCAAATCGCTTGCAGACGATTAAGAGAAGTAGAAAACAAGAAAGAATTTATACTTAACAGTGGAGGTGTAATTAAAAATGCGAAAATTTAAAGTGAAAGTAGATAATGAAGAATACATAGTAGAAGTAGAAGAAGTAGAGGCTGGAGAAAGTAATACTAATAAGGTTAAAAGCTCTCCTACTCAGGCTCAGGCTCAAACGGCTGCTACTCAAGCAGAATCTCAAAGCAAGGTGAAAAGTAAGGCTACATCTAAGACAACTAAAAGTTCAACCAGTAATAAAGCTAGAGGCGGTAGTGGAGATATAGCTGCCCCCTTGGCTGGAGTAGTAAAGGAAGTCTTAGTTAGTGAAGGGGATAGTGTAGAAAGTGATCAAGTAGTCTTAATTTTAGAGGCGATGAAGATGGAGAATGAAGTACAGACTAATATTGGCGGTACTATAGAAGCAGTTAAAGTTAATGAGGGAGATTCAGTAGATGCTGGAGAAGTGATGGTAGTAGTTGCTTAAGAAGGAGGTAGAAGAAAGTGCTGGCTATGGTTTATAGATTTTTAAAATCAACAGGTTATTTGAATATACATTATAAACAGGTGATTATGCTTTTAGTGGCGGGACTGTTATTTTACTTAGCTATCAAAAAGGAGTATGAGCCTTTACTTTTAATTCCGATGGGCTTTGGTTTATTATTGGCTAATCTTCCCCTGACGGGATTAATGGAAGAGGGAGGTTTGCTTTATTACTTATATTATGGAATTAAGCTGGGGATCTATCCACCCTTGATTTTTTTAGGGGTAGGTGCTTTGACTGATTTTGGCCCTTTAATTGCTAATCCTAAAACGGCTCTCTTGGGAGCAGCAGCTCAGGTCGGTATTTTTGGTACTTTGCTGGGAGCTTTAGCTTTAGGTTTTACTCTTCCCGAAGCTAGTTCGATAGGAATTATTGGAGGAGCCGATGGACCAACGGCTATTTATATTACTTCTCAGTTATCACCGCATTTATTGGGTCCGATTGCTATTGCGGCTTATTCTTATATGGCTTTAGTACCCATTATTCAACCACCGATTATGAAGGCTTTAACTAGTGAAGAAGAGCGTCAGATTGAGATGCAGCAGTTAAGGCCGGTTTCTAAAAAGGAAAAGATACTTTTTCCGATTATTGTAATTATCTTAATGGGGCTATTACTTCCTACAGCTACTCCATTGTTGGGAATGTTGATGTTTGGTAATCTAATGAAGGAATGTGGGGTAGTAGATAGATTATTGAATACTACTCAAAACTCCTTACTCAATATTGTAACCATCTTTTTAGGCTTAACTGTGGGAGCTACGGCCAGTGCAGAGAGATTTTTGACTGTAGATACAATGCAGATTGTAGTATTAGGTTTAGTAGCCTTTGCTATTGGCACAGCGACTGGAACTATCTTTGGTAAGATAATGTCCAAGCTAAGCAAAGAAAAAATCAATCCTTTAATTGGCTCGGCGGGGGTTTCAGCAGTGCCTATGTCAGCTCGAGTAGTACAGACTGTAGGTCAGGAAGAGAATCCTAAAAACTTTTTGTTGATGCACGCTATGGGTCCTAATGTAGCCGGAGTTATCGGTTCGGCTGTAGCGGCGGGAGTTTTGATTTCTTTGGTAAGTTAGGATGAAGTTCAGTTAATAGTTAATAGTTGAAGTTCAAGAACTCAATAATATTGGTAAAATGTTTCGTTGAACGTGGGAGGCCAAATGGATGTTTCCAAAGTAATGATTAGCTTCGCGTCAACGCTAGAAAAGTTTATTTTAGTACTTCTAAGACTCATCTCCACTAAAATAAGAACCCGCCAATTTTAATTAGAAAAATTGGCTAAACCAGTTCTTATTTTAGCTCCAATTCGTCAAGAAGCACTAAAAAATAAACTTTAATATCGCTTATAAACACCCATTTGGCCGTGCTGATAACGTAATGATTTTTTCACGATAAAATAATCCCCTAGGGTGTTTAGGAGCTGAAATCTAGTTTTTTCGTTGTTTTTGCTGTTTGGTCTTAATACTGTTTCGTTGACCGTGCTGATAACATAATACTTACAAGTTGATATGTTTCAAAGAGCGACTCTGAGAATAGCCCGGAGGCAAGGATGCCGGGAGGGCTATTCTCGAGAGTGAAGGAGGCACGGACGCCGACTGAACGGCAAGTGGTTGAAACATATCAACTGGCTCAGGCTTTCGATAATATCTATATCGGGAACGCAACAATAGAACGAAATTATTTTATTCTGCAAAAGGAGAATAAACCTTATGTCACAACTAATATTCAAAGAATTATTAGCCAAAATAAAAGCAAGAGAAAAAGCAGCTTTGGCGACTATTGTTAAAGCTCCGCTTAAGGAACTAATAGGGAAGAAGAGACTACTTACTGATACTGGCGAAGAGTTAAATAATCTTCCTGCTGATTTATTAACAGCTCAACAGCACGAAAGCCTGTTGAAGCAGATAAAAGCAGCTTTGGCTAAAGAAGAGATTGCTAAGTATAGTCTAAACTTAGCTGGATTGGCAGAAAAGATAGAACTATTAGTTGAAGTATATTTACCTGAGCCTAGGTTAATTGTGATGGGGGGAGGGCATATAGGTCAAGCTCTTTATGATTTTAGCTCTAAGTTGGATTTTGAGCTAGTAGTTATCGATGATCGTCCTAAGTTTGCTAATCAACAGCTCTTTCCAGCCGCTAAGGAAGTAATCTGTGGTGCTTTTGAAGAGGTGTTGAGTGACTTTAACTTCGGTTTAAATGACTACTTAGTAATTGTAACTCGAGGTCATCAGCATGATTATACCTGCTTAGCTAAAGTAATCGAAGCTGAGGTTGACTACATCGGTATGATCGGTAGTCAGCGAAAGGTGGCGGCTATTTTTGATAAACTTAAGGAGGAAGATTATACTCAGACTGATCTGCAAATGGTTAAAGCTCCGATTGGTTTGGAGATAAACGCTGAAACTCCAGAGGAAATAGCCATTAGTATTTTAGCAGAGATAATCAAAGAAAGAAGGGAGAGCTAGGCTATGAGTGAGGAAGTAATTGAACTTTTAGCTAACTATCAGGGAGAGTTTGATAGTTTAGCTTTGGCAACTATAATTGAGAGCAGTGGCTCTACTCCTAGGAAGGCCGGTGCTAAGATGGTGGTTTTTCCTGATGGGAGAAGCGAAGGTACTATTGGCGGTGGTTGTGGAGAGGCTGAAATAAGACAGCAGGCTTTAAGTTTGTTGAGCAAGGAAGGCGGGCCCGTGCTTTATACCTTAGATATGACTAATGATGTAGCAGCCGCTGAAGGAATGATCTGTGGAGGGAAGATGGAGGTTTTTATTGAAAGAATTGCGTTTAATAATTAATAAAGGATGGAGAAGATGTTAATTGAAAGCTTAGAAATCAAAGCTGGCCAGGTAATCTCCTTAGTTGGCGGTGGCGGTAAGACTACTACTATGTTTAGACTAGCTAGAGAGCTAGTTAATTTGAACCATGTGAATATAATTACTACTACCACTACACGGATCTTAGAGCCTAGTTCTCAAGAGAGCGATCAGTTGTTACTTGCAGACAATCTGGATGATTTATTAAGTAATTTGGATTTTACAAAACAGCAAGTAGTGACTCTAGCTAAGCAAATTCAAGATCAAAATAAACTGGTGGGAATTCCTAAGCAGTGGGTAAATGAATTGAAAAAAGAGCTTAATTCTCAAGGGCTGAATATCATTGTAGAAGCAGATGGCGCTGCTTGTAAAGACTTTAAGTTTCCTAATGCTAAGGAACCAGTGTTGCCCTCTAGCACTGATCTTTTATTACCTATAGTGGGTAATAGAATAGCTAATTGCCAATTAACAGCAAAGAATTTGCATCGAGCTCCTTTATTAGTAGATAATAGTGAATTTGTTACTGGTCAGCCGATTACTCCTCAGCTAGTAGTGGATATATTACTTAGTAAGTCCGGCTATGATCTTTTGTCTCAACAGCAACAGCGGCGGGTAATCCCTATTTTAAATCAAGTAGATGTGGAGTCCAGTTATACTTGGGCTAAGGAAGTGGCGCTGAAATTAGTTGAAGCTGGGATTAAAAAGGTGCTTTTAACTTCTATGCAAAGTCAAAATCTAGTCAGAGAGGTAGTTGAGCGATGATTTCAGCTATTGTTTTGGGGGCGGGAGTGTCCAGTAGATTAGGTCGAGCTAAGCAACTACTTCCTTTTGGTGAAAAAACGGTGATTGAGAGAGTAGTTGATAACTTATTATTAAGTGATATTGAAGAGTTAGTGGTAGTGCTTGGTCATAGAGCCGAGGAAGTAGCGGGACTTTTGGTTAATAAAGAAGTAATTACTGTATATAATCCCGATTATAAAATGGGGCAGAGCACTTCCTTAATTGCAGGCTTAGAAAGTATTGAGCAGGCAGCTACGGGGATTTTGTGCATGCTAGGCGATCAACCTCTGGTTAAAAGTGAAACTATCAACCAGTTGATCAGTCATTTTAAGCAATCAGAGCAATTAATAGTAGCTCCTAAATATCAGGGTCAGTTGGGGAATCCAATTATCTTTGCTACTCAGTTGAAGTCAGAGATGTTAATGGCAAGTGGTGATCAAGGAGCAAGGTGGCTTTTAAGTAAGTATCGGGATCGATTAAAGGAGATAGAAGTTGAAGATAGGGGGGTTATCTTAGATATTGATACTGAAGCTGATTATCGAAAGTTATTAAGTATTTTAACTGTTGATAAAGTATAAATTTATAATAAAATTATCTGAAAATTAAAAAAATATGATTTTTTTGAAGGAGATATTATAGTCTTTATCTAATTATAGAATTATTAATTAAATTTGCAATAAATAAGTAAAACTTACTTCAAACTGGATATATAGTTATATTGTTTATTTTAACAATATTATTAGTAGTTTGCTTAGTTATTGCAGGTTATTAACAAGGAGGTTGTAACAGTTGTTAAAATACTAGCAAAAACTATATAAAAGTTATAAAAACGCTTGAAGATCTATCTATATTTTGATATACTATAGATAGAGGTGATAAAG
>NZ_JALKBZ010000039.1 GCF_023227765.1 Fuchsiella alkaliacetigena
CACAAACCCTGCTATATCAAGGTTTCTGACCTCTAAATAGTTATTTTATACCTATGAACTGTCGAACTCGGGTTTAATAATGAAGAATAAAATAAGTCGTTTGCTAGTTGTTGTTATAAACATTATGGGGCTTCTTATCTTATTAAATATGTTTCTAGATTCATTTGCTATTTTACCATCCTATAATAGATTTTTTGCTTTAGTCTTTGTAATATGTATATTCTCTTTACCTTGGTTTCAAGATATGTCTTTTTTAGATAGATTAGCAAGCATTTCTGGTTTTATATTGCTTTTTGTTTTCACTTCTTTTGATCAAGCCAACTACTTAATTATAGTGTTATTATTTTATATACTTTTTAAAAGCTTCTTCTTTTCTAAAAATAGCAAAGAAGAAGTTAAAGATGATTCACCAACACCTATAAAAAAAGAACTTAATGTAAAAAACAAATTTAACGAAGTATCTTCATTAATATTGAGTTTTCTAAACCCTTTCCAATTAATTCAACAAATATTATTTATTTTTGGAGAAATGATTTTGTCGTTTAAAAAAGATTATCTTTCAGTAGAAGATTATGAACAAAAAATAGATTTTGAGCTTCCTTTGCAGGGTGAATGGTTTGTAGCGAATGGAGGTAGTACAAAGGAAACATCTCACTCTTGGGATTTAAAAACTCAACGTTTTGCTTATGACTTTATAAAAGTTGATAATGAAAAAAAGAGCTATAGTAGTACCGGCGAAGAACTGGAAGATTATTATTGTTATTCTGAACCCGTGCTATCTCCTGCGGATGGTAAAGTAATTAAAGTCAATGATGGCATTAGAGAGCATAAAAGCCCTGGGACAATGAAAATGGATTTTTTAGCGAGAGACTTTCGTGGTAATTTTGTGATTATAAAACATCAAGATCAAGAATATTCTTTTTTAGCTCATATGATTCCAGGGTCTATAAAGGTAGAAGAAGGAGAAAAAATCAAAAAAGGGAAGGAAATAGGGAAATGCGGGAATTCAGGTCATTCTACAGAACCGCATCTCCATTTTCAAGTTCAAAATCATCCTAATTTTTATTTAGGAACTAGTTTGCCCATTAAATTTAGTAATATCCAAGCAAATGGAAAATATTACAAGGATATTTATATTAAGAAAGGTCAGAGAGTAAAGAACGATAGTTAAGTCATCAATAAGAGAAAGGTTTCTTTCTGGAATAGATTTATTAGATATATTAACACTTCATAAGAGAAAAAAAAGAATAGGTGAAGAAAAAATAGTTGAAGAACTATACAATGAAGTTGAATTAATAAAACCATACAATAAGATTTATAGCTATCAACTTGATTTTTATTATGGGAAGTATCAAATTCAATTAGGTGGTTTTAAAGAAGCTCTAAAATATTATAATAGGGCCCTTAAAAACGTTTTATATAGAGGTGGAGTATATCAAAAAAATATTATAGTAGAAGGACTCTTGTTAACAGCTTATTTAAAGAAATGGCAAAGCTTTAAGAAGTTTTATGAACTGGGAACAGAATTAGGGTATTATGTATTACCTCTTAGTGAAGTTGAAGATTATATAATTAGAGACTATAAGAAAATGTTTTTAAATTATTTCAATCCTGAATATTACTTTAATAATGTTAGCGAAAGTAGATTAAAATCACTTAAAGAAGAGGCAAATGATCAAACGTTAATTAATATAGATAACTGGAAGTCAAAAGAATTTGCTCATGCAAATCAAAAAAAGAAAGGAACTGGTTTTAGAAGAATACCACCTTTGATATTAAACTCATCTCTTGGTAATAAGAATGAAGTCAAAAAGTGGTTGGATAAGGGAGCAAATGGAAATACCAGGACTAGATAAGAATAAGATAGAAGAAATAAAAAAAGAAAACTCACTCCCCCGATGAGACCCCCAAATAGACCCCCAAATAGGTGGGGGTATAATGGGATAGTTGGCGATTAGACCCGCCTAATCGGGTGTCTATCTTACCACCTATCTTACCCTCTATCTTACCACCTATCTTACCACCTATCTTACTACCTATCTTACTACCTATCTTACTACTTGAAATATTATATATATTTGAAGGTATTGTTTTTAAAAAGCCTGTTATAGCAAGGGGTTGTCGGGGTTTTAAAATAAAGTTAAAAGAAGATTAGTGGTAAGATTGCAGGTAAGATTACTGGTAAGATTGCAGGTAAGGTTAGTGGTAAGGTTGCTGGTAAGATTACTGGTAAGATGGGTAGTAAGATGGGTAGTAAGGTCGCCTTACCCCGTATCTTACCACCCATCTTACTACCCATCTTACCCCCTACCTTACCACCTATCTTACCTTTTACTAGAAAATTTTTCCTTGTGATTTGAAATAAATTAATTGATTTATATTTATTTTGCTTATTATTGCTTCAGTCATAGTTTAGAGTGCAGGATAATTTTAGTTTAAATTAAATATTAAGCAAGCAACCTCAATTATTCACTGGTTAAATAAGACGTAAAATGTTATTTTCAAACTATCCAAAACCAATATTTGTTTATGCGGAATATGGGTTTAGTTTTAATTTAATGATTGCACTGCAAAAACAAAAAATCAGATAAAACCCTAATAATTTCACTAAAATTATACTTATATTGAAGTAGATTAGTTTATTTATAGCTTTTATATTGCCTTAAAATATATTAAATTTCATTAATTAGCTTTTACTTTGTTTAACTAGCTAATGCTAGGGTGCCAATGGTCGAAAAATTTAGGTTATAACAGCTTTTGACCTTTTTGCAGTAGAATCATTTAATATTAAGTAAATATTTTTTATTATTAACTGGTTGAATAAGCATAAAATGTTATCTTTAAACTTTCCTAGAAATAATATTTTTTTTGGAGAATATGGTTTTGTAAACATCCTTGTCTCCCTATTATCGCAAGGATAGTAAGAGGTCAACAATTAAAGATGTAAACAATATGGTACCATATTGTTTACATCTTTAATTGTTGATCTGATAGGGATAGTAGCAATTTTAAAACTAAATTGTATACAAAAAAGTTTAAAATAAAAAAATTAAATTTATTTGTATACATGCTATATGTCTTATTATAGCAGGAAATATAGGGGATTGACAGATAAAAATGTATACATCTTGTATACATACCAGAGCACCTAGTATGGCAGGGCTAATAGTAGGTTTAAAATAAAAATGTATACATCTCCACTCTAATATTATCACAAATTTAATGCAGGTTTTTTGATTTTAAACAGCGAAGTAGAGATTAGGATAGTTTTATAATTGTTCTTTTTATTTTTAACAAAATCAAAAAAAATAGAGCCAACCAGCTTTAAGGGAGCTAGTTGGCAAGAAACAAACCTAAATAAAAGTACCAAAAAAATAACTAACAGCTATAAAATCCATCTCAACTTATAGCTGACAGGGTCCCATCCCCAGGACCCAAATCACAAGAATACGGCCCCCTATGCGATGGGTTTGACCGTAGTCAATACCTAAAGGAGGTATCAACTTATGATTAATTTTATTATATCATTTAATGAGTATAAAGGCAAGAAAAATGAATATGACGTTTTTATAGATGAGGAAGGATTTAAAAAGAAACCAACAGGCCAAGCGGAAATAGGCGGAATAGTCACGAGAAGCAAGCAGGCTAAGAAGCAAGGTTATGACTGGCCAGAGATAATAGAGGCTATTGAGGCAGGCCAGACTATTGTATTTGCTAATTTGAAAGCAGATAATGATGGTAGTCATACAGGTTTAGCTAACGAGGACTTTATTAATACTGATTTTTTAGTCTTAGACTTTGATGACGGCCTGGAGATCGAGGA
Organism: Fuchsiella alkaliacetigena; assembly: GCF_023227765.1. Classification (GTDB taxonomy): domain Bacteria; phylum Bacillota; class Halanaerobiia; order Halobacteroidales; family Acetohalobiaceae; genus Fuchsiella; species Fuchsiella alkaliacetigena. Next base: position 3,824 of record NZ_JALKBZ010000039.1, read on the forward strand.
GGCTTTGAAGGTATGCAATAAGCACAAAATCTATCCTGCTATAGTATATAAGACCTTTAGCCACAAGCCAGACCACCATAAATTTAGATTTGTATTTTTATTTGAGGACGCTTTGAACAACCAGGAATTTAATTACAGTTGGTATATATTAAGTAATTTATTTGACAATGAAGTAGATCAGGGAGCTAAAGACCCAGCAAGGTTATTTTTTGGTACAGACAAGGGAATTTATTGGGAAAATGAAGGTGAAGTATTGGAATTTACTGGCGATATTCAACGCTTGGCTTCTGAGCTGGATTTGACTCACTTTACCGAGTACACAGAGACGCAGAAGCAGATTGAAATTGATAACGAGGCTATTAATAAAGACATTTTAGCTATGCAAGGTGATCCGCAGAAGTTAAAGACTTGCATTGACAGGTTTAAAGATTTGGAATTGGTCCAGGACTTTGAAGCTGGAGCAGATTGGGACGAGTATTTAGGGCACAATAAAGTTAGATCCTTGATGTTTGTTTATCACCATTTAGGAATAATTGAGGAGTTTTTTGAAGTTATCGAAAAACATTGGTCCAGCTTTTTGAATAGGTGGAAAAAAGACTATAATTATGCTTTAGAGAAAGGCTATGACGGTCATAACGACACAAAGGCTATATTATATAAGATCGGAGTTGTAGACCATTTAAAAAGGAATTTGAGCCAGTACGAAGGCCAGCAAATTGAGCTGGATGGCTACATAAGTCAAGATCAGATCGAGATGGTTATGACAGATGATAGCGATAAAATATTAATGACAGCACCCACAGGAAGTGGAAAGACCTACAGCACGATTAAACACGGTCAGCGCAATAATAGTAAAATTATTTTTTTATCACCTTATTACACCACCACTAAGCAGACCTCAAAACAATATGATGCGGTGGGCTATTACGGTAATAAAGTAGTTAATTTAACTGGAAAGGAACGCTTGATAGTTGCTACCTATGACAAGGCCCAAGCAATATCTAAACAGGTTGAGCCTGGAGAGTATACAGTTATAGTTGACGAGGCCCACAACTTAATTAGCCAGTATGGCTTTAGAGCTAAAGCAATGGCGGGAGTTGATGAGTTGCAAAAACTGGCCAAGAAGTTAATACATATCACGGCTACACCTTTTGGCCTTGAGAGCAACTACGACAAAATTTATAACTACACTAACAACAGATCTTTTAATAAAGCTAATATTGTAAATACTTCCAAAGTCGAGAAATTAATCAGCACAGTTGTTGATAATAAAAAAGTGAATAAATTAGACCTGATAAGAATACAAAGTAAAAAAGGACAGCAAAAAATCAAGAATAACTTAATTAAGCTAGGTGATTATTCAGCAGATGAGATCTTAATATTAAATAGTGATCTAAAAGAAAGCGAAGACTTTAGAATGTTAGTAGAGCAGGAAAGAATAAAAGATGACTACAGCTTATTAATTACCACTAGTCTAATAGATGACGGTGTTAATATCAAGAACGAAAATATCAATAACATTTACTTCTTTAACAGCCTGGATATCAACGCTTTATTGCAATTCCCAAGCAGGTGCAGGAATGGCTTTAATAAAATGTATGTATTCAACAACTTGACTAATGATAAAGAGTTATTTAATTATGAAGGAATGGCAGATTTTATGATAGCCCAAGAACAAAAGAAAGTCGAAAGAGCTAATAGGTATTATGAGCTTGAACGCCAAAGAGTAGCTTATAGTAAACAAGAGAAACCTTTTATAGAAGGTTTGAGCCAGCTATTGAACGGCAATTTTATCAAGTTTGATGATGAACTAGACCAGTATGTAGTAGATAAAAGGTTGATACTATGTAAAGTCTATCAAATGACTAATGGTAGGCTAAAAAACAAAAATTTAATTAATGTGTTGCGCGACTATGTAGGCTTTGAGAAAATAAAGATAATTGAAGATGTTAAAGATGTCAAAATAGGAGACCTACCAGTAATAGTAAGCGATGAAAAAATGAATGAAGTAATGGAAAATAGGAATATAGGTTGTATTCTAAGAATGGCGATAGACCACCACGATTGGGATGCACCAGGTTATCCACGTTTTGACGCTAGCCGATACGAGCAGGTGTTAGCTAGATATCCAGATATAAAACAAATTTTTTGCGAGAAGAAACGAGAATTTAAAAAGGTTGTAAAAATCAGGAATTATCTATATCGAGCAGAAATCGATAAAGGAGAAGCAGTAGTTAAAGCTGTGAAATTATGGCAAGAAGGGGTTAGACCGCATCTACTAAAGAGCAGGCTTAACTTCGCAGTGGGCTTTGAAATAATGGTTGACTTACGACCAAACGAGAGGAAAAAGTTAGAGCAGTTAATGTTATTGGAGGGCCAAAAATTGACGACACAGCAAGCTAAAATTAAATTAAAACAGATTTTAAACTATGATATCAAGCACCCACACAGCTATCTAAAAAAAGCATTCGAAATCGAAAGGCAGAGAAAGCGGATTGACGGGGCTAAAAAAACAATATCTACTATAAAAAGTATTGTTAGTCTAGATAATTTATATGATATAGATTTTACAAATCTCAAAAAGCAACTAAAAAATAGTGAGAGAGTCATAGAGTTTGATCAGACCAAAGAGTACAAAACTGTGTCGATGTTCTAGGCAGAAGTGGAGGTGGGGGTGGGCACACTTTATAATTAGATTTTAGAGACTATAATTAAAAAAGTGTGCCCAGTAAAAACAAAAAGAGTGGGCACACTTGTTATTTGCAAAGTATGACCAACTTAGTATCTAAAAAAGCTTCATCATAGTTGGTGTCAGATTAAGATATATGCTCTCTTTTTATCATAAACTAATTAAGCCGGATAATACAAAAAGCCTGCACTAAAGCTGATAATAGCTTCCCCCTATTAAACTTATTTTTTAATTTTTCTTTAACGTGTTTTTTTAGATCTCGGGAGAGTTTAATAGTTGTTTTAGTATTTTTTTGATGATCTGTTTTTATATCTTTATGTATTATATTGTGTATTTTCTCCTCAAAATCTGTGTTAAAGCTATTATTTACATATTTTCTTAGTGATTTTCTTGCAAAATTACTAAATTTTGTTTGTTCTAATGCAAGCTCACTGTCAACTAGGCACTTAATTTTCTCATCAATGTGTATAGTAGTTGTAACTAGATCCTTTAATTCATTATTTTCTTCTTCTTTTCTTTTCATTTTTTCAAATTCTTCATCTGTAAGAAGCCAAATATCAAACTTACTTCTTTTTTGTAGGTTAATTATAGCATCGTGATAGTTATTTATTAATCTATAAATGTAGTCTTTGCTCACTTTATATTTTTGCTGTATTTCACAAATACTTTGAAGTTTATCAGGTTTATTTCTATTTTCCTCTTTAATTTTTTCTATAGTTTTATGAGCAATTTTTTTGAGCCCATTAAGATCATTATCAATTAAAAAATTTCTATACTTTATATTTTGGATAAAGCCATCTAACCAGTATTGATAATCAACTACAGTATCTATAATCAGCTTTTTTATTTCGCTAATAGTCATATTTGGTTTTAGTCTATTAGCTAACACATTTCTTAATTTCTTATATTTCCAGTAAGGTATTCTCACAAATTCAATATTATTCCTCAAGCAGTAATTATTCTTGATCTTGTCTTTGATATCTTCTTCTAAATTTTTACTATAATTTCCTTGAAAGTGTCTAACATCATCAAGCTCAATTAGCAAATTATTATTTTTACTTTTAATTCCTAAGTCAAATTTTAATTCTTTCTTTGCCCTACAACTTTCAAAGGAAGAAAATAACTCCACTTCATAATTTTTGCTTTCAAAAATTTCTTTGATTCTCTTTTCTGTCCTAGATAACAAATTACACTCCGGGCATCTTGAGCCATCTAAAAAGTTATTTGGTAGTACATTCCACTGATAACCACACTCTTTATGTTTTATTTTCACTTTTTCGTCGCTTCTGGTATATTCGCCTAAAACTTCATATTCGCCATTTCCTTGCTCTTCAACTAATTTTTCAAACTCTTCTTGGGTTCTTCTAAGTTTGTTACTTCTGCATTCAGGACATCCCGATTTTTTATAAAGCAAATTACAAGGTCGGGGACTCCATATATTACCGCAAATATTGCACTTCATTTCTATGGGTGTATGAGCATCTACATAATCTCCTAAGACTGTATACTTATTATCAGATATATCGTTCACTCTGCTTGCAAACTCCACATTATCCATCCTTCTCATTTTATTCCTCCTTTTCAACCTAGATTGAGTTTTAATTGTAACTTCAATTATAATTATACCACATTTTAGGTTATTTATCAAGTGTATTTAATATTTTTTACTAATAAACATCAAATGTGTTATAATCATATAAACTGCAAATATTAGATTAATTTATAAAAAGGAGGATTATGATGTTTGGAGAAAGGTTGAGAAAACTAAGAAAAGAAGTAAATCTTAACCAAGAGGAAGTAGCAGATGACTTAGATATTAGTAGTTCTTCTTTAGGGGGCTATGAAAGAGAAGAAAGATGGCCTACTAATAAAGAACTTTTAGTTAAAATAGCTGATTATTACGGAGTTAGTGTGGATTATTTACTCGGCAGAACAGACTTTCACAAAGTTATAAAATCAAAAGATGATCAGAATATTAAAATAATGAAAAAAATACAAAAATTAAAAGAGAGCCACAAAGAAATAATTATTGATTTTATTGACGTCTTAATTCAAAAAAATAAAGATTAAGAATATTAAAAAGGACAACCGATGTTAGGTTGCCCTTTTTTCTATCTTTCTCTAGATCCTCTTCTAGAATCCCTAGCTTCAATTTCTTCCCTTGGCTCGTTTCTATTTTCTAACCTATCTTCATCTCTTAACTCTTGTCTTTCAGCTTGCAATTGAGCAAGCTCCTCTTGTTGTTCAGTCGATAGATCTAAATACTCTACACATTCTTGCTCCATCCTATGTTCAGCCTCATTTAATCTTGAATTATTACCTCTAGCTAGAGCTAAAGAAGAAAATCCTAGGACCAACAACATTACCATAGCAATACTAACTATTCTTTTCATAATCAATTCCCTCCAGTGTTTTATTTTCTAGATAAAGTATAGCTGATAAACATTAAGAGAGTATTAAGAAAGTCCTAAGAGTTTCTTAAGATATTTTAGCTCTACCTAGTTTAGATATCTACTTGAAGTTGAAAAGTCTCGAAAAAAATTTTGATAAATTATGTTGCAGATAATAATTAATATACCTATTGCAGTTGCCAAAGAAACACTAACTACTAACTCTTCAGCTATGTTTACCCGTTTAATTAAAATTCCTATTAATGCCCAGATGATTACTAGATTAAAAAATAAATCTTGGCGACTAAGATAGATATAGACTGCTATTCCAACAGCAAGAGCAATCATTAATATAGTCCACAACTGAGCTGGTATAAAGCTTCCATACCAGTTTAAATCGACAGTTAAGACTGTCAAATTTGCTAAGGTTGCTACTGTGATCCAAGCAGTATAGAGGCTAAAGGGTAAATAAACAAAATAATCTTCTTGTTTACTTATTAAAGAACGTCCTTTCTCTAAACGATTATAAATTGATAGCAATGAGATTAATAAAATTAGCATAATTACAAAAGACAGACCAATTCTTAAATGGTGCCAAGCTAATATCCAAGCAATATTAGCTAATGAAGAGATAAAAAATAGATAGCCAATCCTATTTATTATTTCATTTTTTTGCACCCTACTGCTTATTAACCCTCGGGCTTGATAGATGATAAATAAAGTTAAAGTTAAGTAAATTAAGCTCCAAATAGAAAAAGTAATTCCAGCAGGAGTAAATAAATTAGGATATAAGTCAGATATCTCACCTGTCTGGTAGTCATTAATCGGCAGTAATACAGCCAAAGCATTGACCGCTATTACTGCAATTAACGATAACATATTAAGTACTTGTAATCTTTTTTCTTGATTTGAAATAGTCATTTTTAGTCCCCCTTCGCATATCTTTAACTATTTTAGATTATCATAAATAAGCATTTTATTGCAAGAGCTAGAGTTTTTTAGCACTTGACAAATCATTTTCTAAAAATAGCAGTATTAAAAGGAAAATTTAAAGAAATCTAGAATAGAAATAACAGAGTATGAGTAAATAACACTTAACTTCTTAGAAAATAAAAAAGAGGGTGAAAATAAATGAAATCAGTAGGAATTGTCCGTAAAATAGATAACCTTGGTAGAATTACTATCCCTAAGGAAGTAAGAAATAGCTTCGACATAGAAGTTGGAGATCCTGTGGAAATCTTAGTTGATGAAGACGAAGTTATATTTAAGAAGTATAGTCCCCCATGTGTTTTTTGTGGCAATACAGATAATGTGATTGATTATAAAAGTGAAATAATCTGCTTAAACTGTGTGAATAAACTTAAAGAAAGAGCATAAGATTTTATTGTGTTGTAGCTCTGGTAAGACTATCTATTTTAATATACTTAAAAGCTTATTAAATATCGAGTCGTTCTTTTGCTGTTCCTGATTTCGAAAATTCTTTACTTTTTCAGCTAGCTCTTGTTCTCTCTCTTCAATTTTAGATAACAACTCCTGATTATCTTCTTTGATTTCTTTTCTTAGTTGTTGATTCTCTTTTTTTACCTGTTTAACTAACTCCTTCTGATTCTGTTCAAACTGGCTGTAGAGGCTGATGACGGCATTGAAGAACCTATCCTCTACCTGGCTAATCATCTCCCTTTCCTGAGTAGCTACAGCCTCTTTAATAGCCTGCTGGAACTCTTTCTTGCTCATACTGCGGTCAACCTCTACCACTTCATTAATAACTTCGGCCTGATCATTGAACTCATCTTTGTTGATCATCCACCTTAGCCCGTGTTTAGCAGGAAACTTTTTCCCATCCAATTTTCCTGCCCTTAGTCTATTATAGACAGTTCGTCTGCTTACATCTAGCCTTTCTTTAGCTTCTTCCACGGTAATACAGTATTTATTTTCTTGGCTACTCATATTTACTACTCCTCTCTTGATAAAGTAAATTATATCCTCTTGATATAATATTTAGATAAAAGTTTCTAGAATCCTTTTCTAAATATTACCTGTGTAATAATTTAGCATAAGAATAGAAAGATAAGAAATGGTTACTAGCATAAGTAAAAAAACCATAGAAAAATTAAAAAAAACAAAAAAACATATCACTAAATTAAAGTACGATTATGTTAAGTTAAGTTTAGATTTAGAAAGCAACTTAAAGGTTAACATATGATTTTTTATATAGCTCAAAGTAATCTTAAAAAGGAGGCACTAACCTTGAAAGATTATAAACCTTTACTTCAAGTGGATCACTTATCAATTAATTATCAGGATGAAGAACGAGAAATCAAAGCAATTGATGATATTTCATTACAACTTAAGCAAGGAGAGAACTTAGGTATTGTTGGAGAAGCTGGCTCTGGTAAAAGCTCTTTAGCTCTGACTTTATTAGGCCTGCTTGAACAAGGTTGTTATAAGGGAGAAGTAATTTATGAGGGAAATAACTTATTAGAGCTATCAAACAAGGAGCTAGAAGAGCTATGTTGGCCTAATCTAGCTTTGGTTCATAATCAAGACTCTTTAAAAAGGCTTCTTAACATCGGCGAACAAATAAGAGAAGTGCTAAATAAGTACCATGACTTTTCTTTAGCAGAGCTGAAGGAAAAAGAAATGGAATTATTTGAACTAGTAGACTTAGATCCAAAATGGAAGAATTATAATTTTCATAGCTTACCCAAAAGAGTGAGAAAACGAGTTTTATTACTGAAAGCTTTATGTAGTGATCCTGAAATTTTGATTATTGATGAAATTGCCTCTGGGCTTGATTTAATCAGTAAAATTGAGATATTAAAGTTATTATCTAAGCTACAACAAAGATTGGACTTGACTATGATTATCTTATCTAAGAATATAGAGCTAATTAAGCAACTTACTTCTAAAGTGATTATTTTATACTGTGGCCAAATCATTGAACAAGGATCTACTAGTAAAGTCTTGACAGACCCTCACCATCCTTATACTTGGGGGCTATTAAATTCTGGCCCTAATATATTTAGAAAAAGAAGTCTTTGGGAAGCTAAAGGGGAGGTTAGGATAGGGGGAGGTTGTTGCTTTGCTTTTTGGTGTTGTGCCAGTAAAGAAACTTGCACCTCTACCAGACCTTCTTTGGAGTATATTAATTCTAATCACTCAGTAGCTTGTCATAAAAAAGGTATTAAAAACTTTTTAGAAGCTGTAGCCTCTTGATAAACCTTGTTTTGTAAAGGGTTAGTTAACTGAGAACACTAGCTTATTGAAAGGAAGTGGTAGCAATGTATAAAGAAAAACTAGCTGAAAAAATTGAAGACTTAAGAAAAGATCTGAATGAGATTGATCCTAAAGATGGAGAAAAGCTTATTGAAAAGAGCTGTCAATTAGATACTCTAATAAATGAGTACCTTCAAAGAAATTAGTCAAGCAAATTAGAAAAGATTGAAGAGTTCACAAAAAAGTAAATTCCTGATCTTATAAGATCAGGAATTTACTTTTTTGAATCTAGTTATTTGGAATTTAGAAAGTGATTAAAGGAAGTCTCCACTTTGTAACTTTTCATTGAGTCCATTAATTCTATTATTATCATTATTAGCAGTATTTACATTGTTTGTATCCATTTTTGATGAAGCTTCTTTGAAAAAAGCACCCTCTTCATACTTACGATATATCTTAATTGCTTGTCTAATTATAACAGCTTGGCTAAATCCCTCTTTTAACTTTCGCTCTACAAATTCTACATCCTCCAAAGACGAGGTGTTCTCCGAAATCCTTGCAGTTAATCGTATAGATTTAACTTTATTTCTAGGCATTACTCTTCCCCCTGATTATCATAAACTCCTAGCTTATAATATCCGCTTGCATTACTGAACTGAGGATTTTCAATGACTTTTACCTCTATATTAAACATGTCATTTAAAATATCGCCTAAATACCGTGATCCTCCGCCACAGAGCATAATAAACTCTACTCTATTTAGTTGTTTATCCCACTTGTTGACTAATTGGTTATAAATTTTATCAGCTAGATTGTTGAAAGCTTGTTTGCATAATACATCGATACTTCTATCTCTTCCTTTCCAAAAAACTTTATTTTTTCCTTTTATGTAGGTCTGTTCAATTAAATTATACGGTATTTCATCACCAAGTTCGGAAGCTACTTCCCGAAAAGCATCACTCATACCATAGTTAACCCCGATATCAGTATTACGAATGACCTCAATACCTTTAGCTACAAAACCATCAATAGTACGGCCACCTAAATCAGTTAAAGCGTATCTAGAATCTAGTAAATCATTATTAATAGCTATCCCATCATAATTTAAAACCTGGTCGTAGTAAGCTCCAATACCTTGCGGAATACACATGACTTCATCAATATATAGTTTAATTTCTTCTTTATTGCTACCTATTTTAAATTTAAAAGTTTTGTTTTCAAATGCCTCAACAATGTCGTCTTTAAACTTCTTATAGCTATCAATATTCAACCCCAATACAAGTTTGTCTATTTTAGCCTCTTCTTCTTCAATGTATAAAGATATACTAGCTAACAACTTTACAATCTCTGATGGGCTTTTAAACTTATCATCAGTAAAATTTTTCTCCCCTCCCATTGGATCTTGTTCTACAGCATAACTACCTATGTAGTACTCTTTTCCTTCAAACTCAATTTCCATATTATCTATTCCAAAATCCTGATTAGATACATCTGTACTTAAGTTTTCTCCAGATGGTTTATATGTCATTGACGGAAACTTAATTTTACCACCTTCATCAGCTCCTAAAACCATCTTTACATAATCATAACCATTATCAAAACCAACAACTTCAAAATTTTGCATAAATCAATCCCCTTTCTTTGATATAGTTATTTTCATTTTGTCGACCTATTTAGACTTGAATTGATAGGCATTCATAAGCTTGCTGTCGACAATTACGGCTGAAATAGCCAGAAAGTATCGACACCTTTTGCTTTATTTCCTATTATCATAGTGGTTTAAAGAGTCGACATTATAGTAATTATGGATTTATGGAAAAAACTCCTGCTTAAAAATAGAAAAACTTTTTAATAAGCAGAAATTATCTTTTAATATTTGCGTTAGAAGTTAATTGAGCAGAACTACTATTAATTTAAAAACTTAGCTAAGAGATAAAAGTTTATCGAAGCTAATATCAATGGTCAGGTAAGACCTATTTTTTTATGACCACTATATACGAATATATTAGAAAACCTTGGAAACAATTGGTTTCCCATTTATTTTTTACCCTTTATAATCGTTTAACTCCTTTATACACCCTAGAAACAAGTCCAGAACCCTTACAAATCAAAGGCTTAAGAAGTTATGGGCTTTTGCATACTGTCCTTCCACTTATTTCATAGCTAGAATACTGACCTAAGATCTGCTGATATAGTGTGTGATCCGTCCTTTGATGATGATAAAAAAAGACCAGCACCTTTGGATTAGTGCTGATCTTTGAACAAAAATTTATGATTAATTTGAACTCAAGGGGCAGATGTAAAATAATGGATACTAGGGGTCCAGTTTTAGACATAGTACCCCCTAGGAAGTTTTGAAGAACATTTTCTAAGCATTTCTTAGCTAGCTACCGAAGTCTTCCAGAAGCTACTAGCTCGAATAACTTTTCTAGGTAGCTAGCAGAATTCACTTTACTTCGGAAGTTACTTTCCATTACCACCTTTCTAACGGTGTTAATAACTTCCTGGCTGTACCTTTCAATAATTTCTAAGGCACTGCTTATCTTTCGCCAGCTGTGTGAAATTCTTAAGTTGCGGAACATATGCTTTATATCTTTGTAATGCGGATGTCTCTTTAATTTTTCTATCTGTTTTTTGCTTATTTCGATTACTCCGACTTTAAGGTTATCAAAAACAACCTTAAGCTTGTCCTTACCACGACTAATACCACTCTTAATAGTGGCTATTTTGTTAAATAAGGAGTCTTTAATACCGTGAGCCAGCCTTTCTACCTCTACAAACGAATCGGCGTTAACAACGGATTTGAGTGTCTCTAGATTGATTGGAAATTTTCTATTATTTCGAGGTGAATGATGATTAAGAGATAGATAATACCAGATTAATCTCATATCCTTAAGAGTATAGTCAGATATTTGTTTTATAAACTCTTGTGGAATTACAAAACAACCTTTGGATAAATCATTATCAACAAATTTATATGTATTAACAAGGGCAGATCTATCTACCTCTATAATTCCTTCCGTTTCTAACCTATTAATTCCGTCTCTGATCCGCCTAGAATCGGTGTAGCCGTAGTGCTTAGCCATTTCCATAGTAGTGACACCTTGTACTACTCCCGCGCTGTCTCGGTGCATTAGAAGGGCATTTAGAGCCGAATACATACACTTAGCTGAGAAGTTATGCTTATGCTCATTATAAAGAGTTCTCGGACAAAGCACGGGATTTTCAAATAAGTCAAAGTCTGTTTCTTCATCGGGATCCACAACATTTTCAGGGATTCTTATCTCTGGCTCCTCTTTTTCTTCCTCAGCCATAATGTTTAGAGTTCGACTAACTAATTCATCCCAGCCTATCTCTCCGTTGGCAAATTTTTGATACTGCTTGTCTATCTTTTGGTTGTTTTTGGCTTTTTCTTTAATTTCTTTTATTAGCATATAAAAAACCTCCCATTTTATTTGGAAGGCCTCTTTAAATTCCATCATTTTCTGTATTTAATCTCTTGACATTATTAGTTACCCTATGTTAAAATTAAGGTACTAATAATGTTAATGATGGCCTTGGACGTGTGGATGTCCTTTATATGAGAGGCCTTTGTTTCGCCCCTCTACTTGCGCCAACAAGTAGGGGTTTTATTTTTTTTTGCTTAATTAATTTCAATTTAAAGAAATTGTCTAGTCTTGAAATCTATTTTAATATATGTAAAAGCAAAAGTCAATAATCAAGATGGATTTAAAAGCTTATTGAGGAAATAACATGTATTATTATTAATTAAATTAAAATATTAAGGTTTTAGATTTAGTATCCTAGCTATTAGGATGCTATTTTTTTATGTTAAAGATATTTTTCAAGTTATTATCTCTGAGTTTTCTGTAGACATAGAAATCAGAATCAATAGATATGATCTCATCGATATTTTTCATTTCCGATATTACTATTAGGGTAGCATCTGCAAAGTCCATTGGTACATTTGAATACTTCGCTGATAGCTCGATTATTCTAGATAGATTAGTTGGAGATAATTGAACAACCTCTACTCCACCCCTTTGAATCCATCTTAAAAAGTCAAGCTGTACGTCAATATTAAAGTCTAGCATATGCAGTACTTCTGTAATTACGGGCCAAGAGGTATATAGATGTCCTTTATATGATTTTAAAAAATCTTTTATTGCTTGATGGTACTTATCATCTTGATCAAATAAGGCAATTAAAGGCCCAGAATCAATTAGATGTCTTTTCATTGATTTTACTCCTAACTTTCTGCTTATAAGTGGTAGATAGATCACCTTTTCCACTTCCATGCTTTCCAAACAAATCTTCTCCTAGTTCGTATGGATGAGTTTGTTTTTCCTTTTCTTCAATATAATTTCTTAATGCTTCCTTTACTATATCTGTTTTTGTTGTACCTTCTTGTTCGGACAATATATTTAATTTCTCTTCTAATTCTTCTGGTAATCTGACACTTAACATAATAACACCTCCGTATTACATATTGTAATTTATTTAATTTTATTTGTCAACTGTTTAAATTGAATAATAGCTTTTTTGTTGCTAAATAAAGGGTAATGATTCATTTTAAAGAAATTAATAACGAAAAGATAAAAAAGAATGTATTAATGGAGGGTAATCGAATGACTAATTTTGGAGAGAAGATTAATTTTATTTGGAATATAGCTAATTTATTAAGAGGGCCTTACAAGAAAGAATACTACGGTGATGTAATACTACCAATGGCCGTATTAAGAAGGTTTGACTGCTTATTAGCAGACACTAAAGAAGAGGTATTAGAAAAGGCTGAGGAAGTAGATATTGATAAGATTCTTAATAGAATCACCGGCCATAAATTTAATAATACCAGTATTTATGACTTTGAAAAGCTATTAGATGATCCCGATAATATAGCTGAAAACCTAAGAGACTATATTAGAGGCTTTACACCTAATATTAGAGAGATTATGGAGAACTTTAATTTTGATAAAGAGATAACTAAGCTAGCGGATAATAACTTATTGTATTTAGTAATCAAAGAGTTTAATAAGATAGACCTACATCCAGATAAAGTTGATAATCAGGAAATGGGGTATATTTTTGAAGAGTTAATTAGAAGATTTTCTGAAAACGCCGAAGCAGGAGACCATTATACACCCCGAGAGGTTATAAGGTTAATGGTAAACCTATTATTAACTGGCGAAGAAGATGAGCTTACTGACCCTGGAAATATAACTACCGTAGGTGACTTTGCCTGTGGAACTGGTGGAATGCTATCGGAAATGACAAAGCACATTAAAGATCTAAACCCTGATGCTCAGGTAGAGGTATTTGGTCAAGAGATCAATCCTCAATCTTATGCTATCTGCAAGTCAGATATATTAATCAAAGGTCAGAATGCAGATAATATAGTCTTAGGAAACTCCTTTACAGATGATGGTCATCGAGGCTTAGAGGTCAGATACGGAATAATGAATCCTCCTTTTGGAGTTAGTTGGAGAAAGTATAGCAAAGAGGTTAAAGAGGAACATAAAGAGTTAGGTTTTAATGGTCGTTTTGGGGCAGGAACTCCCAGAACTTCGGATGGTTCACTACTTTTTTTACAGCACTTAATCTCTAAAATGAAGGATGATGAACAGGGTAGTAGAATAGCAATAGTCTTTAATGGTTCACCACTCTTTACAGGCGATGCAGGAAGTGGAGAGAGTGAGATTAGAAGGTGGATTATTGAAAATGACTTATTAGAAGGTATAGTAGCCTTACCCGAGAACTTATTTTACAATACAGGGATAGCTACTTATATCTGGATCTTATCTAATCGTAAAAATGATGATTTAGAAAGAGGCCCTATCAGAAAGGACAAGATACAGTTAGTTGATGCGACAGACTTTTATGAAGATATGAGAAAGTCTTTAGGAGAGAAAAGACACGAAATAACCGAAGAGCAGATAGATGAGATTACTAGGATCTATGGCGACTTCAAGGAGAATGAATACTCTAAGATATTTGATAAAGAAGAGTTTGGGTATCTTAAAGTAAGGATTGAAAGACCTCTTAAACTTAACTTTAAGATCACAGAAGAAAGAATTGAGAATATCTACTCTGAAAACACCTTTAATAAGCTGTTTGATGAAGAAGAGTACCAGAAGCTATCTAAACTAGCTGAAGCACCAGAGTTTAGTGCTAAAAAGCAAAAGAAACTGGACAAGCTAGAAGAGGGTAAGGAGCTACAGGAGAAGATATTAACTAGGTTAAGAGAGAATACTAGTGATAAATTATATAAGAATAGAGAAGAGTTTAAAGAAGCTTTAAAAGAGATACTAGGAGATTTAGACTTAAAGCGTTCTCTATTTAAAGCGGTTTATAATGGTTTAAGCGAAAGGGATGAGACTGCTGATTATTGTATGAAAGGTGGCAAGAAGCAACACGATACTGATTTAAGAGATTATGAACGGATAGACTTTTCGCAAAAGGTAGAAGGGTATAATCAAGATTATTCTGATTTTGTGGAAGGTGAAAAAGAGAATATTACAGCTTACTTTGAAAGAGAGGTTAAACCTCATGTGCCGGAAGCGTGGGTAGATTATTCTTATACCCGGGTAGGCTACGAGATTCCATTTACAAGGTACTTTTATGAATTTGAAGAATTAGAGCCTTCGTCTAAGATTAAAGAGGAGATAGAAGAGATAGAGAGTGAAATTCAAGGGTTAATGAAGCAGGTCTTAGAGTTAGGTGATAGTAGTGGAGTATAAGAGATATGAAGAGTATAAGGATAGTGGGATTGATTATTTAAATAAAATTCCTGCAAATTGGAATTTGAAAAGATTTAAATATCTTTTTAGTCATCAAAAAGGAAAAAAACCAAATAAAACTCATCCAGAAAAAGGAATACCATATTTAAGTATGGATTATCTTAGAAATAAAGATATTGAAAATGTCTCCTATGTAAATGATACTGTAGGTTTAGTAAAAGCAAATGAAAATGAAATATTAATTTTATGGGATGGCTCAAATTCTGGAGAAATATTAAAAAGTCCTTGTGGCATCATTTCTTCAACCATGGCAAAAATAGAGTGTTTAACTAAAGTTATTAATAAAGATTATGGATATTTTTTATTAAAATATCTTGAGAGATATATTAAAGATAATACTATAGGAATGGGGATTCCTCATGTAGATTCTAAAATTTTAAATAATATTAAATTAACTTTACCTCCTCTCCAAGAACAACAAAAAATAGCCTCCTTCCTTGATAAAAAGACTGCTGAAATTGATGGAATAATCGAGCAGAAAGAAGCCTTAGTCGATAAGCTAGAAAAGTATAAAAAGTCTGTGATTACAGAAGCAGTTACTAAAGCAAAGATTGGTGATAAATATTTGAATGAAGCTGGAGAATTAGTCGATGAGATAGAAATGGAAGATAGTGGGTTTGAGTGGATAGGTGAGATACCTGAGTATTTTAAGAAAGTTAAATTAAAATATATTGCTCATATTGAATTAGGTAAAATGCTTCAAAATGAGAAAAAACCAAATTATTTTTACAAACCTTATTTGAAAGCCAAGAATATTCTTTGGAATAAATTAGATTTATCTGAAATTGAAAAAATGTGGTTTTCTAAGGCAGAAATGAAAAAATATCAATTAAGTAAAAATGATATGCTGGTTTGTGAGGGAGGAGAAGTAGGTAGATCAACTATATGGAATGAAGAAATAGAAGAATGTTTTATTCAAAATTCTGTACATAAAATTAGTTTTTTGAAAAATGAGATTTCTAAATATCATCTATATTACTTTATGTTTCTAGGTAAGAAAAGATACTTTAATGCAATAGTAAATCAAGTTAGTATTGCACACTTAACAAAAGAAAAATTAATAAATATTCCGATTGTAAAACCAGGTTTTCAAATTCAAAATAAAATAGTAAGTTACCTTGACCAAAAAACAACCCAAATCAACAACTTAATCCAAAAAACAGAAGAGTCAATCGACAAATACAAAGCCTACAAGAAATCACTAATCTACGAAGCAGTAACAGGTAAGATTGACTTAAGAGACTATGAGGAAGGTGGTGAGTAAAATGATAACTCCAGATATTTTAAAAGAAGAGAAGTTTCAAACAGTAATTAAGGATCATCTTACTGAAGAAAATGGCTATCTTGCCAGCTCTAATTATAACTATGATAAACACCATGCTCTAGATAAAGAAATGCTCTTTAACTTCTTAGAAACTACCCAAGAAAAGAAGATGGCTAAACTACAAGAAATCCACGGAGCTAACTATAAACAAAAGATAATTCTTCGCCTAAATAAAGAGTTAGCTAGAAGAAGCATGATAGATGTAATTAAGCACGGAATTAAAGATTATGGGATTAAACTAGATCTTGCTTACTTTAAGCCACCTACTTCCTTTAATCAAAGGCTAAATAAACTCTATCAACAAAATATCTTTTCAGTTATTGAAGAGCTAAACTATCAAGACAGTAAGAGAATAGACCTAGTGATCTTCTTAAATGGACTTCCAATTATCGTCTTTGAGCTTAAAAATCCATTAACAGGTCAAAGCTACGAAAAAGCTATCAAACAGCTTAGAACTACTAGAAAGCCTAATGAGAAGCTATTTAAGTTTAAGCAAAGAGCAATAGTCTGCTTTGCTATGGATACCGAAGAAGCCTATATGACAACTAGATTAAATGGAGCTGACACCTTCTTTCTTCCCTTTAATAAAGGGCATAAGGGCGGGGCAGGAAACCCACCGGTCGAAGGTAAAGTGAGAACTCATTATATCTGGGAAGAGTTACTGCAAAAAGATAGCTTACTAGAAATACTCCAAAAGTTTATCTTTATAGACGTAGAAGAAAAAACAGACCAAGCAGGTAATGTTGAAAAAGAAGAAAAATTAATCTTCCCTCGTTACCATCAACTAGATGCAGTACGAAAAGTATTAGCTGATGTTAAGCAAAAAGGTACAGGAGAGAGATACTTAATTCAGCATAGTGCTGGCTCAGGAAAGACCTACTCTATCACCTGGTTAGCTCATAGACTGTCTAGCCTCCATAATAAGAACGATCAAGTAATCTTTGATGGAGTAATAGTAATCACCGACAGACTTATTTTAGATAGACAGCTTCAAAACTCAATCTATCAAATAGATCATAAGATCGGAATGGTAGCTAAAATAGATAAAGACTCTACCCAACTAGCAGATGAACTAAATAAGGGAACTAAAATTATAATCAGCACCATTCAAAAATTCTCTTATATCTTAGATAAAGTCGCTGGAACTAAAGATAAAAACTATGCTATTGTAATAGATGAAGCTCATTCAGGCTCAACAGGGAAGAATATGTTATCCTTAAAAGAAAGCTTATCACTAGAAGAAGCAAGCAGGCTAGACCGACAAGCAGAAGAAAATACTAAAGATGCAGAAGATAAGATCAATGAAGAGTTAGCTAAAGTGCAAGATGTACAAAGCATTAGCATCTTTGCCTTTACAGCTACCCCCAAAGGAAGCACCTTAAAGCTATTTGGAACTACTAATCAAGAAGGAGATCCTCAAGCCTTTCATATATACAGCATGAAACAGGCAATCGAAGAAGGCTTTATCCTAGATGTTCTCGAAAACTACATGACCTATAAAATGTATTATAAAGTAAATAAGCAAGTAAAAGAAGACCCAGAGATAAAGAAGCGGAAAGGAAGTAAAGAAATAGCTAAATATGTTAGCCTTCATCCTCATAATATCTCCCAAAAGACTGAAATAATGATTGAGCATTACAGAAGTTCAACTAGAAATAAAATTGGTGGCGAAGCTAAAGCAATGCTAGTAACCTCTTCTAGGCTACACGCTGTCAGATACAAGTTAGCCTTCGATAAATATATCAAAGAAAATGGCTATCAAGGGATGAAAACACTAGTAGCCTTTTCCGGAACGGTAAAAGATGATGGCTTAGACTATACAGAAAATAATATGAATGAAATCTCCTCTTCAATTCGCAAAGAGTTTGATAAAGAAGAGTATCGAGTATTAATAGTAGCTAATAAGTTTCAGACCGGCTTTGATCAGCCTAAGCTTCATACTATGTTTGTTGATAAAAAACTAAATGGATTAACTGCTGTGCAGACCTTATCTAGATTAAACCGTACCTGTAGTGGCAAAGAGGACACCTTCGTTTTAGACTTCGTTAATGACCCAGAAGATATAAAGAAAGCTTTTGAGCCTTATTATGAAGCCACTACCTTAAAAGATGATATAGACCCTAACGAAATCTACACCCTCCAAGATGAAATAATGGATAGTATGCTGATTAATAAGGCTGATATAGATAAGTATGTAGAGCTGTACTATAAAGATAATCCTGGTAATGATGTTGCCCAAAGACTGAATAGCCTTCTAGATAACTCAGTAGAAAGAATTAACGAACTAAGTAGAGAAGAGAAAATTGACTTTAGGAATAAGAGCAAAAAGTTCATCAACCTTTATATGTTAATACTACAAATAGCTCCGATCAAAGACGAAGAGCTACATAAACTAAATATCTACCTTAGATCTTTGGTTCAGAAGATAGATGTAGAACAGACAGGCTCTGTAGATATAACTGATAAGGTAGTTTTAGAGTATTATAAGCTAGAAGAAATGGGAAAAGAAGATCTATCCTTAGAAGGAGATGGTTCAGTAGGAGTTGTTGTTTCAGGTGGCGGTGCTCAAAACGAAGAAAAGGAACGCTTAAGTGTAATAATCGAAAAGCTTAACCAAAGATTCCAAACTAACTTTAGTGAATCTGAAGAAATAGCCATAAATCAAATAATAAATAGATTAAAAAATAGTGAGCAGTTAAAAATTAAAGCTAAAGCTAATCCACAAGATGATTGGAGATTAGTTTATGAGGAAGAGTTTGATGATGCCGTAGTAGATTCTTATGCTAAAAATCAAGAATTCTACGGTAGAGTGCTAAAGAATGAGGAATTTAGAGATAAACTAATGGATTTATTATCAGAAGATATTTATAGTTCATTTAGAGAGAATGAAGAAGCTTAGGATAATAAGAGGATATATCTAAATATATAAGAAAATTAAATAGCACTGGTTTACATTGGGGAGTTGTTAAATTAAAACACTTTATTAAGACAATATCAATAGGGGGGGCGTCACTGGTTTTTATTTTGTTTCAATTTGTTCTAATTTTTTCGTATAATCATTAGGCAGATTATGTTCATAGGCTCCTTTTAAAATGTGTTGTTTATACCATTCAAAAGGCTTTTCATCAGTGGTCTTAGTAGAAATATAAGTTATAGCATTTAATGACTCACTTAAATCATTTACTATTTCAACATTTATTCTTTCATAATTAGGCTCGTAAGAATCAAGCTTTTCTAGTTTGCTTTTTTCTAACTCATAAAACACTCCCCAAACTTCATTATCTAAAGAGTACACTATATTAGCTTTCCCGGAACCATCATTTCCTTCTTTATTAATTACTAATTTGTAATTAGGTAATTTTGCTTTTCCCATAGTTTTAACTTTTGATATTCTTTTTTCTAATCTTTCTTTACTCATGTTAGAACCATAGGCAAAATAATAAACTTTATTATTATTCATTATGTAATTACTCCTTTTCTGAAATAGTATAAAAGATTCTTAAAATGTTTTCTCCAAATTCTTTTCTATATTCATAATAACCTTGTTTATATAAAAATATTGTAGTTGCAGATCCTATCAGCCCCAAAAAAAATTCACCTGTAAAGAATAAGGCTAGCGATAAGAAAAAATTAGCTATGAACAAACTAGCACACATATCAAATAAAGTTACTAATCTAAATAGATAAGAAAAACCTAGATTATGACCAAAATTTTGAATATATCTCCAGCATAGATATATTATATTTTTATCATTTTCTTGCTTAATAATGTTTTCTCCTAATATGTCTTTCATTTTATATTTTAATTTTTTTATAAAAACATCAGAGAAACTTTTTGAATTTGAGTTTAATATATCTTCAAAAGGATCTTTAAATATGCACACAGAAGTAAATAAAAATTTGCGAGCAATAATGTTACATAAGATTCCTAAAAAATATGCTAAAAAAAAGTAAATAATAATAATTATAAAACTATCATCAGGTAATCTTTGAATTAATTTTTGTGATTGCAAATCAAAGAACAATTCCATTGATAAAATGCTAATTAGTCCAGGTAACAAGTAAGAAAGTATATCACGTAAAGAAAAAATGCTGTTTTCTACTTTTTTCCACTCCATAATAATATATCTCCTGCTAAAGGTTTATAGGTTTGTATTATCCTCAGTTAATGTAATTTATTTTTGGTTATGGTTTAGTTTTTCCACAATAAATAAAGAAGTTCCTTCTTTAATAAAGAAAATCTTCATTAAAGCACGATTAAGTGAAAAAATAATATCATATTTATTCTGAAGTTAATTTAATTGAGTAATTAATTAGAC